>CAYSJH010000073.1:0-21198 GCA_964431315.1 uncultured Bacteroides sp. | reverse complement strand
ATCAGGGGACAGACAACCTGGAACGGGGGCGAACCCCTGGTCCTGGTTGACGGGGTGGAACGCTCGCTGATGGATGTGGACCCGAATGAAATAGACAACATCTCCGTGCTGAAGGACGCTTCCGCGACAGCGGTATTCGGCGTAAGGGGGGCGGACGGCGTGATCCTGATCACCACCAAGCGGGGTAAGGTCGGCAAGCCCGTCCTGACCTTCGAAAGCGTGGTCACGGCGGGCACGCTTTCGAAACTGCCGCACAACCTGAATTCCTACGATGTGAACTTCCTGAAGGATATGGCCATCGAGTACGGGCTCGCGGCGGACGAAAGCTCCTGGAGCGCATACGTGCCCTGGCAGGTCCTCCAATACTATAAAACCCAGGAGTACCCGGAGCTTTATCCGGATGTGGACTGGAGGAATGCGATGAGCAGAGATTATGCCTGGGATCAGCGGTACAACCTCGGCGTTCGCGGAGGCACGGATTTCGTCAAGTATTTCCTGTCGCTCGGCTACCTCAGGCAGGGGGACATCATGAACCTCTCGGACAGGGGCCAGGGATATGATCCTTCTTTCGGGTACGACCGCTTCAATTTCAGGAGCAATTTTGATTTCGATATTACGCGCTCGACCAAGTTCAGCATGAACCTCACCGGGATCTACGGTGCGAAAAAGACCCCCGGGGTGAACGACCGGAGCCAGCTCTGGAAGGGGTTCTACGACAACCCGCCGGACATGTTTCCGATCCAGTATCCGGACGGGATCTACGGCCACTCGGACCAGTTTACGACATTCACCAACACGGTGTACACAGGGAATTTCCTGGGACTGGACCGGAACAACCGCTCCGAGATCAACACGGACTTCATCCTGAACCAGAAACTGGATGCCATCACGCAGGGACTCTCGGTCAACGTCAAGACATCCTTCGATAATTTCACCTTTACCACCGGGCCGAACATCGTGGACGAAGGCATGGTGAGGAAGTACGTCAGTCCCTCTATTCTCGATGCCCGGAACGCCGCGGATTCGGCCAACGCAGTGATCTACAAGTATCCGAGCACCCCTTCACACGGGTACAACTACGTCAGCCAGCCCATCCAGGTGGGCGCCGAGCACGTGGACAACGACAATACCAGGAATGTATCCCGGCATTTCTATTACGAGGTTTCACTGAATTATTCAAGGAATTTCAAGGACCACGCGGTAACTGGACTCTTCCTCTTCAACCGGGATCAGTTTGCCAGGGGCTCCAGCTTTCCCAGCTACCGGGAAGGATGGGTGGGAAGGACGACCTATAATTACAGGGGAAAGTATTTCTTTGAATTCAACGGGGCCTATAACGGATCCGAGAAATTCGACCGGGAATACCGTTTCGGCTTCTTCCCGTCGTTCGCCGGGGGATGGATGCTTTCCAACGAAAAGTTCTTCCAGTCCGCCCTTCCTTTTGTGAACACCTTCAAGCTGAGGTATTCCTGGGGCACCACCGGGAACGATGCCAACATCGCCCGGTGGCAGTACGTCAGCAGCTGGGACAAGACCAACCAGACCAGGCCTTTCGGCTCGCCGGTCACCCAGCCTGGCTTCCCGTTCTATTTCGAAGGAACGGTGGCCAACCCGAACGTGCACTGGGAGATTGCGACGAAACAGGACGTGGGACTCGAAGCGGGGATCTTCAAGAACCTGGTATCCCTTTCGTTCGATTATTACTGGGAGCATCGGACGGACATGTTCATCACGGCCAGCGACCGGGCGAACAACGTCATCTTCGGCGCGGAGCCTCCCTCGGCAAACCTGGGAGAGCTGAAATCGAACGGCTGGGAACTTGAGCTGAACCTGTCCAAGGCATGGTCCTCCTCACGGTTCTGGGCGAAATACAACCTGGCCTTTACGAACAGCGATGTGATCTTCCAGGATGACCCGCAGCTGAAGCCGGATTACCAGAAGCAGGCCGGATACCCGATCGGGCAGACCCGGACCCAGATCTCTTCGGGAATCATACAATCCTGGGACGAGATGTACACGGGTGTGGGACTGGATGACAATACCTTTTACCTGCCCGGCGATTACCGCCTGGTGGATTACAACGCCGACGGCGTGATCAATGAGAACGATGTGGTGCCGTACGGGTACACCTACACCCCCAAGTATTCCTACGGGATAACCCTGGGTTACGACTACAGGGGATTCGGGGTCCAGGCCCAGTTCTACGGGGTGTTCGACGTCAGCGGCACCTATAACTGGTACAACGAATTCGTTCAGAATTACGACATCGCCTACCCGTTCCAGCTGGACGGGTCATGGGCCACCGAACTGGGAAGGACCTCGGGGGACCTGTATCCCCACGTCCGATACAATTATTTCTCTCCCAAGGGAGAGTATTACGTATGGGATTATTCCTATTTCAAGCTGCAGAATGCACAGGTATCCTATACGTTTTCAGGCAACGTGCTGAAATCCACGGGAGTGGATGAGCTGAGGATCTACTGCACGGTAAGCAATGTCCTGATCTGGAACAAGCTGCTAGAGGACAGGGACCGGCCGATGGATGTGAACAGCCAGTTCGAGTACCCGCTGTTGAGGAGGTATGGCCTGGGTTTAAGTATAACATTCTAAGAAACTCGATGATATGAAAAGAATTGCGAGATTGACGGGAATTTTGCTGGTTATCGCCGCCGCCTTCTGGTCCTGCGACGAATACCTGGACAAGACGCCGAATGCGGACGTCACCGAAAAGGATGTTTTCAGCACCTATGAAGCTTTTCAGGGATTCGAAGACGTGCTTTACGGCTGCGTGGTGGACGTGAACAATCATGCCCTGACGACCGGCAGCGAGAACGGGGACCTCTCCATAGCCTGGCAGAGCTGGGCTTCGGCCCGGAAATTCGCCGAGGGGAATTACTGGGATGTGCTTTACAGCTACTGGCAGTCGAACTACTGGGAAGAGAACGACAACGGCACTTTCGGTCCCCAGGGCACCCCCTCCGGGATCTGGCCGTACAGCTGGAAAGGGATACGGATCGCGAACATCTGCCTGGAAAAGCTTCCCCTGCTGCAGGGGACCCAGGAGCAGAAAGACCTGATAGAGGGACAGGCCTATTTCTTCCGGGCCTACCTGCACTGGGAGATCGCCGTGCGCTGGGGCGGGATCCCCTATACGGATAAGGTGTATACGGCCGATGAAAACCTGAACATTCCGCGCCTGACCTTCCAGGGCACGGTCGAAAAGATCGTGGAGGACCTGGACAAAGCGGCTGCGCTGCTGCCGGTGGACTGGGACCAGACCGCGGTCGGGGCCAGCAGGACGGGATTCAATACCGGGCGGGCCACCAAGGGCGCCGCCCTTGCCTACAAGGCCAAGGCCCTGCTTTTTGCCGGGAGTCCCCTTATGGTCCACGATGGAGGCGGGGCATACGGATTCGACCCGGAATACATGCAGAGGGCAGCAGATGCGGCCTGGGATGTCATCCAGCTCGCCGGCCAGGGGGCGTATGCGCTGACCCCCTTCGGACAGTTCCAGGATATGTATGCGAAAACGGACGGGACCATACCCTGGACCTCGGAAACGATCTGGGAAAGAATACCCGATCAGTACGGCTCGGGAAGGATGCTGAACAGGCTCGGGAGGCTTTATGCGCCGGCACGCTTCGGGGGGAACGCGATCTGCGAAACCCCCGTCCAGAATTTCGTGGACCGGTTCGAGATGGACAACGGGCTGCCCATCGACGACCCGAATTCAGGTTACGACCCCATGGATCCCTGGAGCAACCGCGACCCGCGGTTCAGGCAGTTCATCTATGTGGACGGGGATAACGCGGGCAACAGTCCCCTGACGGTCCTGGAGCTCTTCCAGGGCGGCGTCGATAAGGAGGACCCCGGGGTGCTGACTTCCTACCTGACCCATAAATACTGGCCGAAAGGAGTGAACCAGTACGATAACCTCTGGTCGCAGTTCACCTACGCGACCCCGCTGATGCGCCTGGCCGACGTGTACCTGATGTACGCCGAAGCGGTCAACGAGGCCTTTGGTCCCGGCGGTATGGCAGCCGGTGCCGGCCTCACAGCGGTGGATGCCGTGAATATCGTCCGGAGCAGGTCGAACATGCCGGATGTCAATTCAAAATTTACCGGAAGCCAGGAGGCATTCAGGCAGAGGATCCGGAACGAACGTTCCGTGGAACTTTGTTTCGAAGGATCAAGGTGGAACGATATGAGGAGATGGTACATTGCACACCTCCCTGAAAACAAGGTGCAGTATGACCTGGTTTTCGATAAGGGTCATACGTTCTTTAACAGGGTTGTGGTATTCAACCGGGTGTTCGAACAGAAGCATTATTGGATGCCATTCTATAAACAGCAGACGCAGCTGTATCCGGAATGGCCGCAAAATCCCGGATGGTAAACGAAATTCAACCAAACAAGTGATCATCATGAGAAAATTTTCTGCCATCTGCATCCTGTTTCTCCTGTCAGGCTTACTGTCCGGGGGATTCTTACAGGCTCAGGAAGCGGATAACGAGAGTAAGGTCCTTGCCCTTTCATCCAGGATCGTTGACCAGGACGGGAATCCGGTGGCAAATGCCATGGTTTACGGGGGGGAGGGTTCCGTTATCACCAGGGTGGGATCCGATGGCTCCTTCTCGATCGAAGCAGCCCCCGGAAGCACCCTGTTAATTGAATCCGGGGGGTACGCCTCCCTGGAGGTCGACGTCATCAACGACGCAATTCCCGCGGAGATCACCCTGATGAAGCAGGATTACCAGTTGAGCGACGCGGATGAGGTGCATGTGCCCTTCGGGACGATCAAAAAACGGAACCTGACGGGCTCCGTGACCGTCCTGAACCCGGATGAGATCCTCGGTTACGATGCAAACCAGGACATATACTCGGCAATGAGCGGAAGGGTACCCGGCCTGTTCGGGAACCAGGACGTTTACGGAATGGGTTCGGCCCTGCTCGTTGTGGACGGCATTCCCAGGCCGGTTGCCTCGCTCAACCTGCAGGAAATCGGGCAGATCACCGTATTGAAGGATCCCGTGTCACGCCTGCTTTACGGCACCAAGGCCGATCTGCCGGTCATCCTGCTGACCACAAAGAGGGGTGAAGCATATAAAAGGAGGATGAACGTCAGGCTCGAATCGGGCATTATGAACCCGGTCAGCTATCCCGAATACCTGGGTGCAGCCGATTACATGAGCCTGTACAACGAGGCGCTGGCCAACGACGGGAAACTGCCCAAATACGACAGCGCGGAGATCGTTTTTACCAGGAACGGGGACAATTTTGTGCTGTACCCTGACGAGGAGTATTTCAACTCGAACTACCTCAGGAAGTTGCAGTCCTACTATAACCTCATCGCAGAAGCCTCCGGCGGGAACGACATCGCAAGGTACTATACCTACATGGGGTGGAATACCCGGAACTCCCTGCTGGCCCTCGGGGATAACGAGCGTTACAACCGGATAAACCTGAGGGGGAATGCGGATTACAAGATAAACAAATACATCCGCATGAGGGCCGACGGCGTTGCCATATTCGAATTTAACAGGAACCTGAAGAACGGCGATTTCTGGCAGAATGCCTCGACGTTCCTGCCGAACCAGGCGCCGGTAATGATACCGGTCACGAATGAAGACCTGCTGGCAAACGCCAGCCTGGTCAGGGACCGTTACGTCCTGGGTGGCACCAGCATATACCAGGACAACATCTACGGGGACATGACCATGGCAGGTTACACCAACACGATGGACCGGATCATCCAGATCAACACGGGACTGGACCTGGACCTGGGATTACTGGCAGAGGGACTCAGCGGGAAGGCATACCTGACATTCGATCTGAGGAATTACTATGAAACGCAGCAACTGAACTCGTATGCCGTGTATGAGCCGGTGATCATTGCCGGGACCGACGGGACTGACAGTATCGGGCTCAACAAGATCGGGCTCGATGTGCGACAGGGCACTGAATCGCTCATCAACCCGGATATGTACCGGAGGGTGGGACTTTACGGAACCCTCAACTACCACAGGGTATTCCAAACCGATCATGAGATCAACGCCGTCGCAGTCGCCTACCGCCAGCAACTCAGGCTCAACAGCACGCTTCACCAGATCAAGGACCTTCATTTCGGGCTGCAGGCAAACTACAGCTATAAGAAAAAATATATTGTCCAGGGGGGACTGGTGATGGCCGGCTCGCAGAAACTGCCCGTGGCGAACCGGTACGGCTGGTCTCCCGCAGCCGGCCTGGCATGGGTCGTGAGCGAAGAGGATTTCATGCCGGGGAACTTTTTCGATTTCCTGAAGCTGAGGTTTGACTGGGGACTCCTAAACACGGATGTGGGTATAGACCAGTACAGCCTTTTCCAGACCAGTTATTCCCAGGGGGTGAATTTTAACTATTTCAACGGGGTGGTGCAGAACCGGGTGCGCAATTTCTCAACCATAGCCAACCCGGACCTCGACTGGGTCAGGCACAGGGAAACATCCGCGGGCTTCGAGGCCCTGATACTGGACAGGTCATTGCAGCTGGAGGGGACCTGGTTCAGGGGACTGGCATACGATGAAATAATTGCCCGCAGCAACAATTATCCAGAACTGCTGGGTAATGTCCTCCCCCTTGAGAATTATGAAAGCCATCTCGTACAGGGAGTGGAATTCGGACTCAACTACAATGCCGGCTGGGACAACCTGAAACTTACGGTGGGCTCGAACCTGGTCTATTCCGTACCGAAGGTGGTGAAGACCGACGAACTGAACTATGCGTATGATTACCTCAAACGGACCGGGAAACCCACGGATGCCATGTTCGGATGGGTAGCGGAAGGACTGTTCAGGGACCAGGCGGACATAGACAATCATGCGGTTCAGACCTTCGGAGAAGTGCAGCCGGGCGACATTAAATATAAAGACCTTAATTCGGACGGGATAATCGATACCAACGACGTGGATGTGATCGGCTACAGTCACCCGCGTATCCAGTATGCCGTCCACCTGAACCTCCGTTATAAGATCTTCGAGCTGTTCGTGATCGGGACCGGCCAGGCGGGACAGAGCAGTTTTTTTAACAATCCGTATTACTGGGTGTACGGGGAAAGGAAATATTCCACCCAGGTACTGGGGAGATGGACCCCTGAAACTGCCGGGACCGCTACCTATCCCAGGCTCTCCTCCACGAACAATTCGAACAATTTCAGGAATTCAACCTACTGGATCGACAAGAATAACTGGTTCACCCTGCAGAGGGTGCAGCTTACCGTAAACCTGCCTCAAAGGATAAGCGACCGGAGCTTTGTTTCAGGGCTGCAGTTTTACCTGAGGGCTTCGAACCTTTTCACCATTTCGGGGATCCGGGAAAAACGGGAATTGAATATCGGGACCGATCCCCAGTTCCGGACCTTTGCAGCCGGAATCAATGCATCATTCTAATGAAAAAAGACCGAGTCATGAAAATAACTATTCACCGGGTCCTGTTTGCTGCCGCTCTCACCCTGAGCCTTGTATCATGTGAGAAATTTCTCGAGCAGGACCTGGACAACAGGCTGACGGAGGAAGAAATGCTGAACGATCCGGCCTTCTTCGAGGGACTGCTGCTTCATGCATACAACGCCATGCCTTCGATCAATTCCTTCGGTGAGGCCATTGCCGCAGATAACGCCGCCACGAACGATAAAAATTCCGATGCCCTGAAAATGGCGACCGGTGAATGGAGCTCCTCCTTCTATCCCATGTCCAAATGGTCACAGGCCTACAACGAGATCGTTTACATCAATTCCTTCCTTGAAAAAATGGACCGGGTCGAATGGTCCTGGGAGAGTGAGGAGGTAAACCGGAACCATTTCGAACGCCTGAAAGGAGAAGCCTACGGGCTGAGGGCCTGGTGGGAGTTCCAGATCCTGGAATACCACGCCGGCATGTCGGACGGGGGACAGCTGCTGGGATTCCCGATCGTGACCAGGGTTTTCTCGATCACTGACGATTATGCCCTTGCCAGGAATTCCTATGCCGAATGCGTTGATCAGATCCTGGCCGATGTCGATACGGCCCTGAAGTACCTGCCCAACACCTATGCCGACGTATCGGGTGATCCCGTATACAACAGCACATTCGGGGCAAGGTACCAGAACAGGATGTCCGGGCTGGCGGCCCTGGCGCTTAAATCCAGGGTGACGCTGTTTGCCGCGAGTCCCGCTTTCGGCTACCTTGACTGGGGAACAGCGGCCGTAACTGCCGGGGAGATCATACGCGACAACGGAATGCTGTCCGCCATCTCTTCCACGGGACTCGAATTCTACAAGAATTACCTGGATCCCGAGATCATCTGGTGCAACGCCAAGAGCAACAGCAATTCCCTGGAAAGGGACAATTTCCCGCCGTCGCAGTTCGGAATGGGCCGGACCAATCCCAGCCAGGAACTGGTCGATGCCTTTCCCATGCAGGACGGCCTTCCCATCACGGAAGCCTCGAGCGGCTATGACCCCGAAGATCCATATACGGGAAGGGACCCGAGGCTTGCCGCGTACATCGTCTATAACGGGAATACCATCAAGGAGGCGATCAGCACCGACGCCGGCTCGCCGGAAGACGGCATCAACCGGTCCGTCAATTCCACCCGCTCGGGGTACTACCTAAAGAAATTCATGCTCGATACCAAGGTGAACCTCACCCCGGGAAACGAGACCCAGGCCGAGCACTTCATCACCTATTTCCGCTTCACCGAGATCTTCCTCAACTATGCGGAAGCCGCAAACGAGGCATGGGGACCCGATGCGGATCCGATGGGCTACGGGTTCACCGCCAGGCAGGTGCTGGGCGCAGTCCGGGAAAGGGGGGGTCTTCCGGCCCTTGCATCGGATGCCTGGCTGAATTCCATGACCCCTTCGCAGGACGATTTCCGCGCGCTGGTCCGGAACGAAAGAAGGATAGAACTCTGCTTCGAAGGGTCGAGGTTCTGGGACATCCGCAGATGGAACCTCCCCGCCGTGATGTCGGCTCCCGTGCACGCCATGTACATCGATTTCGACAGTCCAACCCCGTACGAGGTCCAATTCATGGAAAACAGGAATTATTCCGGTTATATGATCTACGGTCCGGTCCCCTATGCTGAGACCCTGAAATACGACCTTACACAGAATAAAGGATGGTAATGAAAATCAAAATGAAACACGCGTGGATTTTATTGCTGGCGGCAACCTGCCTGGCGGCCTGTGAAAATCAGGAAAATAAATTTCCCGACTACGACTATAACGCAGTCTATTTCCCCTACCAGTTTCCCGTGAGGACCCTTTCGCTGGGCACCGATGATATCGACAATTCCCTCGACAGGGAGCTCAAATTCCACATCGGGGTCACGATCGGCGGGATGTATGAGAACAACCGGGACTGGGTGGTAGGTTATGAAGTTGATGAGAGCCTCTGCGACAGCCTCGGGGATGACGTGAAAGCGCTTCCCGCATCATACTATACCCTGGATCCTGCGAATGAGGTCACCATTCCCGCGGGCTCGTTCAGCGGGCTTATCCTGGTGCAGCTGAGCCAGGATTTCCTCACGGATACCCTTTCCGCCGGGAACCATTATGTCATCCCGCTGAGGATCACCTATACGGACGCCGATTCCATTCTCAGCGGGGTCCCCACCGTGCCGGATCCCGATAAAAGGGTGGCGGCGGACTGGGATGCAGGCGCCCCGGCCAAGGATTTTACGCTCTTCATGGTCAGGTATGTCAACGAATACCACGGGAACTACCTCAGGAGGGGGACCGATTACGGCACGGACGCATTCGGCGCCATCACGGACAGTGCAATATACCGGGAAAAATATGTGGAACGGGACCAGGTGGTAAGCATGGCTACGGACGGCAGGTACGTCCTGAGAACGAATTTTTCGGGAGCCTCCGTCGGCGACGAATATGCGGTGATGCTTACGGTCGATCCCGCATCCGGAGAGGTCCGGGTGGAGACTGCCGAAGGGGCGACCTATCGGGTTATCGGGACCGGAAGCGGCTCGTATGTGCCCGGGGGGGACAGCTGGGGTGGCCGGGACAGGGACGTTTTCACCCTGGATTACCGTTACAGGGTTGGCCTCTACAGTCATCACGTCCTCGATACCCTGGTATTCAGGGACCGGGGGATCGCGTTCGAGCAGTTTCTGCCGACCATTTTGTAGCTCAGATGAATGCGATAAGGAACAATTCCCGGTTAAGGCTTTCCCTAGGACTGGCTCTCCTGCTCGCGGGACCGGCCTGCAACCTGTATCCCGTGATACCGGGCCGGGCAGGCACCGCGCCGGATGTGCCGCAGATGCGGGTTCAACTGCCGGACCCGGCAGCTGTCAGCGTCGGGGGAGTGCTCGGCAGGGCGATGCAGGAGAGTGAAGAGGGAAGGCTGAAGGCCCTTCCCGGATGGGACAACGGGGAACTGATCAACATCTTCTCGCCGGGATCCCGGTTGAACAATGAAAGGACGGACTGGTACGGGGAGCATGCCGGGAAATGGCTGTATACGACGGCGCTGGCCGTCGAACGCACGGGCGACCCCGGATTGAAGGCCCTGATGACCACGACGGCCGACCGGCTGGTAAGCTACCAGGATCAGGACGGGTACCTTGGGACCTATTCGGCTGACCAGAGGCTGACCAACCCGGAGGCTTCGCATCACCGTTCCTGGGATGTCTGGAACCTGAGCTACATGGTGCTCGGCCTGCTGGAGGTAAACCGGTATTTCCCAGACGAACGGTACGCGCAGGCGGCGAGATCCATCGGCGAGCTTTTCCTGCGGACTTTCGGTGACGGCGTGCACCCGGTTACGGATTACGGTACCCGCCACGGGATTTCCGCCACGGTCATGCTGGATCCCGTGGTGGAATTGTACGAATTCACGGGTGACCCGCGCTACCTGAATTTCGCACGGCTTATCGCCAGGGAGCTGGATGAGGGGGAGGGACTCGGACTGGTCAGGGTTGCCCTGCGAAAGGGGGACCTGGTCAATGTCGGGGACGGCAAAGCCTACCAGCTGATCTGGAACCTCACGGCCCTGGCCAAGCTGTACCGGGCAACGGGCGATCGGCGCTACCTGGAGGCTGCCGGGAACGGATGGCTGGACATTTCCGCCCATCACCTTACGGTCTGCGGGGGCCCCTGGGGCGGCATCGGGAAATTTTCCGAATTGTTCAATCCAGCGGGATTCTGGAGCCCTTACGGTTTTACGGAAACCTGCAGTTCCATGGCCTGGGTCCAGCTGAACCGGACCCTGTTTGAGATCACCGGGAATGCCCGTTACGCCCAGGAAATCGAGAAAACCGCCTACAATGCCCTGCTGGGTGCCCGGTACCCGGACGGCATGCGGTGGTGCTACCACAGCTTTGTAAACGGGGCCAGGTACCACGCCAACTTCAACGATTGCTGTCCCTCATCCGGGGCCATGGCCCTGGAAGAGATCCCAGCCCTGGTCTGTTCGAAACGGGAGAACGGCATCTCGTTCAACCTTTACACCCCGAGCGAAGCGAAGCTTACCCTGGGGGATGAAAATCAAATTGCGATCAAACAGGAAACTTCCTATCCCTTCGGAGGAGACATCCGGATCACCCTGCAATTGGGCAAAAGATCGAGCTTCCCCCTGTTTTTCAGGATACCGGACTGGGCGGACTCGGTCAGCCTGAGCATCGACGGCAAGGCGGTGGACTGCAGCGAAGCGCAGGCAGGCGATTTTTTCAGGATCGAGCGGGCCTGGGGGAAACACACCGGGATCGAGATCCGTTTCCCCTTCAGGACCAGGTTGTCGTACAGGCCGGAATTTGCACGGGCCCGGCAAAGGCACCTGGACTATTACAGGGTCAGGTGGTTTGCCATGAGCAGGGGCCCCCTGGTTTACGCCACCGGCGGATTGATCGGCGGGGCGGAGAGGGAGACGGTCTATCCCCTGCCGGAAAGGAACCCCGAAAGTGCGTTCGTACCGGTGAAAACCGGCGCCGGATCCGATGCACAGGCATACCGACTTACGGTCTCCGGCAAACCGGCCCTGCTGTTCCTGCCCTATTTCGAGGCCGGGGGCAGGCAGGACGGGGCCTGGCGGCTTACGTGGATCCAGGAAAGCATAAAGGCCCCGGTCGAAGAATGAAATTTTCCCGCCAGCTCCTACCGATTGTTTTACTGCTCCCGCTCGCGGGCTGCGGGGATACGGGCCAGGCCCTGACCCTTGCCTCGGGGGACAGCACCGGGTACCTCATTGTGGTCCCCCGCCGGCCTTCGGCCACCCTGCAATTCGCGGCGGATGAACTGAAAAAATACCTCGGGCTCCTGAGCGGGGCCGAATTCCCGGTGGTTCAGGGGAAGCCGCGGCAGGCACCGTGCATCGTCCTGGAAGGGGACAGCTCCCTGGCGGCCGAAGCCTACAGGCTGGCATCGGGTCCGGTGAACGTAACACTTTCCGGGGGTTCGGACCCGGCCGTCCTCTATGCCGTGTACGATTTTCTCGAACTGCTGGGCTGCCGCTGGCTGGCCCCGGATTTCGGATTTTACGGGGGTAATGCCGGGATCATACCCCGCATGCCCTGCCTGACCGTACCTGCGAACATGAACATCACCCGGGCGCCGGCTTTCAGGCGCAGGAAGCTGGATATGGCGGAAGGCAGATCGCTGGATACGGCCTCGCTGGCCAGGATCGTGGACTGGATGGCGAAGAACCGGTTAAATACCCTGATGGTCCCGATGGACCTCAACCACCGGGGAAGGATGGTCTGGGACGATTACCTGGCCGTCCTGCCGGAGATCGAAAAACGGGGGATCACCCTTGAAGTGGGCCAGCACGGTTACCAGAATTTCCTGAATCCTGAAATGGAAGGCGGGGAATTGTTCGTAAGGCATCCGGAATGGTTCGGAAAAGACGCGGATGGCCGTCCCTCGCGTTCGATGAATACGGTCTTCAACACTTCGGACAAGGAAGCGGTGGACTATTTCATCGCGAATGTCGCGGCTTACCTGGACAGCCAACCGGAGATCGATGTGTTCGACCTATGGCCGCCGGATAATGCGGTTTGGGGGGCATCAGGGGAAACCGGTGCTGAGCTTCCGGGAGAACGGCAGGCAAAGCTGGCCGGGGAGGTGTATAACGCCATAAAGGCCGGGCGGCCTGCGCTCAGGCTGGAAACGATCGCCTTTGCAGCCACGCTCCGGCCCGTCCCCATGAACGCGAACATACTGGTGGATATCTGTCCCATACGCCAGAATTTTGAAAAACAGATCTACGATACGGCCTCCCCTCAGAACAGGATCTATGCCGGTGCCATCCTGGAATGGAGGAAGACTTTCAGCGGGGAAATCGGCATCTACAGCTATTACCGGAAGTACGCCTGGAAATCCCTCCCGAACCTGATCCCGCATTATATGCAAAAAGACCTTGAGTGGTACTCCGGGATTCCCTTGCAGGGAATATCCTGCTATGCGGAGCCGGGGGACTGGTACACCTATGAACTCAACCATTATGTACTGGGAAAGCTGGAATGGGATCCCCGGATCAACGTCGATTCCCTGATTCTCTCTTTCTGCTCGGCGCGGTATGGCCCGGCCCGGGATGCTGCCGCCGCGGCGTTTTCATGCCTGGAGGAAACGGTGAGGTTTTACGGCAACATCGCAAATTCCAGCCTGAAATCCCCGTCCGGTATACGGGATGCACGGAGGAGGATCAGGCAGCACCTCCGGGATGCCGAATCTGCTCAAACGCATGTCAATCCTGTCGTCGCCGGAAATCTTTCGAAATTGATCCTGATGCTGGAATACGCAGAACTTGATCTGGAAATACAGGAAACAAGGGCCTCAGGAGGATCCGGTCCCGTTACAAGGGACCTGCTGGGCAAACTTATAGACTTCAAGTCGGAAAATGCTGGACAGGGCGTTCTGATCTTCAGTAAAAATGAAGATATTCCCTATTTATTAGAACATTACGGATTTGAAAAATAAATTATTTTAATTTGTAACAAATTATTTGCGCAAACGTTTGTTTAAATCTTTAATTATATCTATATTTGGCCATAACTGTTTAATAATCAATTAAAAATTAGAGCTTTATGAAAAAATGTTACGCAAAAGTATTGGGACTGACCACCTTTCTGTTTTTGTTCGCGGCAGGCAGTACATCCTTTGCCCAGAACCTGCTTGAGAACGGGGACTTCGAAACGTGGGATGCCGGATCTCCTACAGGCTGGGACATTCAGAAAGATGGCATATCCGTAGCACAGGAAGGAACCATTGTGCACGGCGGGTCTTCTTCTGCAGCAGTTACCTTAACCGGGAACAAGGCCACAACTGATTTTGGACAGTCGATGCAGTTCATTACGGACTCCGGGGCAACCTATATTTTTTCCGTATGGGCCTATCATACCGAGGGAACCAACTTTTTTGCCTGGGTCGTTGGGAAACCGGGAGCGTATAATTTCTCAAGCAGTTCCGGGATACATACCGACAATACCATCGTGAATGACTGGCAGGAGTTCACCTGGCAATGGACCTCGTTTACCACGGATACGGTCGATGTGTTCTTCAGGTCCTACAACCAGGCGGGATTCGACGGGGAAGAGGTGATGTACCTGGATGACGCCACCATTACAGAAATACCCCCGGCTGTGGAACTCCTTGAGAACCCGGGTTTTGAAACCTGGGAGAACGACTCGGCCGTCGGCTGGGATATCATCAAGGACGGCATATCCGTGGCGCAGGAATCCAGCATTGTCCACGGCGGGTCTTATTCGGCCGCAGTAACCATAACCGGTAACAAGGCCACCACCGATTTCGGGCAGGAGATGAACGTGATCGTCGATTCCGGGATGACCTACACTTTAAGCGTCTGGGCTTACCACACGGAAGGCACCAACTTCTTTGCCTGGGTCATCGGAAAGCCGGGAGGATACACCTTCTCCAGCAGTTCGGGGATACACACCGACAATACCATCCTGAATGAATGGCAGGAATTTACCTGGTCCTGGCCCTGCTACAAGACCGATACCGTGGACGTGTTCTTCCGGTCCTACAACCAGGAAGGTTTCGACGGGGAAGAGGTCATGTACCTGGATGATGCGAGCGTCATGATCCAGGCCGGTCCCGTCGTATCCACCGATGCCACCCTTAAGGAGCTGAAGGTCGAGGGAGTAGCCATTGATACTTTCAATGCCGGTCACAAGTTCTATACCGTCTACCTGCCTTCGGACTTTGACCAGGTCCCGACCGTGGATGCAACGCCCACCGATGAAAATGCCACCTACGAGGTGATCCCGGCGACGGATATCATGTCGGCGGATTCGGCGGACAGGGTTACCGACGTGGTGGTCACGGCGGAAGACGGCACCACAATCGTAACCTATCATGTATATTTTGTACGGGTAGCACCGGAGGGACTGAATGCACCGGTTGCCGATGCAGTAAAGGTTTATCCCGTGCCGGCGAGGGATTATGTGATCCTTTCCCGCGCGAATGATCATCCGGAGATCCTGACCATCAGGAACCTCACCGGCAGGGTGGTGAAGACCATTTTTTCCAGCGAGAGGGAAACGCGGATCGATGTCTGCGACCTTCATCCCGGATTTTATTTCATAAGCACGGAAGGTCATACGCTTAAATTTATCAAACGTTAACTGGTTTAAATTAGGTTCCTTATTTAGATAGTTTGGAATTGGTATTGAAATTAACCGCGAAACAGGAGGTTGCAGGCCATGTTCATGAGAAGCATTCCTTCCTGATTCGCGGTTAATTCTTTTTTCAGACAGGATGTGATATTTTCTCTGCCCGGGCAATTTGCACGGGTTTTGATAACTTTGAACCGGCGGCCCGAACCGGACCCGGATCACCTGCAATAAATGACTGTGACAACCACCAGATTTATAAAAAAACTCCTGCTGCCGGCCTTCCTTCTGACCCTGGCAACCGGCTGCGAACAGGAGTACCGGTATCCGCCGGAGGAAATTCCGGATATCCCGGTTTCAGGGAACGACAAATTGGTGACCTACGAGGATCCCCAGGACTATCCCGGTGTCCCATTATCCGGCATCTACCAGGTGAGGCTGATACAGGGTAAAAAATCGATCGAGCCCGTGGTTTTCCGGAATGCATGCCCGCTATACCAGGCCGGCTACATGAACATGCTGGCGAAGGACAAGGCCCCGCTGGATAAGTTCAGAGGCAGGAGCGTCAGCTGGGTCAATTTCTCCTTTTCCGGAAGCGTAAAAGTCGAGGTGAGGATCCTCGACGAAGGGAAGGTGCCATTGGCGGGTGCGGTGCGTATCCTGCCTTCAAGGTACGGAATCAAGCCGGTCGTCGAGGGAGGTGTGATAAGGTTCACCCTGAGGGAACCCGGGCAATTCTCGGTCGAAGTGGGCGAGGACGGGTACAAGAGCGGCCTGATGATCTTTGCGAATCCCCTGGAAACAGGCATCCCCTCACCGGAAGAGGACCATTACCTGGTCCTGGAAAATGCGGACGCGTCCATGGTCTCCTCCGTGCCTTCAGGCTATACCGGGCTGTATTTTAAAAGCGGCGTGCACGACATCGGCATCTATCATATTCCGGCAGGCATCAGCAACGTCTACCTCGAGGGAGGGGCCTGGGTTTACGGGACCCTGATCATGGACGGAAGGCCGGATGTCAGAATATTCGGCAGGGGGGTGCTCTCGGCAGGACGGATAGATTACCGGGCATCGCATACCGTCGAGGCCATCAACCAGAGTGACAACATCGTCCTGCAGGGGATTGTGGTGGAGGACTCGAAACGCTTCTCCGTGCGGCTCATCGGCCAGAACAACCTGGTGGAATGGGTCAAGGTCATCGGAGGCTGGGTCTATAATGTTGACGGTATAGCCGCATATGCCGGATCCACTGTCTCGCATTGTTTCATCTGGGCCAACGATGACAACATCAAAGTATACAGGGACAACATCACCTTTTCGGACATCGTCTGCTGGCAGCTTGACAACGGGGCCATCATCCAGATGAGCTGGGGCGGCGCCGTCGGGGGATCGACGGCCAGGAACGTGAGGATCAGCAGGGTCGATGTCCTGCACGCGGAATGGGACCAGTCCCGCTTCAACAGCGGCCTTTTCAACTGCGTGGGCAACCGGTACCATGATGCAGGAAGATATTCCCTGCAGGAAAACTGGCTGGTGGAAGATGTGGTCACGGAGAATCCAGTTGCCCAGATCATCAACCTCAGGCCCGATGATTTCACTCCTATAGATATCCACGGCCTGGTCATGAAAAACTGGGATGTTACGATGGACATGAGCACGGATTACCATAACTTTATCATCGGGAATAACCCGCCGGCAAAGTTTGACGGCTTCACGTTTGACGATTTCGTCTTTAACGGTACCAGGCTTACAGGATCCAACTGGATTTCAGTCGGGAATTTCTCCGTGGAAAACCTGGAGGATCCCGAGTTCAACTGATGGGATAAGGGCATTGAAGTAAGGTGTTGGAGCTGCGGGGGAGAAAGGGTTACCCGTAATCGATCCTGCAGGACTATGGGATTAAACCGGGAGGACGCTCTATGCTGATTATCGCGGGAGGCCATATGGTTTTATTGTGTATCGGTTTCAGTTACGGTTGCCCCGGTCTTGTCGCAAGCCGGGCAGGGCATGAAGGGCCTTCCGTCTATTTTGTGGATTCCAGGTCGGGAAAGGACGAAAACGAAGGAAGATCCGGGGACAAACCCTGGAAATCTCTTTTAAAACTGGAGGGGATCGGCCTGGGTCCGGGGGACAGCATAAGGTTCAAACGGGGTTCGGAATTTACCGGTACCGTGTATATCAGTGGTTCCGGGACAAGGGACCGGTACATTACCCTGACCGATTACGGGGACCCCGGGCTGCCTCCGCCGGCATTTACCAACCCGTTTTTTGATCCTGAAGACAGGAATTTCGGGAACTGCATACGCCTGGAAGGAAGTTACACCATCGTCGAACATCTCTATTTTCACCATACGGTCGCGGATCTGCCCGGATCCACAGGAGGTTTCGAGACCATGTGGCAGCTTGGAGCCGTATATGTGGACCACACAGCTGCACATTGCATCGTCCGCGACAATGAGATACGGGACTGCGGGGCAGGCATCAGGAGCTACGGTCCGCACACGCTTATTGAGCGCAATTACATCCACGATTGCAACCGCGTGCTGAAAAAATGGAACTGGGGCCCGATAGGTATATGGCTCGGGGCCGACTTCCAGGAAGTCCGTTACAACCGCATCTTCAATTACAGCGTGGTTGATCCCAGGATCGGCTGGGGACCCGAAAGCTACGGCGGGGGGGCGGACGGCGGCGCCATCGAGATCGATGATGCCAGGTACGCCAAATCCCATATTTCGATCCACCATAACTTTACCAGGGATTGCCAGGGATTCCTTGAAGTCACATGGACCGATGTCGAAAAGAACCCGGACTATTCGAACTTCAGGATACACCACAACGTAAGTGATGATTACCAGCAGTTTGTTGCATTGTGGAGAGGGGCAGGATGCAGGATAGAGAACAATACGGTCATAAGGCGCAGGAAAAACGCAAACGACTGGGGCGTTTTCAACATTACCCAGGACTCCTCCGGGAATTACATCCGCAATAACATCGTGGTCGTGGCGGACGGAGTCGTGGTCTACAATATCGGGAAGGAGGCCAGAGCCGTACCCTGCAGCATCATCGAAAATAACCTGTACTACGCATGTTCCGGTCCCCTGCTCATGGGACGGGAGGGACCGGGAGCGGGGGCAATCACGGGAGATCCCCGGTTCCTGAATGATACCGGGGGAAGCAGTCCGGGGGATTTCTCGCTGAGGGCCGGCAGTCCCGCTATAAATCGCGGGAAAGATCTCGGCTATACCCTTGATTTCGCGGGTACCGCGATCCCGCAGGGAGGGCTCCCGGACATCGGCGCCTTTGAATATCCCGTGACCCGGCGTAAAGAACCCTGAAACTGCATGAAAAATTTTATTAATGAGAATCCAGATACCATGAAAAATTTATCTCCGGGGACCGGAAAACCAGGTTTGAAGTTCCCGCTAAGGCTCCTGATGCCGCTGTTGTTAACGTGTATGGCCCTGCCGGCATGCAGGCAGGGAAAGCATGCAGACAAGGCGGATCAGAAGCCGAATATTGTGCTTATCGTAGCCGATGACCTGGGCTACGGGGACCTTGGCTGCTACGGGGCATCGAAAATCTCCACACCGGCCATTGATGAGCTGGCTGCGGGGGGAATGCGTTTTGTTAATGCCTACGCCTCCTCCTCCCTCTGTTCCCCCTCGCGGTACAGCATTTTGACGGGAAGGTATGCCTGGAGGACCAGGCTGAAATACGGGGTCCTGAAATATTTCGACAGGCCGCTGATCGAAATGGACCGCACAACGGTGGCCTCCATGATGAAAAGAAACGGATATCATACGGCCTGCATCGGGAAATGGCATCTCGGGCTCGAATGGCAACTGAATGAAAATGCACCGGCCGATCCGGAGCAATCCGTATTCAATTCCTGGGCCGAAAATCTGCAGGATTTCATAGACTTCTCAAAACCTGTCGGGGGAGGTCCCACGGATCTCGGCTTCGATTACTTTTTCGGTATGGCAGGCTCGAATAATATGATGCCATACGTTTTCATCGAGAACGATGGAGTGACGGAACCCCCGTCGGAACCCCAGAAAGCCTATGATCACTATATGAATGCCAAAAAGGCCCCCAACTGGGACATCCGAACCATCAATCAGGTGCTGACCCGCCGCGCGGTTGGCGTCATTCACGATCATTTCAGGGATCATGGGACAGAACCCCTCTTCCTTTATTTTCCGGCCAGTGCCATCCATCGGCCATGCCTGCCTACCTTCACGAAAGGAAACAGCGGAGCGGGACTGAGAGGGGACATGGTCGCGGAACTCGACTGGACGGTCGCAGAGATCGTGAAGGCTCTGAAGGAAGAGCATGCCTATCGGAATACCGTGCTTGTCTTTACATCGGATAACGGGCCGAGGCCGGGTGATCCCGTGTACTGGCTGGATCAGTACAAGCTGGACGAGGAGGACCTGTACCTGGATTATTTCGATGATTACCAGCCTTCCTACGTGGATCCCAACGGGAACAGGATCTGGAAAAACGGATGGCTGACCTACGGGCACCGTGCCTCGGGGATCTATCTCGGTTTCAAGTCCGACGCATGGGACGGAGGTCTGAGGGTCCCCCTCATTGTGCACTGGCCGGGAAAGGTGAAGGGAGGAGGGCTGTGCAGGAATAACGTATGCCTCAGTGACCTGATGGAAACTTTTGCCGATATGATCGGGGACAGCCTGCTGGAAGGGGAAGGAAGGGACAGCTACAGCTTTTACTCCAGCATCCTGGATCCCGCCTCGCCGCAGGCCAGAACCTCCATGACCCTTACCGGCGGATCCAGCGGGGCATTCGTCGAAATCCAGGACGAATGGAAATACATCGAAGCCGCCGTTCCGGGCAGATGGCCCGAAACCTTTTATCCAGACGGCCCCAGCAAATTCGACCGCCAACTTTACCATCTGAGCGATGATCCGTCGGAACAGAAAAACCTGTATGACTGGATGCCCGAAAAGGTATCGGAAATGAAGGATAGGGTCAGCACCGTGAAGATGCAGGCCGGAACCGAAGGCAAGTGAAACACTTAAATAAAGAGCAAGATGAAAAAGTATGTTATTTTCCTGCTGGTCCTTGCGGCCGGCTGCAAACCGGGTTCACGGGACCGGGAACCGATGACAACCAGTGACTTCAAGACAATTTCCAGGGAGCAGCTGATGGACAAGATCAAGGGGGCCTGGGTCGCCCAGACCGTCGGAGTGACCTTCGGCGCGCCCATTGAGTTCAATTACAATTCAACCTTTGTAAGGGATAACCAGGCGGTCGGTTTCAACGATTCTTCCATGTACGTGGAATTCAGGGACAGGCCGGGCACCTACGACGACATCTATATGGACCTCACCTTTATGAAGGCGGTCGAGGATAAAGGGATAGACGCTCCCGCGCGCGAGTTCGCGGATGCCTTCGCCCACAAGGATTACAAGCTCTGGTTCGCCAACCAGACGGCCAGGTACAACGTGCTGAACGGGCTGGATCCGCCCGCATCGGGATACTGGCTGAATAATCCCTGCGCCGACGATATCGATTTCCAGATCGAATCCGATTTCGCGGGACTGATGTTCCCGGGGATGATGAATTCGGCGG
>CAYSJH010000072.1:4465-21351 GCA_964431315.1 uncultured Bacteroides sp. | reverse complement strand
TGTTCTTGCTTTCTTCATTCATTTAACAAAATAATTAATAATTAATAAGTTAGACATTATTTATAGGAAATTGAGGTGCAAAAATAAGACATTATTCTCAATTGCACCAATCTTCGATCAAAATTTGCCGGAAATATATAACTTTAGCACCCTGTTTAAAACCTTACAAATACTTAAGCGCCCAGCAATATGAAAATCACAGTAGTCGGAACGGGGTACGTGGGACTGGTCTCGGGAACCTGCTTTGCGGAGACGGGACTGGATGTGGTCTGTCTCGATATCGACCGGAAAAAAATCGAGAATCTCAGGAAGGGGATCGTGCCGATTTATGAACCGGGACTTGAACGCCTGATCGAACGGAATACGGAATTCGGCAGGCTGAATTTCACAACGGACTACAGGGAGGCGATCAAAGACTCCGAAGCCGTTTTTATCGCTGTGGGGACCCCTCCGGGAGAGGACGGAAGCGCAGACCTCAAGCACGTGCTGAAAGTTGCCTCGGAGGTCGGGCGGATCATGGAGGATTACCTGCTCATTGCCACGAAAAGCACCGTCCCCGTCGGAACAGCTGAAAAGATCAGGGCCGCGGTACAGGCGGAACTCAATAAAAGGAAAGCATCCATCCCCTTTGATGTTGCCTCGAATCCGGAGTTCCTGAAGGAAGGAAATGCCATCGACGATTTCCTTAAACCCGACCGCATCATTATCGGGACCGATTCTTCCCGGGCCGAAAAGATCATGAAAAGGCTCTACAAGCCCTTCCTCCTGAACGGGCACCCGCTGATCTTCATGGACATTCCATCGGCAGAGATGACCAAGTATGCAGCCAACGCCATGCTGGCCACCAAGATCAGTTTCATCAACGACATCGCAAACCTCTGTGAACGTACCGGAGCCGATGTCAACCTTGTCCGCCTTGGCATAGGCAGTGACAGCCGGATCGGGAACAAATTCATCTATGCCGGCGTTGGTTACGGCGGATCCTGCTTCCCCAAGGATATCAAGGCCCTGATCCGGACCGGCCATGAGTTCGGATACCCGATGCGGATACTCCAGGCCGTCGAGGAGGTCAACCAGGACCAGAAAGCCGTCCTGATCGGAAAGATCCTGGAGCATTTCAGTAAGGGACTGAAGGGAAAGACCTTTTCCATATGGGGACTCTCCTTCAAGCCCAATACGGATGATACACGGGAAGCTCCTGCCTCGATTATCATCAGCGAGCTCCTGAGATCGGGATGTTCGGTAAAGGCTTACGACCCCGTGGCTATTGATGAATTCAGGAAGAACTTTGGCGACGGGATCGAATATACGAAGGACCGGTACGAGGCCCTGATCGATTCGGATGGCCTGATCCTGGTGACCGAATGGTCGGAGTTCAGGATCCTGAACTACCCGGTCATGAAAAAACTGATGAAGGAAAAGGTCGTGTTTGACGGCAGGAACATTTACGATCCGGCTGAGCTGGAAGAGAACGGTTTCGTATATTACGGCATCGGGAGAAAACCCTCCGCGTCGGAGGCCTGAGACCGGCCGGTGCCGATGCAGGACTTGCCTGAAGGAAAATATTTGGATTGAATGAAGCGGATACTTGTAACGGGAGGGGCCGGGTTTATCGGCTCACATTTATGCGAAAGGTTGCTTGAAAGCGGACACGAGGTGGTCTGCCTGGATAATTATTTCACGGGGACGAAAAAGAATATCATCCACCTGCTGGATCACCCCTATTTCGAACTGATCAGGCACGACATCACCATGCCTTTTTACATGGAGGTCGATGAGATCTATAACCTGGCCTGCCCGGCTTCACCCGTGCATTACCAGTATAACGCCATCAAGACCATAAAGACCTCGGTCCAGGGGACCATCCATATGCTGGGACTCGCAAAGAGGGTAAGGGCAAGGATCCTCCAGGCTTCCACGAGCGAAGTCTACGGCGACCCGGGGGTGCATCCCCAGCCCGAAGAATACTGGGGGAATGTGAACCCCATAGGGATCCGTTCCTGCTACGATGAAGGCAAACGATGCGCCGAGACCCTCTGCATGGACTACCACCGGCAGAATAATGTCAGGATCAAGATCGTCAGGATCTTCAATACCTACGGGCCGAAAATGCATCCCAGCGACGGCCGTGTGGTCTCGAATTTCATTGTCCAGGCCCTGCAAAACCGGGACATCACCCTTTATGGCGATGGCTCGCAATCACGCAGCTTCCAGTACGTGGATGACCTGCTCGACGGAATGATCCGGATGATGGATACGGATGATGGCATTACCGGCCCGGTGAACCTGGGCAATCCCCGGGAATTTACCATCCGCGAGCTGGCCGAACTGATCCTGAAAATGACGGGCAGCAAATCGAATATCATCAGGCTGCCCCTGCCCCAGGACGACCCGGTGCAGCGAAAACCGGACATCACCCTGGCAAAGAAGCTACTGGACGGCTGGACCCCGTCTGTATCACTGGAAGAGGGACTCGAAAGGACCATCGATTATTTTAAAAAGGAACTGAAAAACTGAACAAACGATCACCATGAAAGGAATCATCCTGGCCGGAGGCTCCGGCACCCGCCTCTACCCCCTGACCAAAAGCATATCGAAACAGATCATCCCGGTCTATGACAAGCCGATGATCTATTACCCCCTTTCCGTGCTGATGCTGGCGGGAATAAGGGAGATACTGATCATATCCACCCCTCAGGATATTCATCTTTACCGGGACCTTCTCGGCGACGGGGAACAACTGGGACTGAAACTTGCCTACGAAGTGCAGCCCTCGCCCGACGGACTGGCCCAGGCTTTTTTAATCGGTGAGAAATTTGTGGGAAAAGATCCCGCCTGCCTGATCCTTGGCGACAACATCTTCTACGGGCATGGCTTCGGAAAGGTCCTGATGGAAACATCCGCATTGCAAGATGGGGCGGTCGTATTCGGCTATTACGTGACCGACCCCCAGAGGTACGGTGTAGTGGACTTCGATGTACAGGGAAAGGTCCTCAGCATCGAGGAAAAACCGAAAAAACCAAAGAGCAATTACGCGGTAACGGGACTTTACTTTTACAGCAACGATGTGATCGAGAAAGCAAAGACCCTGAAGCCATCAGCCCGCGGAGAACTGGAGATTACCGACCTGAACCGCCTGTTCCTGGAGGAAGGCAGGCTGAAGGTCAGGATCATGGGGCGCGGGATGGCATGGCTCGATACGGGGACCCATGAAAGCCTCCTTCAGGCTGCGAACTACATCCATACCATAGAAGAAAGGCAGGGATTAAAAGTTTCCTGCATTGAAGAGATCGCATTCACGAGGGGCTACATCGACAAGGCCCAGCTGAAAAAACTTGCCAAACCCCTTCTGAAAAACCAGTACGGAGAATACCTGATGAAGATCGCAGAGGAAAGAATTTACACTTTCGACAACTGACCGGAACATGGAAATAGAGGAAACCGGCATATACGGCCTGATGATAATTAAACCCAGGGTCCTCCAGGATGCCCGGGGTTATTTCTTTGAATCTTATAATGAGGGGGAATTCCGGGAAGCCGGCATCGAGTTGTCCTTCGTTCAGGATAACCAGTCCCGCTCCAACTACGGCGTAATCCGGGGACTTCACTACCAGCTGGAACCCAGGGCACAGACCAAACTGGTGAGAGTACTCGAGGGAAGGATCTGGGACGTAGCGGTGGATCTCAGGAAAAATTCCCCGACCTTCCTTCAGTGGATGGGCGTGGAACTGAGCTCCGAAAACTACCTGCAATTGCTTGTGCCCAAGGGATTCGCCCACGGTTTTTCCGTCCTCAGCGAAACGGCCGTGGTCTTCTATAAATGCGATGAACTTTACGCCCCCGACCTTGAGGCGGGAATACGGTTCGATGACCCGGAGATCGGGGTGGACTGGAAGATCGGGGTCGATGAGCGTGTCCTCTCCGAGAGGGATGCCAGGATGCCCTTCAACAGGGATGCACAAATGAATTTCGTTTACTGATGATATCCGTTCTGGTAACCGGGGCAAACGGCCAGCTGGGAAGTGAAATAAGAAGAATTTCCGCTGAATACCCGGAAATGTCTTTCCTGTTCACCGACATCGATGAACTTGACATCACCAATCAAGGGGCAGTAAAGGATTTCCTTGATGAAAACCCGGTGCAATTTCTGGTCAATTGTGCCGCCTATACGGCAGTCGACAGGGCCGAAGACGAACCGGAAGCGGCCATGCTCCTGAACGGAACCGCACCCGCTATCCTTGCCTCGGAATCGGTCCGCCGGAACATCCAGCTCATCCACATATCCACGGATTACGTTTTCGACGGGGAGAAGAACCACCCCTACTGCGAGGATGATCCCGTGAATCCACGGACCGTTTATGGTCAGACCAAGCTCACCGGAGAAAAGGCGGTCAGGGAATCCGGGAAAGGAATTATTATCCGGACCTCCTGGTTATATTCCGTTTTCGGGCATAATTTTGTAAAAACCATCCTTCGTCTCAGCAAGGAAAAGGAAAGCCTGCGGGTGGTCTTTAACCAGACCGGCAGTCCGACCAATGCCTGGGACCTTGCCCGGGCGGTTCTTGAGATGATCAGGAAGGAATATCAGGAAGGAAAGAAACCGAGGTATGACCTCTACCACTTCTCGAACCAGGGCATCTGCAGCTGGTACGAGTTTGCTCTGGCCGTCGTCGGGATGTCCGGATCGGATTGCACGGTCGAACCCGTTGAATCGAAGGACTACCCCACCCGGACCGTCCGGCCGAGGTACAGCGTTTTTTCAAAGGCCAGGTTCCAGGCGGACTATCCAATCAATATCCCCCACTGGAAGGACAGCCTGAAGGTTTGCATGGAAGAATTAATGAACAATGAACCATAAAAATGGAAAACAAGGAATTACTGAAGGAAGTTAAAGCCAAAGCGCAAAGCTGGCTTGACAGCAATATTGACCAGGAAACCAGGGAAGCGATCCTGGATATGATGGAGAATGATCCGGATGAACTCGTGGAATCGTTCTACCAGGTCCTGGAATTTGGTACGGGGGGACTGCGGGGCATCATGGGGGCAGGCACGAACCGGATGAACATCTACACCGTGGGAATGGCTACCCAGGGACTCTGTAATTACCTGAAAAAGTGTTTCTCAGGGCTGGACCAGATTAAGGTTGTCATCGCCCATGACTGCCGCAATAACAGCCGGCTGTTCACAGAAACCTGCGCCGGTATATTTGCCGCAAACGGGATCCAGGCCTACATTTTCGACGGCCTCCGTCCCACCCCGGAACTCTCCTTCGCCCTCAGGTATTTCGAATGCCAGGCCGGGGTGGTGGTCACCGCCTCCCATAATCCGAAGGAATACAACGGGTACAAGGTTTACTGGGAGGACGGGGGACAGATCGTTGCGCCGCATGACAAGAACATCATATCGGAAGTCAAAAAGATCACCTCGATCGATGAGATCCGTTTCGGTAATGACCCTTCCCTGATCGATACTATCCCTGCATCCTTCGACGATCTTTACGTGGACCGGATTACGGAAATATCCCTTTCACCGGAGGCGATCCTTAAGCACCACGACATGAAGATCGTCTACACCCCCATCCATGGGACAGGTGTGCGGCTGGTTCCCATGGCCCTGGCAAAATTCGGGTTCACACAGGTTTATCATGTGCCCGAGCAGGATATAGTAAACGGGGATTTTCCCACGGTGAAATCGCCGAATCCGGAGGAATCCGCAGCCCTTGCCATGGCCCTTAAAAAAGCGGAAGAGGTCGGAGCGGACCTGGTCATGGCCACGGACCCGGATGGTGACCGGGTGGGAATTGCCGTGCGGGACCAGTCAGGAAAGCTCGTGCTGCTGAACGGGAACCAGACCGGGGCATTGCTCTATTACTACCTTCTGCACAAATGGTCGGAAAAAGGAAAGATCACAGGCAGGCAATACGTATGCAAAACCATTGTAACCACCGAACTGCTTGCCGACATGGCCCGCAAATACGGGGTGGAGATCTTCGACGTGCTGACCGGCTTTAAATTCATCGCCGAGATCATTCGCAAGGAGGAAAGAAAAAAAGAATTTATCATCGGATCGGAGGAAAGTTACGGGTACCTGGCAGCGGACTTTGTACGCGACAAGGATGCCGTGATGTCCTGCGCCCTGATCGCTGAAACGGCAGCCTGGGCGCGTGAGCAGGGCAAATCGCTCTATGAATTGTTGCTTGATATCTACCAGGAATTCGGGCTTTACCTCGAGCAGCTTACCTCGATTTACAAGACCGGCAAGGAAGGGGCCGAACTCATCGCCCGGATGATGGAAGGATTTCGCAAATCGCCGCCGAAAGAACTGGCCGGATCAAAGGTCATACTGGTCCACGATTACCTTGAAAGCAGCAGCCTGGACCTGAGCAGCGGCAAAAGATCACCGATCACCCTTCCCAAATCCAATGTCCTTCAATACGTGACCGAAGACCATACCAAGGTCTCCATCCGGCCCTCGGGCACCGAGCCCAAGATCAAATTCTACTTCAGCGTCAGGGGTCCCATGCCCGGAAGGGAAAAATACCTTGAATCGAGAAAGGAACTGGAATCGAAGATTGGAAAAATAAAAAAGGAGCTCGGCATAGACTGACCGGGACAGTGGTGAATGACCCCAAATTTACAGGATGTTAAAATTACCTGATTATGAAATCCTACCGCAAAGAACTCTGGTATGAAATACCGCAAAGGCGACAGCTGATCAACATCACCCCGGAAATTCAAAAATGCCTGGCTGAAAGCGATATCCGGGAAGGCCTTTGCCTGGTGAATGCCATGCATATTTCGGCAAGCGTGTTCATTAACGACGATGAATCCGGGCTCCATCATGATTTCGAGGTCTGGCTGGAAAAGCTCGCCCCAGAGAAGCCCTATTCACAGTATCGGCACAACGGGTACGAGGACAATGCCGATGCACACCTGAAGCGGACCATCATGGGAAGGGAAGTGCTGGTGGCCGTCAGCGCCGGCAAGCTGGATTTCGGTCCCTGGGAACAGATCTTTTACGGCGAATTTGATGGCATGCGGCGGAAACGCGTGCTTGTCAAGATCATCGGGGAATAACTAATCTTCAAAGTACCGGTCGCTGAAATTCACCAGGTAAAGTTTCCGGGTTGCCCTGGTAACGGCGGTGTAGAGCCAGCGGTAGTATTCGCGGCCGATCATGTCTTCCGTGACATACCCCTGGTCGACGAATACCGTATCCCATTGACCGCCCTGGGCCTTATGGCAGGTCACGGCATAGGCAAATTTAACCTGCAGGGCATTGTAAAAGGGATTTTCCCGGGCCATTTCGAATTTCTTCTTTTTGGTCTTGATCTCCGGGTAATCCTCAAGGATATTAAAATAAAGACGACGGTTCTCCTCGAATCCGAGCGAAGCGGATTCGAGTGAAAGAGTGTTGAGCATGATCTTGGCATCCACTTCCCGGGAACCGTAATCGGGAAAGCGAAGGGTGACATCCGCGAAGCGAAAACCATACCTTTCCTGCCTCTCCCTTATATCTACGATTTCTGCTATGTCCCCGTTGGCGATAAACTCCATGTCCGACTCGTCCTGCGTCCAGTAATAATTATTGCGCACCACCATCAGCATGTCGCCCGGTACGATGTCCGTTTCCCTCCAGAGGATCTTGCTCCGGATGCCTTCATTATACTGGTTGGCCCGCTTGTTGGAACGCGTCACAACGATCGTTCCCGCCATGCCCGAACGCCCGTATGCATCCGAGATCTCCTCGATCAGGTCATTCCCCCGGATCCTCTGAATATCCTTAAAATCATCCTCCCTGAACCGGGGCCATTTCACCGGTGTTTTTTCCAGTCCTTCGCGCAACCGTGTGGCATTCATCAGGATGCCGGATCCCTGTGCCTGCCTGACGACATCATCCAGGAATCCCTGGTGGACCGTCAGGTTGTAGGTTGCCAGTACCGAGGGGTCAAGCGCGGGACTGATGTCGAGTCCCACCGGTGGCAGCTGGGCCGTATCTCCCAGCAGGATCAGCTTGCATCCCTCCTTGCTGTAGACGTATTCCACCAGGTCATCCAGCAGCCTGCCCGAACCAAATACCTTCATCTCCTGTTCCTGGTTGGCGATCATCGAAGCTTCATCAACCACGAACAGGGTATCCGGCGAGAGATTGCGGTCAAGTACAAAGAACCCGAGCCCGTCCTTTGCAGATTTCTGCCTGTAGATCCGTTTATGCACGGTATAGGCGGGCTTCCCCGTATAGGAAGTCAGCACCTTTGCGGCCCTACCGGTCGGGGCAAGCAGCACGTATTTCTGTCCGAAACCTTCGAGGGTCCTCACAAGGGAACGGACCAGGGTGGTCTTGCCGGTGCCGGCATAACCGTTCACGAGCAGCACTTCCATCTCGTTGCCGGGGATGATGAACCCGGCCAGGATTTCCAACAGTTTTTCCTGCGACAAGGTGGCATCGTAGCCCAGGTTTTCTCTCAGCAAATCAGCAACATGGTTTTTCAGCACCGGCCGGAAGAATTAGGAGATTAAAATTTTAAATTTAATTTTTTATATTAATTTTGAAGCCGAACCAAACCAAATCTTCCCTACTGATATGAAAACAGCGATTCAGGTAGTACTGCTGGTGGGCATTATCATTCTGGCATATTTGCTCTTTGAGAGCATCCAAAAACCCATTCGCTTCAACAAGGAAAAAGACAGAAGAGAAGCAACCACCATTCAGCGTTTAAAAGACATTCGCAGCGCCCAGATTGCATTCAGGGCCGAGTACAACCGCTACACCGGCGATTTCGACACCCTGATCAATTTCCTGAAGACCGATTCATTCAGGGTCGTAAAAGCCATTGGTTCGGTACCCGATTCCATGATCGAGGTACTGGGCAAGGCAAGGGCGGAAAGACAGGCCCTGAGGGATCATTTGATCTCACGTGATACCATTAAGCTGAGCGTTAAGGACTCCCTTTTCGCTGCCAACTACTACATTGATTCACTCAGGTATGTTCCATTCACCAAGGGGTACAAGTTTAAAATGGCCGCAGGCGTCCTCGAGACCGGGTCAAAAGTCCAGGTCAGGGTGTTTGAAGTCAAGGTCCCCTACGATATACTCCTGGCCGGAATGGACCGCCAGCTGGTCATCAATTACAAGGAAACCAGGGAAAAAATCACAGGCTATCCCGGTCTGAGAGTAGGCTCCCTTGTTGAAGCCACCAATAATGCCGGGAACTGGGAGTAAACCATCCGGTATGCTGCAATTCGAGCTGCTTGATGAAACTCTGGATCTAAACAAAACTCCCTACTATCACCTCTCCATTCAGGCTTCCCTGGATGGATTTTTATTCGCCATACTTGATCCCGTAAAGTCGAAGTACACGGGGATCAAAGGATACCGCTTTGACGCTTCGACGGATCCGGACCTGCAGTATCAGAACATCCAGGGTATCCTCGATGCTGACCCTTTTCTTCAGAGAACCTACCAGGGTGTATCCTGCATACAGGTTGAAAACCGGTCTACCCTGCTGCCAGCAGCCCTGTTCGACCGGGACCATCTGAAGCTGTATTTTGAATTCAATCATGTGCTCAACGACCTGGATGAACTGCACTTCAACTACCTTAAACCGGCTGATGCCTACCTGGTGTTCCCGGTGCATTCCGAGATCGCGAACCTTTACCTTAAAAGATGGGTGAACATCCGGTTCTTTCACCAGGCCACCCCGCTGGCCGACCTGCTTCTCTCACACGGGACTGCCGGGGAAAAACTGGTGGCGGTCAATTTCAACACGGGCCATTTCGATATTCTTGCAGTCGGAAACGGAAAACTGAAATACCTGAATAACTTTAAATTCAGGAGCGAAGAGGATGCCCTTTATTTTGTGCTGTTCGTTTATGATAAACTGGGACTCGACCAGGAGACCACCCCCTTACTTATCTCCGGGGAGATGGATAAATTCACGGAACATCCTTCCAGGCTGAAGCGATATTTCAAAAAACTGAGCTTTCAGCCAGCTCCGTCCGGATTCCAGTATCCACCCTCCTTTCAGAAGGTCCAGGAACATTCCCTGCTGAACCTCTTAAGGGTCTACCGGTGCGAATAATCAGCGGGAAATACAAAGGACGCCGTATCCCGGTGCCTTCATCCTTTAACGCAAGGCCAACGACCGACTTTTCAAGAGTCGGACTGTTCAATGTTCTTGCCAATACATGGGATTTCGAGGGACTCGCCGTGCTCGACCTTTTTTCTGGCACCGGGAGCATCGGCTTCGAATTTGCTTCACGCGGGGCTGCCAGGGTGGACATGGTGGAGAAAGATCCCGCATCGGCCAGGTTCCTGCAAAAGACAGCAGGAATGCTGGCGGCCTCAAACGTGAGAGTCATAGCTTCCGACGCCATGGCATTCATCGTACGCTGTCCCTCCCGCTACGACATTGTCTTTGCCGATCCTCCCTACAGGATGGACGCCATTCCCGGGATACCCGCCCGGGTGCTTGAAACCGGCATCCTGGAAGATGAAGGCTGGTTCATCCTTGAGCACGGGAGGAATTTTTCCTTTGCTTCGCATCCGGGATTCAGGGGAATGAGGAAATACGGTAACGTTCATTTTTCTTTTTTTTCCTGATTTCCGGGGGTTCGCCCCCTCCCATTTCTGCGTTTTTTATATCTTGGATCCATGAACCAAAACCATAATGAGATGCAAAACGAAGGAAAACTCGACCGCAGGAAATTTCTTGGTTACAGTGTTGCCGGATCACTGGGACTCACCATGGCGGCAAATCCTGCCCGTGCATCGGCGGCGGGCCAGGCTGCACCGGAACCTGCAGGAGACGGGCACCCTTTTAATCCCCGGACCTTCGCCGCCATGCCCACCAACGCCCTTGGCAAGACCGGCTACAAGGTCGGTATCCTGAGCCTCGGTGGACAGGCAACACTCGAAAGGCCCGGGACGGAAGACCTGTCTGAAAAGATCATTAACCGGGCCCTGGACCTTGGCGTTAATTACATCGATACGGCTGCTGCCTACGGAGGGGGAATCAGCCAGAAGAACATCGGCAGGGTAATGAAAACCCGGAGGAATGAAACATTCCTTGCCACCAAAACACACCGGAGGACCTACGACGAATCCATGCAGCTGCTCGAGGAAAGCCTGAACAGCCTTCAGACCGACCATCTTGACACCTGGCAGCTGCATAACGTCCAGACCCAGGAGCAGGTAGACCAGATATTCGCTGCAGACGGGGCCATCAAGGCACTTGAAAAAGCACGCTCCGAAGGGGTGGTAAGATACCTGGGAATCACCGGCCACTATGAACCCATGATCCTGAAGCAGTGCCTGGAGAGATACAATTTCGACACGATCCTGATGGCGGTCAACGGGGCGGATGTCCATTACCTCAGCTTTAAGAATTACCTGCTCCCGGAAGCCCAGAAAAAAGGCATCGGCATCATCTCCATGAAGGTGGCCACCCGCGGCAGGATGCTTTCCACCTGGACCCCCCCGCCACTGAGTGAACAGCCGGAAAGAATGGCCACCGGCAAACCTGGGGCGCTCACCATAAAGGAAGCCCTGCAATACAACATGACCCTGCCTGTAAGTACCACAATTATCGGGGTGGACAATGTCGAACAGATCGAGGAGAATGTGGGCATTGCTTCCAATTTCTCACCGCTGAGTGAAGATGAGATGGCGGCAATCGAGTACAAATGCCTGCCCATTGTAAGGCAGGGATTGTATTTCAGGCGCTGGGAACTGGGTGCATGATCATGTTAAACCAGCAATATGGCAAGCCTGAAAACATCCCTGATCGTAATCCTGGCAGCAGGACTCTTTGCCTGCTCCCAAAAAACCGAACCCGTTATGAAGGTATCCGATGAGTATCCGGGAGTTAAACTCGGATTTTCCACACAGAATTTCCAGAAAGCCCTGCCCCTGAGCACAGAAAACCTGAAAGAGATCCTGGATTTTGCCTCCTCCGAAGGATACGCGTTCATCGAACTGCGCGATCCTTCTGCCGAGCTCGGTGAGGAGGATTGCAGGATCATTGCCTCCTATGCAACGACCAAAAACGTCGAGGTGATCTACGAGATGCACAGGGACCTGTTCGATCCGGGATTCAGGGAAGTCTTTGACCGGGCCGTCCGGAATACGGCCATTTTCGGCAAGCCCGGAATCCTGAGGTCAATTCTTTCTTTTTCTGAATTCGCAGGCGATCCGGACAAGACCGGGTGGACCCGTGAAGAGCTTGAATTCATAACCTCGCTTGCCGATTCCTGTGCAGCATCGGCAAAGGAATCAGGCGTTCAGTTTATCCTCGAGAACATCATGGAACCCTGGTTCAGTGTGGACGGGGACCTGGGACTCGATGCTTTTTTCAGCGGAACATCAAAGGTCGGCCTGCAGTTCGATACAGCCAATCCCTTCCTTTCCTCAAACAGGAGACCGGCCGACCCGGCCAGGGTGGCCGGATACATGGGAACCCTTAAGGGCCGCTGGTTCACCACCCACCTCAAAAGCGGGGCAGATGATGCCTTCCAGCCTGTTCTGAGGGAGAATTTCATGCCTTTCGACAGGGTATTCAGCCTGATGTCGGAAAACGGGGTTCACTACGCCGCCCTTGAATTACTGGCGGCGGACAGCAAGGAGGAATGTTTCGGGAATCACCGCAAAAGCATTGAGTACCTTGCAGAATTGGGAATCATAGGATCACATTAATTTTATAATTATCCCCATGAGCAATAAGCAGAATATACTGAATGATGTCGAACAGATCCTGCTGATGGGTCCAGGTCCCTCCATGGTGCACGAATCGGTGTATAAAGCTATATCTCTTCCGACCCTGGGACACCTGGATCCGTATTTCATCAGGATCATGGATGCCGTCAAGGAGCAGATCCGGCAGGCCTTCAGAACATCCAATAACCTGAGCCTTCCCATGTCCGGCACGGGCTCTGCCGGTATGGAAACATCATTTGTAAATTTCATTGAACGGGACGATCCTGTCCTTATCCTTATCAACGGGGTCTTCGGGATGCGGATGAAAGACGTCGCCGAAAGGCTCGGGGCCCAGGTTGACAGCATTGAATTCGAATGGGGAACGCCGGTCCTGGTAGACCGGGTCAGGGCAAAACTTGAACAGACGGCTTATAAGATCGTGGCCATGGTACACGCGGAAACATCCACCGGGGTTGAAAATCCGGTGCAGGAGGTTGGAAAGCTGGTCAGAGGGACGGATTCACTCTTCCTCGTGGATGCGGTTACCAGCCTGGGAGGCATGGAAGTCGACGTCGACGGTTGGGGCATAGACATCATCTACAGCGGATCCCAGAAATGCCTCTCCTGTCCACCCGGAATCTCTCCCGTTTCCGTTTCCGACCGGGCCCTGGAATTCCTGATGAACCGAAAGACCAAGGTACCCAACTGGTACCTCGACCTGAGCATGATCATTAACTACTGGGAGGGACAGAAAAGGGCCTACCATCACACGGCCCCGGTAAACATGATTTATGCGTTATACCAGAGCCTGTTCAACCTGCTGGAAGAGGGACTTGACAACGCATTTGCCCGGCACCTTATAAACCATGAGCTGTTGGTAGGGGGACTGGAGAAGCTGGGACTGCAGATGTTCGTCGATGCCTCCTGCCGCCTTCCGATGCTGAACGCGGTAGTTGTGCCGGATGGAGTTGACGAGGCGGCCGTCCGCAAGCGACTGCGGGATGAATTCAGGATCGAGATCGGCGCCGGCCTCGGTCCCATGGCCGGCAAAGTCTGGAGAATCGGCCTGATGGGAGAAACCTGCAGGCCCGGTAACGTAGAACGGATCCTGTCCGCACTCCGGGAAATCCTGTAAAACAGGGCAAATTATATAATCCATGATCTCCACGCCTAAATGAAAACCCGGTTCATCGATCTGAACGGATACAGTGATTGCATTGAAGTGGTCAATGAGAATGCCCGGATAGTCCTGGAACCGAATTGCGGGGGAAGGATCCTCTGTTATGAATATAAAGGGGTGAATGCTCTCTATATTAATCCCAAAGAAGACGGTTACCTGCTGGAAAGCGGAAAACCGCATCCCGGGCTGTTCGGTCCCTGTGCAGGCCGATGCGACATCGGTCCCGAAATGACCACGGTGCCCCACCCGGAACTCTGGATGGGAAAATGGAGTACCCGGATCAGGGATGAGCGAACCGTGGAGCTTACCAGCATTCACGATTACGGAACCGGCGTGCAATTGACCAGGATCTTTTCACTCGACGAATATTTCGCCAAGCTTAAATTCACCCAGACCATTCTGAATATAGACGAATCCCCCAGAAAATATTCCCACTGGTCCCGCACTTTTTGCACGGGCGGTGGCATAGCCATTGCACCGCTCAATGAAGAAAGCCGTTATCCAAGGGGATACCTGTCGTACGGGCCGGGTGAAATTATAAATTACATGCCGCAGCCGGAGCCCAATGTAATCGTACGGGATGGCCTGCTGCAGATTTGCGGACCGGCCCCGGCCAAAAAATATGCCATGGACCTTTCGGAAGGCTGGCTTGCATATGTCACCAGGGATTCCCGACTGTTCATTAAAAAATTCCCGGTTTACCCGGGCAGGGTATACGGGGAAATGGCCGCCAACAATATGTCCTTCTGGTACAACGGGGAAGAAATGTGCGAAATCGAACCCATCGGTCCCCTTGAAATCATTGAGCCAAGTTTTGATGCCAGTTTTACGGAAACATGGTACCTGATGGAATTTGAATATCCCGGCAGAAAACCGGTGAAAGCATCGGATATCCGGAAAATCATTGATGTCTTAGTCATGTAGCCAAACCAATAACTTATATATATATGGACCGCAGAGATTTTTCAAAACTCAGTTTTATGATGGGGGCAGGCGCACTGACCGGAATCGGTGCTTCCTGCACCGGAGGAGGGGGACAAATCCGTGAAGGTTTCTATACCGAGCCTTCCAGGAAACTTCCCTGCAGGGAATTCGACGTGGTGGTCGCCGGGGGCGGCACGGCCGGTGTGGTGGCCGCCATTGCTGCTGCCCGCCAGGGTGCCAGGACCATGCTTATCGAGGCAAAAGGGTATCCCGGGGGGACCGTTACCGAGGGGGGTACCGCCCTGCATTCCTTTTACAACCTCTGGAAGGCATTCCCGGGTGTGGAAAAACGCCAGGTGGTCAGGGGGATCCCCTCGGAGATCGTAGACCGTCTCATGCTGGTGGGCGGCACCAGCGGCCACGCCGAAATGGAAACGGGGTACGATTACGATTCCGTCTGTACATCTGTCGATACCGAATTGTACAAGCTGGTCACCTTTGAGATGCTTGCCGAAGCCGGTGTGCATGTGGCCGTTAACACCCTTTGCGCAGGGGCTATCACCAGCGGCCCTGAGCTCAAGGGAGTCATCACGGAAAGCCGGAGCGGGCGGGAAGCCATACTGGCCAGGTCATTCGTGGATGCAACCGCCTACGGCGACCTGGCGGCACATGCGGGGGCGGAATTCACCGTGCCCAATGATTATGCTTCCTGTAACTCTTACGGTGCGGGGAATGTACGGATAGAGGATTATTATGCCTTCCTCAGGAAATACGATGCACTTGGGCAGGTGGCCCGCGGAATGCGCAGCGGGAAAGAATACCAGCTGGTCCGCCTCAGCGGACGCATGGTAGACCTTCCTGAGGAATTCAGCGAGGAAGCAGGGAAAATAGGAATGTCCGACACAACCACCACCGTGCACGACAACTATCTGATGTTCATTAAGATCAATATTAAGGTGGATGGAAGCGTGATCGACCGCGACGACGTGGCCAGGGCAGAGCTCCTGCTGAGGCAGCGACAGTACCAGAGCATTGAACTGATAAGGAAATTCATCCCGGGCTGCCAGAATGCCTTCATCGCCCGTACCAGTCCATCCCTCAACATACGCCGTGGAAGGCTGGTCGCCTGTGACTATGACATTACACATGAGGATGTAATCGAAGCAAGACATTTCGATGACGAGGTGTACGTGTACGGTTTCCACGATTCGGCGCCCAGGCTGCAGGTCCGAGATGGAGGGACCTATGGAGTGCCCTTCCGGGCCCTGCGTGCAAAGGGACTGGACAACCTGATGCTGGCCGGCATGATGGTCACTTCCGACCACCGGGCGCACATGTCCACCCGCAACACGGTAAGCTGCATGGCTATGGGTCAGGCAACGGGGACGGCAGCTGCCCTGTGCGCAAAGAAAGACTGCGGCACACGCGACCTGAACCATACCGATCTGAGGGATGCCCTGGTGCAGGGCGGCGTGTACTTTGAAAGCTGAATAAATAATACAAGCGATATGAAATTCAAAAATGATCTTTCCCGTACCCAGTCCGTCTTCCTTGTCCTTCTGCGGGTATTCATCGGCTGGCACCTGCTCTATGAAGGCATTGCAAAATTACTAATACCTGACTGGAGCTCAGAGGCTTACCTGCTAAATTCGAAATGGATACTTGCCCCCCTGTTCCATTCCCTTGCACAGAATCATACCGCCCTGCAGGTGGTGGATTTTCTGAATATATGGGGACTTATCATCATCGGCCTGGCGATCATGCTGGGATTCCTGGTCCGATACTGGGCCGTTGCGGGGATGGTCCTCCTCGGACTCTATTACCTCGCCAATCCCCCGTTCATCCGCACGGACTTTGGCCTGCCTTCCGAGGGACATTACCTTTTCATCAACAAGACCCTTGTCGAGATCGCAGCCCTCGGTCTGCTGGCCGTGTTCCCGAGCGGGCTGTACTTCGGGATCGACAACTTCCTGAAATACCGTTCCGGAGCACGCACCCGGGCCGGGAAATCCGGGAAGCCTGCCGGCACTGTAAGTGCTGCCGGCGCCACAGGCATGGGTGGCACTTCCGGCATGGGTGGCACTTCCGG
>CAYSJH010000072.1:0-4365 GCA_964431315.1 uncultured Bacteroides sp. | reverse complement strand
GTGCTGCCGGCGCCACAGGCATGGGTGGCACTTCCGGCATGGGTGGCACTTCCGGTGACACAGATGAAAACGGCTCCTCTTCCCTGCCCCGCAGGGAAGTCCTCCGCTATCTCTCCATGGTTCCCGTACTGGGGGCTTTTGCCTGGGGTACCGTCAGGAAATACCGCTGGAACTCGGTCAATGCCATTTCAGGCGCCACCATCAAGGTGCCCGATACCAGCCTGAAGGACCTTAAAGCACCCATCCCCCGGGGGAAAATACTGGACAGGGAAGTCAGCCGCGTCGTTGCCGGGGGCAACCTGATCGGGGGCTGGTCCCATTCCCGTGACCTGCTCTATGTCAGCGAATTGTTCAAGGCTTACAATTCCGAGCGGAAGGTATTCGAAACCCTCGAAATTGCAGAACGCGCCGGGGTCAATACGATCAACATTTCCCACCTGCAGCTCGACCTGATCAACAAGTACAAGCGGATATACGGCAGCAAGCTGCAGACCATGACCCAGGTCGCTCCCACCAGGAAAGATCCTTACGGCGACATCAACAAGGTCATCGATACCGGCGTGGACCTGATCCAGATACAGGGCAACTGCTGCGACTGGAGGGTCCGGGACGGGGAAATTGACGTGATTGCAGACAGCATCGATTACATTAAAAAACAGGGGTATCCCGCGGGACTGGGCGCTCATTCGGTACAGGCACTGATCGCATGCGATGAAGCCGGCATAGAGCCCGACTTTTACATGAAAACCCTGCACCACGACAAATACTGGTCTGCCCACCCCAGGGAAAACCGGATCCCCTTTTCGGTCGACGGGGAAAAATCACCCGACCACGACAAGTTCCACGACAACATGTTCTGCCTGTTCCCCGAAGAGACCATTGAATTCATGAAGAAAAAGGAGATCCCGTGGATCGCCTTCAAGGTCCTTGCCGGCGGTGCTATCCGGCCGGAGGAAGGTTTCAGGTACGCGTTCGAGAACGGTGCGGACTTTATCTGCGTCGGGATGTTCGACTGGCAGGTGATAACTGATGTCAACATTGCCAATGATGTGCTTCAGAACCTCTCTGGGAGGCAGAGGGTATGGCATGGATGATATACCGTCGTCCTCAAGAGATGGTGCAACGGTGTCTACCAGATTTGGTGCACGAGGGGTTTAATGTGCTCACGGTAGATCTCGTCCACTTCATAAAGCTGGTATTCGGTCAGGCCGGGCAGGTCTTCGGCCGAAAGGTTGGATACCAGCTGATCGGAACTCGATGCCCCGGGGATCACGCAGCTTACTTCCTCAAAATTCAGGATCCATTTCAAAGCGACAGGGGCCAGGTTCTTTTGTTCCGGGAATACCTTTTTAAGCTTTGCCACAGCTTTCAGTCCCACTTCATAATCGATCCCTGAAAACGTCTCCCCCTTATCGAATAACATCCCCTTTCGGTTAAAAAACCGGTGGTCTCCCCGCTCGAATTTGGTATCCTTCTTCAATTTGCCGGTCAGAAGGCCGCTGGCCAGCGGTACCCTGACGATGACGCCCACATCCCTCCTGCAGGCCAGCCTGAAAAACCGTTCGGCCGGCCGCTGGCGGAACATGTTGAAGATGATCTGCACCGTGGTGATATTTGGATACTCAACGGCCTTTATGGCCTCCTCCACCTTTTCGACGCTGACCCCAAGGTTCAGTATCTTGCCTTCCTCCTTCAGACGATCGAAGGTTTCGAATACCTCAGGCCTGTAATACACCTGCGTAGGGGGACAGTGTAACTGGACCAGATCGAGTGTGTCCAGTTTCATATTTACCAGGCTTTCTTCCACAAACTTCCGCATGGCTTCAGGCGTATAGGCTTCACTGGTATGGGGACTCAAGCGCCTTCCGCATTTGGTGGCAACGTAGATCCTTTCGCTGCGGTTTTTGACCAGTCGGCCCACCGCTTTCTCGCTCTCCCCGTCTCCGTATACGTCGGCGGTATCAATAAAATTCACGCCCATGTCAACCGCCTTGTTCAGGATACGGTCGGCGTTCTCATGGTCAAATTTCGTCCCCCATTTACCCCCGACCTGCCAGGTTCCAAGGGATATCCTTGAGATCTCAAATCCGGTTTTTCCGAGCTTTCTGTATTGCATAGGATGGTTCCTGTTGTTTTCCCCCTAATATAATAAACAATTGCCTTTTTATGAACAGCGTGGGACCAGATTTTCGTATTTAAAAATGCTGGCGCGAATTATTTTCCCCTGCGCAGGCAGACCACCTGTCCCCCGCCCGGGGCAAGATTTGCTTGCAGCACGGCAGACCGGTCCACTTCCATCTCCAGCTTATCAAGATTTGTCGGATGCATGTCAGCATCCCCTGCGTCCTGCCAGATGGTTGCAACATACGTTCCTTCTTCAAGGAAATCAAGGGGAATGGCAAGCTGCCGTGCATTGGCGTCCGTCATGGAACCGATGAACCAGTCATCACCGGATCTGCGGGCTGTGGTAATGTAATCCCCCACAGCCGCGTTGATCACCCGGGTCTCGTCCCAGGTGGTCGGGACTATCCTGAGAAAATCGGTGCCTGCGGGACTGTGCCGGTAATTGTACGGGGCATCGCACAGGACCTGGAGGGCACTTTCGTAGACCACCAGCATGGCCAGTTCATTGCACCGGGTCCCCATGACCATGGGGCATGGCGCTTCGGATTCCACCTTGAACTGATCCGGGCGGACATTCACAAAGGCTCCGGGTGTAAAATCCATTTCCCCGAGCATGCCCCGGGTAAAGGGAATGGTTACCTTGTGCTCCGGAGTGATGCGCCTGCTCCATTTTGTATATTCATTTCCCATGATCCCCTCGCGTGTCAGGAGGTTCGGATAGGTCCGGCTTACACCCGTCGGCTTATAGGCACCATGGAAGTCCACCACCAGGTGATGTTCAGCGGCCTTTTTCACCAGGCGGTGATAAAAATTCACCACGTACTGATCATCCCGCTGCATAAAATCGACCTTCACCCCGGCAACCCCCCATTTCTCATAGAGGGGAAACGCCTGGTCCATCTGCCTGTCCGCATGGTTCCAGTCCAGCCACAGGAGGATCCTCACCCCTTTTTCCGCCCCGTACCTGACCAGTTCCGGTATATCGATGTCCGGGTTCATGGTTGTGATGTCCCTGGACAGATCGGGTTCAAAGCCGCCTTCCAGGTGCGGGGGATCGTACCAGTACCAGTCCACCAGCTGATACTGCCAGCCCATTTCGGCCGCCAGGTCAATGAAGTATTTCATGGTCTCCGTATTGGATCCCAGTTCAAAATTCACATCCGGCCCATACCGGTTGCACCACCACCAGTCCCACGCCGATTTCCCCGGCCGTATCCACGAAACGTCGTCCAGGGCATTGGGCTCATTCAGGTTGGCAATGATGTCCGATTCGATGAAATCCCCTGGCGATTCCCCGATCATGATGAGCCTCCAGGGAGAGTTTCTCGGTGTCCTGCTTCTCACCAGTAATTCAGGATCATCCGGATAAGGTGCCAGCACGGTCTCAAGGGCACAGGGGCTATCCCCTTCCAGCCGCACGTACATCCCGGCCCAGTCGGTGAGGTTTGCTTCTGTTATGGCCACCCATGCAGAGTCCCCTGTTTCAACCAGCAGGGGCATCCCGGTGATCTCCTTCATCCTCGGGTCATCCAGCCGCATCTCGTCGAACTCGGATTCCTGGTGCGATTTGAAGGAACCATAATGTGCGGCCCAGACCCTGTGGTTATCCCTGAACACAAATTCGGTTTCATCGGAGGTCAGCTCGAAATCAGCGATATTTTCCTGCTCCGGGAGATGATAGCGGATGGCGACACCGTCGTCGTATACCCGGACGATAAGGTCCATCTTTTGCCCGTTTTCCTTATTCGCCAGATTCAATTCGAGTTCATTGTAATGATCCCGGACCACCCGGTCCTTTCCCCAGACCCTCTCCCACTGGCTGTCATGGCTTCTAAGGTGCCGGCCGGTAATGGTGAGTCCCCTGTCCAGGGACTCATGATCCCTGAACCGGAGCCCCAGCCCGGAGGGCGCGATGATCTCTCCCCCCCTGTATTGCACCCGGTAGGTAAGGTGTCCTGCATTTTCCAGGACCACCCGGATGCTGCCATCCGGGGAATTTACTTCAGGAAGCCTGCCCGAACAGGCCGGGATCAGGCCCATGACGGCCATGATCAATAGAATGCCTGGAATGCTCCTTGTCATCATGTGTTGAATTTTAACATCCATAAAGATATTTTATTCATCCGATTTTATTTCCACTCTTTTGCAATATCAAAAAATAGCTTATTTTTGCAACGCTAAAGCACGGTGGCGTAGTTCAGTTGGTTAGAATGCCGGCCTGTCACGCCGGAGGTCGCGAGT
>CAYSJH010000071.1:11679-21671 GCA_964431315.1 uncultured Bacteroides sp. | reverse complement strand
GCTGGTCTGTGAATCGAACCACGTTGGTGGTCGGAAGCAGAAACCTGCAAGAAACCGCGAGGGAGTAATGCCCACAGCCTCAAAGGCTGCGGAATCCACTTCGTTAGCGGGGTGGAGGATGTCAACGTAGAACATCTGAAACAGGCAGCGTAACCGGTTGGTTTTAATTCTTGAAGAACGGGGTGGAGATCACCAGGATCTGACGGGGCATAACACAAAACTCCAGAATTCCAATATATTAATGGAATCTGGAGTTTTGCTTGTGCCCAGAACAGGACTCGAACCTGCACGTTGTTGCCAACACTGGTCCCTGAAACCAGCGCGTCTACCAATTCCGCCATCTGGGCGTGAAGGCATGGGTGTAGGTGTGGGTGTGGGTGTGCGCGCATCCGCACATTTCGGAGTGCAAAAATAGAAAAAAATGTAGAATATTGAATAAGGTTTGGAACTTTTAGTCCCAAACCTTATTCAATATCAGAATCCGAATCCAGTGTGTGACAGAATCTATACATCTCCGCGGTACTAAACCATTTCAGGACATCAGTATTGGAGCAATATCGGCGTCGTTTATTCAGATATTCCTGATAGGATGAATATTTCCATTCTGCAAGATCATGTACTAAACCATGCTTAATCGGATTTCTGTGAATGTAAATGACCACTGTTTTTAAATATTCATCACTTTCGATGGCTTTTCTTCGGAAATTCTGGGCAAACAGGTTACCCTTCCGGTTATAATAATGATTGAAGGATTGTGCGTAGGCAGCAAATAGGTTCCCGAATTTCTTTGATAGATTTAGGTCCGAAGCATCATTATTCTCACATGGTTTTGTTTTAATAAGCAAATGGAAATGATTCGGGATCAGGCAGTAACAAAAAAGATCAACATACTCCAACATTCTTTCACCGAACAGATCCATAAAGAAATAATAGTTTTTGTCCTCAAGAAAAATTTTATCAAATCCACAGGCTCGATTATAAACGTGGTAAAATGTATCTGGGACCAGGGGATCTACGAATTTTTTCATAAAGTATAGAGTATTGACTAATCCTGACTTTATGATAAATCCCGGAGATTATCGGTGAGAAGGTTTGGAACTTTTAGTCCCAAACTAAAAGTTCCAAACCTTCTCCACCTTCTCCAAAAAAAAGGAGGCGGGTTGCGCCTCCTTTTCTAACCACTAAACCTAAAACCTATTACTATGAATTGAATCTGAGAAATGCTGGTATTAATCCTTAAAAGCTGTTTCTGAAGATATATACGATTTTGGCAGGATTATGTTTAGTTTTTAGTGTAATTTTTACTTCCTTTCGTCAAGATTTTCAGGCAGTTCCTCATTTAATTTGCGTTCCTCGAGAATTTGCCTGATCGATTCGAGTTTTTCCTCGTACTTCCTGCGGTCAACCTGCTCGAGTTTCCTGAGTTTTACCACACTGCGATCACGCTGGCCCGAACTCTTCAGGGCCGGCCCGGTGTAATCCACGTAGGCAATGAAGGTATTCATTTCATTGGGGACCAGGACATCGGTCTCGATCCATCCAACATCTTCCTCGGCAAGCCAGTAATTGTGATGATTTGTCTCCCAGACATCAATGTAGTACCTCTGCGAGTTCAGATGGGTGAAGACTGTTTCGCCGTACTGGTTGGTGAATCCCTCAACCAGTGGATTGTATTCATTGTTCCAATCATCCAGCGAATTATAAAGCAGTACACTCGCATCCTGAACAGCGTATTCATCATAAAACTCAAGTACGATCACCTCAAGGCTGGTCGGGAATAATACATTGATCGTTTTTACAGCCTTGTCCACCTTGTGATTTCCGCTATAGGCAAACAGGGTCACGGTGTACACACCTTCCTGGTCATAGATATGGTTTACATCGTATCCACTGGCACGGTAACCGTCCCCGAAATCCCATTCGAAGTAATCTGCATCCATCGAATTGTTGGTGAAATAAACAATGTCACCGACTTCGACAATGTTCCGTGATACAAAGAAATCTGCTATCGGGTCCCGGCTGCAGCTCCCCATGATAAACGGAACGACAAGTATGAGATATGCTAATTTTTTCATGACGATTCAGATTGATAGGTTTCCTGCTTATCAAAATTCAAATACTGTGCCAAAAATCAGACCGTGGTTCCTGAAAGTAAAGCCCGGACGCGGTGATTGCCCGCTGCCACAGTTTTAAATGCATAGTTCTTTGGATTTATCCCATTATAACTATCTTTGCATACTTTTAAAAATGACAAACGATTCCTCAAGCATGGTCAATATCACATTTCCTGATAAATCGGTTAAGGAATACAGGGACGGTATTACGGGATATGAGATTGCCGGGAGCATTTCCCCTAGGCTGGCAAAGGAGGTTCTGTCCATCACGGTGAACGGGGACTTATGGGACCTCACCCGGCCCATCCGGGAGGATGCCAGTATCCTTCTTCATAAATGGGAGGATGAGGATGGAAAGCATGCCTTCTGGCATTCCTCGGCTCACCTTATGGCCGAGGCCATCGAGATCCTTTATCCCGGCACCAAATTCGGCATAGGTCCCGCAATCGAGCAGGGATTCTACTATGACATTGACCTTCCCGTGGGAATAGTCCTCACGGATGCAGACCTCCCGGTAATTGAGCAGAAGATGAAAGAACTGGCCTATTCGAATGAGCCCTATAAGCGCAGGGAGGTCAGCAAAAAGGAGGCCCTGGATTATTTCGGGAAGAAGGGAGATGAATACAAGCTGGAACTGATCGACGAACTTGAAGACGGAACCATAAGCTTTTACAGCCAGGGAAGTTTCACGGACCTTTGCAGGGGACCCCATCTGCCGGATTCAGGCAGGATCAAGGCAATCAAGCTGCTCAGCCTTGCGGGAGCCTACTGGCGGGGTGATATCAAGCGAAAGCAGCTGACACGGGTATACGGGATCACCTTCCCAAAACAGAGCCAGCTGGATGAGTACCTTGACCTTCTTGAAAAGGCCAGGGAACGTGACCACAGGAAGGTTGGAAAGGAACTCGAACTGTTCACTTTCTCGCAGAAAGTGGGACTGGGACTTCCCCTCTGGCTGCCCAAGGGCGCATTTCTCCGGGACCGGCTTGAGCAGTTCCTGAAGAAGGTCCAGGTACAGTACGGGTATGAACCGGTCATCACCCCGCACATAGGACAAAAAGAACTTTACGTTACATCGGGACACTGGGAAAAGTATGGGAAGGATTCATTCAGGCCCATCTCAACCCCTGTTGAGGGAGAGGAATTTATGCTGAAGCCGATGAACTGTCCCCATCACTGCGAGATTTATAAAAGTAAGCCGCATTCTTATAAGGAATTGCCGGTAAGGTATGCGGAATTCGGGACCGTTTACCGGTACGAACAGAGCGGCGAGCTGCACGGGCTCACCAGGGTACGCGGATTCACTCAGGACGATGCACATATTTTTTGCAGGCCCGACCAGCTCAAGGAAGAGTTCATAAAGGTCATCGATATTATTCTGTACATCTTCAAAGCACTTGACTTCAATGATTATATTGCCCAGATTTCACTGCGGGACCCTGAGGATACGGAAAAATACATGGGGTCGGATGAAAGCTGGGAAAAAGCGGAAAAGGCCATAATAGAAGCCACGGCAGAAAAGGGTCTGAATGCCGTTACGGTAATCGGTGAAGCTGCCTTTTACGGACCAAAACTCGATTTTATGGTCAGGGATGCCCTGGGACGAAAATGGCAGCTGGGTACCATTCAGGTCGATTACAACCTTCCGGAACGCTTTGAACTCGAATACATCGGTGCCGATAACCAGAAACACAGGCCCGTGATGATCCACCGGGCACCTTTCGGATCCATGGAACGATTTGTAGCAGTCCTGATCGAACATTCCGGGGGCAAATTTCCCTTATGGCTGACCCCCAACCAGGTAGTGATCATCCCGGTAAGTGAAAAATTCAATGATTACGCCGAAAAAGTTTTAAAATTTCTAAATAATTACGATATTCGCACTCTGATTGACGAAAGGAGTGAGAAAGTTGGTAAGAAGATCAGGGACAATGAGTTAAAGAAGATCCCTTACCTTCTTGTTGTGGGTGAAAAAGAGAAAAATTCCGATTCGGTTGCCGTAAGGATACAGGGTGAAGGGGATAAAGGCAGCATGCAACTGAAGGAATTTGCCGAAATGATCGTCCGGGAAACGGAAGATCAATTAAAGAAAGCAGACTGATTTTAATCATTTTAAGGAGGACCAGAAAATAGCAGTACCAAATCCCAAACAACGTAATTTCAGACCGAGGGAAAGGCAGCCCCTGCACAGGATCAACGAAAGGATAACATCAGCCCGTGTAAGGGTGGTTGGAGACAACATCGACAACCCCGGCGTCTACAGCATCAGGGAAGCGCTCGCAATGGCAGATGACCACGAACTTGATCTGGTGGAGATTTCCCCGACAGCTGATCCTCCCGTCTGTAAAATAATTGATTATCAGAAGTTCCTCTATCAGCAGAAAAAAAAGCAGAAGGAACTGAAAGCTAAGACAGTAAAGATCGTCGTAAAGGAGCTGCGATTCGGTCCCAATACAGACGACCACGATTATAACTTCAAGCTGAAACACGCTCAGAAGTTTTTGGAGGATGGTGCAAAAGTCAAGGCTTTTGTCTTTTTCAAAGGCCGCTCGATCATATACTCGGAAAAGGGAGAAATTCTTCTTCTGAGGTTTGCACAGGACCTGGAGGACCTGGGAAAGGTGGAACAACTGCCGAAACTGGAAGGAAAACGGATGACTATGCTGATTTCACCCAAGGCAACGAAGAAAAAATAGTATCCGGGAAAATATTAACAGGATTAAATAAATAAATCAGATACAGGATGCCGAAAGTAAAGACAAATCCGGGAGCCAAGAAGAGATTCTCAGTGACCGGTACTGGAAAGATCAGGAGAAAGCATGCTTACAAAAGCCACATCCTTACCAAGAAATCCAAGAAGCGGAAAAGGAATCTGGGATATTACGGAGAAGTTGACAAGGCTGACCAGAAGAACGTTAAGCTCTTGCTGGGCATGAAATAAGATCAAAATCAACAACATTGTTTAACCAGAATGAATGAGCACCCAAGTGTACGGTAACTGATGGCCCTGAACACCCTTTGAGGTCAGGGGACAACCAGTTACAGGCCGGTACCGCTTACCATTCGAAAATCAAGAAAAATGCCAAGATCAGTAAACTCAGTAGCTTCGAAACAGAGAAGGAAAAAGTTACTGAAACAGACAAAGGGTCAGTTCGGAAGGCGCAAGAACGTGTGGACCGTTGCCAAGAATGCGCATGAAAAGGGACTCCAGTACGCCTATTATGACCGTCGTAAGAAAAAAGGGAATTTCAGGGCGCTTTGGATCCAGAGGATCAATGCAGGCGTTCGCCAGTACGACATGTCCTATTCCGAGTTCATGGGAAAGCTTGACAAAGCAGGAATTGAACTTGACAGGAAAGTACTCGCAGACCTGGCCATGAATCATCCCAAGGCCTTCGAAGCGGTAGTGAATAAGGTCAAGACAGCATAATCCGCCAGGAACAGAATGATACCAGACCGTCCCGGGATAAACCGGGGCGGTTTTTTATTTTTGGTTATCAGGGGATAATGGTTTACCAAAAGGCCCTATTTTTGTAATGCCGGTTCCCGGTCACAATCGGTTCAGAAGCTGAATCGCATCAGTTAATCAGAAGCCAACAAAGCTAAAGGATATGAAAATCGCTATCATCGGATACGGCAGGATTGGAAAAATGATCGAATCCATTGCCATCCAGAAGGGGCATACCATCGGATCCTGTATCGACGTCGACAGCCAGGATCTCCTGTCGCCTGATAACCTTCGACTTCATGACGTGGCCATCGAGTTTACCACGCCTGAGACTGCTTACGGGAATATTTCCAGGTGCCTGGATGCAGGCCTTCCCGTCGTATCCGGCACAACGGGCTGGACCAAGCGCCTTGAGGAACTCATCGAACGGTGCAAAAAGGAGAACGGATCCTTTCTGTACGCCTCCAATTTCAGTCTGGGCGTGAATATCCTGTTCCACCTTAACCGGCAACTCGCAGCCATCATGAACCGGTATGGGCAATACGACGTAAGGATAGCAGAGATCCACCACATCCACAAGCTTGATGCACCGAGCGGGACCGCACTCACCCTTGCTGAAGGGATCCTGGGTGAAATCGATCGTAAAAGTGGCTGGTCGCTGAAAGGATCCGGTTCACAGCAACCGCGAACTACAGCCGGGAAACAGGAACGGGAACGTGAACCGGAACCGGATAGCCAGGCGGATCAGCTTGTTATCGAAGCCATAAGGGCTGGAACGGTGGCAGGAGTGCACGAGGTCACCTATGAATCCGAGTTTGACAGCCTTAGCATCAGGCATTCAGCCAAAGACAGAAGGGGATTTGCAAATGGTGCCGTCCTGGCGGCCGAATACATCCATAATAAAAAGGGATTTTTTACCATGAAACAGGTACTGGATCTCTAAAACACGCTGCGAATGCCTGTCCCCACGAGACGATACATCGAATTCGGGATATCCACGGTCCTTTACACTCTTTTCATCATCTGGATCGGGGTTTACTGGCTGCTTGTCTTCCTGCTGGTCATCTTTGATTATTTCATCACCCGGAGGGTCTTTAACAATAAAAAAGATCCTGTCCGCATCCCCGTGATCCTGAAAGAAATACTGGACTGGATCGGGGCGATCATTTCGGCACTTTTATTCGTGATCCTGGTGCGCACCCTTTTCATTGAGGCCTATACCATCCCGACTCCGTCGATGGAACAGAGCCTCCTGGTGGGGGACTACCTCTTTGTCAGCAAACTCAGCTATGGGCCCCGGATACCGAATACGCCGCTGGGCTTTCCCTTTACCCACAATACCATGCCCTTCTCCAGCAATAAAAAGTCGTATACGGAAATCGTCCGGTGGCCCTACCGGCGGATGGCCGGATTCGGAAATGTAAAACGCAACGATGTGGTGGTCTTTAATTTCCCGGAGGGGGATACCGTAGTCAGGGAATTGCCCGACCAGAATTATTACAGCCTCATCCGGAATTACGGCAGGCGGACCATACATTCCCAGTACGTGGTCATCAGCAGGCCCGTCGATAAGCGTGAGAATTTTGTCAAGCGTTGCGTGGGACTTCCGGGAGATACGGTCCAGATCCTCCATACCCAGGTCCAGGTCAACGGGCAGCAACTCGAAGAAGTGCCTACACTCCTGCACAGGTATTACGTCCGGACGAACGGCATCCGGATTGATTCAGCAGAAATGGCGGATCTGCAGCTCGATGGCACACAGCAACCGTACGATCCAAAACTCGAGAGTTATGTCTTTTCCCTTACGGTTGCCCAGGCGGACCGGGTAGCAGCCCTGCCCAACATCAGGTCCATTACCCGGCTTGAAAACACCAACAGGCAGTTATCCTATTTTTCAAATTTTCCATACAGTCCCCATTTTCAGTGGACAGAGGACAATTACGGTCCCCTTGTTGTCCCCAAAAAAGGAGCCACGGTCAGAATAAGTCCCGCTAATCTCCCGTTGTACCGGCGGATCATCGAAACCTACGAGAAAAACAAACTGGAACTCAGGGATAGTATTATATATATTAACCGGGAACCGCGAATTTCTTATACCTTTGGCATGGATTATTATTTCATGCTGGGGGATAACCGGCATAACTCGGCAGACTCCAGGGTCTGGGGATTTGTCCCCGAAGACCACGTTGTGGGTAAAGCCGTCTTCATCTGGTTATCGGTCGACCGGTCGAAGGAAGGCTGGCAGCGCTTCAGGTGGAACAGAATGTTTAAAAAAATCAATTAGTTTCAGCATATCATGTTAGCAAAAATCCGCAATTTCCTGTCCAATAAATACGTCCGTTTCGGTTTTGCCGCCACCGTATATATACTGTGGGTTATCTGGCTGGGAAATTACTGGTGGCTTTTCGGGCTCATCGTAATCTTTGACATTTACATAAGCAAAAAAGTGAACTGGTCGTTCTGGAAAAGCCGCAAGAAAAAGAACAGCGTCTGGATTGAATGGCTTGATGCACTGATATTTGCCGTGATAGCCGTTACGATCATCAACATTTTCCTTTTCCAGAATTACAAGATCCCGACTCCCTCCATGGAGAAATCCCTGCTGGTCGGGGATCACCTTTATGTCAGCAAGGTGGCCTATGGTCCCAGGGTACCCAATACTCCGCTGGCATTCCCGTTTACCGCGAATACGATGCCTCTGGTCGGCGGGAAATCCTACCTCGAATGGATCACACGTCCGTACAAGAGACTTGCGGGATTCGGCAAGGTCAGGAACAACGATGCCGTGGTATTTAATTTCCCTGCGGGTGATACGGTGGTCGTGCGCCACCCTGAAAGCAGCTATTATTCAATCGTGCGTGATTATGCCATGCAGATGAAGGAGAACGACCTTCGTTACGGCCGGCCGGAAAAGTCCTGGGAGCAGTATTTGAACGATGGAAGGAAACAGGTCTGGAATGAATACGAAATCGTATACCGCCCAGTGGACCGCAGGGATAATTACATCAAGCGATGCATCGCGATCCCTGGAGATACCCTGCTCATCAGGGACGGATTGATCTATATCAATTCCAAACCCGTCGAGGTATTCCCCGGCGTGCAGTACCGATTCTTCGTGCAGACCAATGGCACACCGATCAATCCCAAGGCTTTTGAACGGCTGGGTGTGGCCAGGTCAGACCAGGAACAGATGGGAGGCGGCTATATGATCCCCCTTACCCGGGAGAACGCCGATAAACTGAGGAGATTTACCAACGTGGTCTCGGTTACCAAATACGAAACCCCCAGGAACGAGTATAATTACCAGATCTTCCCTCATGATAGCGCCTACAAATGGACCCTGGATAATTTTGGTCCCCTCTGGATGCCCGCCAAGGGAGTGACCATCCCCCTGACAACCGGAAACCTTCCGTTATACAGGCGGATCATTGAAGCCTACGAGGGTAATAGCTTAGAGGTCCGGGATGGCCGGATATTCATCAACGGGGAAGCTGTGGATGAGTATACATTCCAGATGGATTACTATTACATGATTGGCGATAACCGGCATTATTCATCCGACTGCCGGTACTGGGGATTCGTGCCGGAGGACCACATACTGGGCAAGCCGAAATTCATCTGGTTATCCCTTGACCAGGACAAGCGCTTCCTGGGAAAGATACGCTGGAACCGCATGTTCATGTCCACCGACAAGATCTGAGGGACCGCTCCTCAGAAGGGGAAGTCCTCCATCTCAGTTTTCTCAAGTTCCTCGACCGGTGGTTTTTCAGCCACCTGGTGAATCTCATGCCCGTCGACGTAAATGGCTTTGTGGGGACGAACGGGACAGGCATATTCACAGGCACCGCATCCCACGCAGATGGCCGGTTTGATCCTTGGAAGTGTCAGGCCTTCCCGGTAGGGGACCATGGTAACGGCCTGGGTCGGGCAATGCTCCGAGCACGAGCCACAGGCTGTATTTTCAGCATAAACCACGCAATTCTCAAGGATCAGGTGGACCTGTCCCAGCTGGGTGGTTTTCTTCGCTTCTTCCGTCAGGGAAAGTATGGCCCCGGTGGGACAAACCTCTGAGCAGAGAACGCACTGAAAATTGCAGTAATTGGTGGAATAATCCATATGCGGCTGCAGGATCCCATCCAGCCCGTACTCGGTAAGCGAGGGCTGGAGTACACCGGTGGGACAGGCGGATATGCACAGGTGGCACGCGGTGCAACGTCCCGTGAAATGACGGAGTCCCAGGGATCCGGGGGGACTGACTGGAAAGTGCTTGACGGGCGCTATCTCAGTCGGGATTTTGTTTTCAACATTCTTAGGCAGTGCAGAGGTATCCCCTTTCAGCGATCCATTCCCTTCCCCGGGCTGCGTTCCTGCCCTGGCCTGTGTTCCTGTACCGGCCCGTGTTCCTGTACCGGCCCGTGTTCCTGTACCGG
>CAYSJH010000071.1:4063-11579 GCA_964431315.1 uncultured Bacteroides sp. | reverse complement strand
GTGTTCCTGTACCGGCCCGTGTTCCTGTACCGGCCCGTGTTCCTGTACCGGGCTGCGTTCCTGCCCCGGCCTGCTTTCCCGTGTCGCTTTGCCCCGGTTCGCTTCCATCGCCGGTCGCTGATCCGGCTTCCCTTTCCTGGAACCGGGCAGCTGCCCTATGGCTGATCCCCGCAAGGGCCAGGCCGGTTGCCAGCATACGGATGACGGCCTCCCTCCTGCCCCGGCTGTGCAATGCCCGGGATTCGCTGTTTTCCGGTGGTCCCGCATCAGGCGCGGAGGTGCTGCGATTTCCCGGTCCCACCAACCGGATTGCATCCTCCGGGCAAACCTGGAGGCAGTTAAAACAGCCGACGCACCTTGAAAAGTCCACCTCCAGGTTTTTCATATCGATACAGGATGCCTTGCATGCAAAAACACATCTGGCACATTTGGTGCAACGGCTTTCGATCATTTTAATCCGGAATACCGACACCCTGGAGAGCAGTCCAAGCAGGGTTCCGACGGGACAGACGGCATTGCAGTAGAGCCTGCCATGCCTGAACGAGAACCAGACAACAACAGCCAGCATGAGGGAAGGGATGAGATAGCTCAGGGCCCTGCCCGAAGTAATATCCTCGGGATACAGGATGTAGAGGTCAGCCTTCTCAAACAGGCGGGCAAGCAGGTTGTTGGCTGTGATGTAAACCGGCTGTCCAAGGTCGGAGAAAATCCTCCCGAAAATGCTGTAAGGATCGAGCAGGTTGATCCCGGCAAGGCTCTGCCCGGCGATTAAAATGATCAATGGAAGTGCGAGCAGGCTGTACCTCCAGAAATTATGGGGTTTGCCATAACGGTAGCGCAGTTTTTTCTTCCGGGTCATTTTCCTTACCCGGCTTACCAGATCCTGCAGGATCCCGAGGGGACAGATCGCACTGCAGTAGACGCGGCCGAACAGGCTGGTCAGGAGGAGGACCGCAATGAAACCGGCAGAAATGAGTCCGAAAGTGGTAAAAAACCTTATAACAGAGGGCACGAACTGTAGAAAGGTAATGCCCGTGTAGAGTCCCGCAGGAAACAACTCCCTGAAATCCAAAAAAATGAATCCAATGGACAGAAAGAAAAAAAGGGCCAGGACGAGCCTGAGGATCTTGAGGTGCCGCTGTCTCATGCCTAGAGCTGGATCCGGTCGATATTCAGCTTTGACAGGTCTATCGTACCCAGATGCATTTCGGCAGCTATCCTGATATGCCCAATCTGCTCGGGGTCTTTGGCCAGGAATTTGGTGGCAGCGGCATCTGCGGCAACCATATCGGCAGAAAGGATCTGGAATTTCCGGGTTTCAACATCTGCGACCGATACGCCACGGGGACCGTTTTTCATCAGCACCCGGTATCCATCCACGACATTCAGATCCGGCTTCACGGCCGTTGTGAAGTCCGCAATGCACTGTTGAAGGTCATTGGCATGCCAAAACCTCCTGTCCCATACCGCCCCCATGAGATTCTTCATTGATACACACAGGCCGGCACCTCCATGATGCTTCAGGACCGGTACATTAATGAATACATCCGACTCCAGGACGAGTTCATGAACAAGCGCCTTTTTAAGCACTCGCCCGCCGGGAATGTCGATCTCATGATACCTTGCCTGGCTGTTGCCGGCAACGATCGTTCCACCTGCATCCTTGGTGGCTTTTTCGATCCCGCTGTTCTGATAACAGCGGGTCCATTCGTTTATGGTATGGTCAAACACGTACACATCCTTCGCCCCTGCTGCAAGGCATTGCTCTACAATGCGTGCAATCAGCTGGGGATTTGTATTGGCGGCCCGCTCAGGGACCGCATCCCATCCCATATTCGGTTTAATGACCACTTTCTGTCCCTTTTTAACGTATTTTTCCATCCCCCCCAGACTCTGAATGGCACGGTCAAACATGACACCCGGTTCTCCCCCTTTCACCGCAACCAGGTCATAATTCTGGAGTGTGTTAGTCTTTCCCCACAGGGGGTTAAAGGAACTCATGGACATGGCAGACCCGGCGGCGATTCCTGCCCCGATTCCCTTTCTTACAAATTCTCTTCTTTTCATTCCCTCTGAGTAATCTTGGTTATTCCTGAATGATCTGATCAAACCTGGGCATGCAGGCGATTAAATTCCCCGAAATTTACAATTATATGAGTTAAAAACTGCCCATATCCTCCGTATTTAAAATTAATTTGACTGATTCTAAATTATTATTCACCGGGCCGCAGAGCGGGAACTTTATGTTTACCGAGTTGTATAAAAACAATTAACTTTACACCCCCGGTCAATTTTAATATACGGGATTTCAATCAAGATGGGAAAGACAATTCTTTATTACGACTGTTTCTCCGGCATAAGCGGGGACATGCACCTGGGAGCGATGCTCGACCTCGGGGTTGATCCGGAGCATCTCCTCGGGCAACTGCGGAAACTCAAACTGGAGGAATATGAGATCAGGATATCAAAAGACCAGAAACAAGGGATCTCGGGCACCAGGGTGGATGTCATTTTGCTCCAGGAAACAGACAGTCACGACCAGACGCACCAGCACGAGAACGGGCACAAGCACGAGCAGGGGCATGAGCACCGGAACCTGGCGGATATCCGTAAAATCATCAATGACAGCACGCTGGATCTCCAGGTTAAGGAACGAAGCCTGAAAATGTTTGAAAAACTGGCTGAAGCCGAGGCAAAGATTCACGGGAAGTCCATCGATGAGGTTCATTTTCATGAAGTGGGAGCCGTTGATTCAATCGTTGACATCGTCGGAGCGGCGATATGTATTGAGTATCTGAAACCTGACAGGATCATGGCCTCTGAGGTTGAGCTGGGAGGTGGATTTGTTGTATGTGAGCACGGTACCTTCCCGGTGCCCGCCCCTGCCACTGCCGAGATCCTTACCGGCATACCCGTCCGCTCGGGTGCGGTCCGCTTCGAGACAACCACACCTACAGGTGCCCTTATTCTGGCCTGCAACGTCGATGAATTTACCCCTCTCCGGGGAATGAAGATCCGAAAAACGGCCTACGGGATTGGACATAAGGACCTGGAGATCCCCAATGTTCTGAGGGTCTATCTTGCTGAAACCATTGAAAATGAAGGCAGCAGGGAAAAGGCCTGGATCCTCGAATGCAACATTGATGACATGAATCCGGAAATGTACGGCTATGTGATGGATACCCTTTTCGCCCAGGGAGCCGATGACGTCTTCATTACACCCATCATCATGAAGAAAGCCCGCCCGGCATCCAAGCTGAGCGTGCTATGCCCGGCAGGGAAAAAAGCCCAGCTTACAGAGGTCCTCCTGACACAGACCACCAGCCTGGGAGTCAGAGCCTCAGAAGTGGACAAAACCATGCTCCAGCGGGAGTATTCCAAAATCCAGACCCGCTACGGGGAAGTGACCATAAAAACAGCCATCTACAGGGGACAGAAACTGAAATCAAAACCGGAATATGAAGATTGTGCACGACTTGCCAGGGAACACGGTGTGCCCGTACAGCAGATCTACCAGGAAATTTCAGGATTGGTAAACAAGGAAGGCTGAGGATGGATAAAAACCTGCAGGATAAATATGACCGGCTGCTGAAATCGCTGGAAAAGCTTGGCAACCTGGCTATTGCTTTTTCCGGCGGGGTGGATTCTTCCTTCCTGCTGCATGCAGGCCGTGAGGCGCTCGGGCAGAAAGTCCTCGCCCTGACCGTGAAAACGCCCTATATCCCGGAATGGGAAGTGGAGGAGGCGGAAAACCTGGCGCGTGAACAGGGAACGGAGCACCACATCATCGAGGTACCCGTCCCCGGGCAGATCCTGAATAACCCGGGGGACCGCTGCTATCTGTGCAAATCTTACCTTTTTACCATGCTGAAGGACTATGCGGGGAAGAAGGGCTTCAGCAACCTGGCGGACGGCTCCAATGCCGACGATACCCGGGAGCACCGTCCCGGCATGAAGGCCCTCAGGGAACTCCATATCCTGAGTCCACTTCTGGAAGCAGGCTTCACCAAGGCCGATATCCGGAATGCATCCAGGGAAATGGGACTTCAAACCTGGGAAAAACCTGCATACGCCTGCCTGCTCACCAGGATCCCGTATGAGACCAGGATCAGCCTTGAGATGCTGCGCAGGATAGAACGATCCGAAACCTTCCTGATCGAGCTCGGCATTCGGGCGGTCCGGGTGCGGACACACGGAAATCTTGCCAGGATAGAGACCGAACCCAGGTACGTTGAAAAGATATTCCGGGAGAACCTGCTCGGCAGGATCTCGAAGCAGTTAAAGCGGTACGGATTCTCATACGTCACGCTCGACCTGGAGGGATACCGGACCGGCGGAATAGATGAACTATTTAAACAAAAGGAAAATGACAGGCAGGGATGAAATTAATAAATTGCTGGAACGGCTCAGTTCCGGGAAGATCTCGACCGAAGAGGCGTTAGATAAACTGAGCGACCTGCCGTTTAAGGATCTCGGCCACAGCAAGGTCGATAATCACCGGGAACTCCGGACCGGCTATCCCGAAGTGATCTTCTGTGAAGGCAAAACCCCGGAACAGGTTTGCAACATCATGGAATACATGTCGACCCAGAAAGTGAATATACTCGGTACCCGTGCAAGCAGGGAGGTATTCGAGGCAGTCAGCAGAATTCTTCCGGCAGCCAGGTACAATGAACTGGGCAGGACCATCACCATGAAGCAGGTTAAGACGGAAAAAACGAAGACCTATATCGCGGTACTCACCGCAGGGACCTCCGACATTCCGGTGGCCGAGGAAGCAGCCGTTACCGCGGAATTGTTCGGCAACCGGGTTAAACGATTCTTTGATGTCGGGATTGCGGGCATACACCGCCTTTACGGCAGTATGGATGAAATCCGGAAAGCCCGGGTGATCATCGTCATTGCCGGCATGGAGGGAGCTTTGCCCAGTATTGTGGGGGGACTGGTGGATAAACCCATTATCGCGGTCCCCACCAGCATCGGGTACGGTGCAAGTTTCAACGGGCTGTCAGCCCTGCTGGGCATGCTGACCAGCTGTGCATCTGGGGTGAGCGTTGTAAACATTGACAACGGCTTCGGGGCAGCCTACATGGCGAGCATGATCAATAAAATCTGAAATGGGCGCGGAAAACACCGTACTGCTGAGCACAACCTATTTCGGTCCGATCCAGTATTTCACCAGGTTTATCCTTTACCCGAACCGCCTGATCGAGCAGTTTGACCATTACAGTAAGCAGACCTACCGGAACCGCTGTATCATCTGTGGTGCGAACGGCAGTCTGACACTCAGCATACCCGTCCTGAAAGGACCGGAACATAAGACTCGCGTGAAGGACATCAGGATCGATTATTCCAGGAACTGGCGGAAGCTTCACTGGAAGGGCATTGAATCGGCCTACAACCATTCCCCTTTCTTTGAATTCTATATGGATGATATCCGGGCTTTCCTGGAAAAAAAATACGATTTCCTGCTGGACCTGAACCTGGAATTACTCGACTACCTTCTTGAATCCCTTGAAATACCCGGTAAATATTCCCTCACGAAAGAGTATGTTGAACCCTCCAGCGGTTCCATCATGGATGCCAGGTTTACCATACATCCCAAGTTGGATTATGCCGATGACATGCATTTCAGCGCCATCCCCTACGCCCAGGTATTTTCCGACCGCCTGGGATTCCTGGGAAATCTCAGCATACTGGACCTGATGTTTAATGAAGGGCCCAACGCCGGGATGATCATGGAAAAGTGCATCAGGCGCTGATGATCGCATCAGCGCAGAGAATGCAGGAGAATAAGCGTTTAGAACCGGAATCCAAGAGTTGCTGCCATCTGCTGGTTGTGGCCGCTGATGCTGGCTCCCTTCGAGTCTTCCGGGATATAGAGCCAGTACTGGTAATCACTTACCCGCCTGGCATACGAAAGGTCAAAGAATACCTTATTGCTCCGGAACCCGAGTCCCCCGCTCATGATGATATTCCAGGCATCGGAATTCTTACCGTTCTCAATGATCGATCTGTAGGGACTGCCATAGAAAGACGCCCCGGTCCTGAGGTACATGGGTCCGAGATGGACCTCCGCACCGGCACGGATATTACTTGCGGACTTTAACACATTATGGATCCGGTCGTTCTGATCGAGCAGACCGTAATCGGTGGCCCGGCTGTCGAAATTGGCCAGGCGGTAATCCATGTACTCGTAATCTGCGCTTATTATGGCAAGCTTGCCAAGTTGAACCGCCACGCTTCCTATCGCCTTGTACGGGGTTCTCAGCCAGTATTCGAAATGGTTGATCGGGGAAGGCTCGAAATATTCGGGTTCGCCGGTATTGTCGTCAAAGGTTGAGGACATATCAGTGTAGAAATCCTCCCTTATCTTATAAAATGTCGGTAAATGGAAAGCCGCACCGATCCTGATCAGGCTGATTGGCCGGTAGATAATTCCCGCCTTGAAGGTATACCCGGTACCCTTTGTTTCAAGGGTCTCCCTGAAAGTGAATGAATTAAAGTAAGGGATGATCCCGGCATCGTCTATTTCGGTATGGTCCGTGTAGTTGGAATAATTCAGCCTGTGAATGCCAAAGGTGGCACCAAAATAAAGCTTGTTGCTGTAATTGGCTCCAAGTGTGAAGGCAAATTCCCCGATCCCCCCGCTCTCCTGGATCCTCCGCCTCTGGGACTGGCCGTATCCCGCTTCCCTGATATCATTCCAGTACTCTCCCGCAATGGAATCGTATGGCATAAGATTGGCTGCCCGGGCAAGCTCCTCGTAATAGTCGCTCCATACTTGTGGATTGGCGTTGGCATTGTTCGTAAAATTGTCAAGGTAGGATGAACTTTCACCGCTTCCCGAGATCTGGATGCCATTCATCATGGTGTTCCGGTTAAAACTGTTCAACTGGTTATAACCTACACCGTACGTTATCCCAACCCAGCCCTGGTCCTTGCCCGTCAGTTTTGAATGAACCAGTCCAAGATTGTTGAGAATAAACTGGTACCGGTTGTCCCGGGTTGTTTTCCCCAGGTACAAAGAGGATGTGTTATCGGATAAAAGTGTTGGGGTAAAGGTGATCTCTGAACTCCGGTACACCCCAATTCCTGCGGGATTCAGGCTGGCACTGGTAAAATCACCGCCCAGGGCACCAAATGCACCGCCCATGGCCATTGACCTGGCGGTTCCCCCGTAAAAATTCTGCGAGTAACGGACCGCATCAGATTCATTCTGGGCCCTTACGGTCAGCAGCATGAAAGAGGCTGCGATGATGATAGCATATATCCTTTTCATTTTGTTCGTATTAATTGGGTACAATCCGTGCTGAAAACCTTATTTTCGGTTGTAATATTTCTTTCAAATAATATGTCCGGAAAATCTGCTCTCCTACCTTCTCCTGCCTCCACCTGAAGATGAAGATGAAGATGATGACCTTGAAACGCTGCCGGAGGAGCGGCTTACGCTGCCCGAACTGCGGCTGACGGATCCCGAGGATCCTGAAGAGGACCGGTAACTGGATCCGGAAGA
>CAYSJH010000071.1:0-3963 GCA_964431315.1 uncultured Bacteroides sp. | reverse complement strand
TGCGGCTGACGGATCCCGAGGATCCTGAAGAGGACCGGTAACTGGATCCGGAAGAACCGGATGACCGGTAACTGCTCGAAGGCGTTGACCGGTAAGTGCTTGAAGGCGTTGACCGGTAGTTTCCGCTGCCCGATCGGGACGGAGATACCGAGCGATAGGTCGAGGTATTTCCCGGCTGTGTATAGGTCGTGCGGGGCGCAGTTGATTTGTACGTGCTGCTGCTCCGGGAAGAACCCGTATTGTAAGTCGGCCTGTACGCAGTTCTCGGTTTGGTATAGGTCGGGGCATAGCTGTTTCGGGTGGTAGTGGTATACCTGCTGGTATTATTACTGCGGGTGGTGTACCTGGGATCGCTCTTGACGCCTTCCGGACCAGTAACGTTTGTTCTTCCCTGTCCGTTACCCGGTTTCTGGTCAGTCCCCCGCAATGACGTCACCGTCCTGGTATTAGGATTCGCATTACTGTTGCGCTGCGCATCCCCGGTATAACTCGCCCGGGAGGTGGCAGGGGTCTTTTCGTCTGTCCGGCTATAGGCATTGCCCTGGGTTCCCTGCATGCGGCTCCTGGAATTATCGGTGGAAGTTCCTGCAGCCGTTATGGCCGTGCTGCGCCTTCCGGCAATTTCATCAGCCGATCCTGTATTTGCACGTGTCGCCGTAACTGCGGGGTTGCCGCTCGAAGTTGCCCGTGTTCTTTCATAATTCCCTGAACTTACACTGGTTTTCCTGTCTTCGGTGGTACGGGCACCGTAGGTGGAATATCCTGACCTGGATTCCCTGTGGCCATATGTATAACCACTGCCACGGCCGGCATCGCTGTAGTAATAATAAGGGGTCGGGTAGTAGTATCCCCCGCCATAGTACCCGTCGTACCATCCGCGGTTGTAACCCATCCCATAGGAAGAATAGTAGCTGCCGTAGCCCCATCCGGGGTATCCGTAGTAAGGATATCCCCAGCCGCCATATCCCCAGCCAAATCCAAAACCAATGTTTACACCGAATCCGGGTCCCCATGAACTGTACCAGGGATCGTAGTACCACGGATCATAATAGAATGGATCATACCAGGAACTGTAATACCACGGATCATAATACCGGTAACCGATGTAGGGTGAATGGAATCTTTCGAACCGTGTGGCATAGGAAGGATACTGGTTTACCGTACCATAATAATTATTGACTGCCGGAGGCTGGCTTCCGTCATCGTAATAGGCATACTCCTGGGGTCCATAATAGGAAGAATCTTCCATCAGGTACTCTGAACCAGCTTCCTGGACCTGTTCGTCCGTACCTCCCTGTTCCAGGGTAAGCCGGTACTTTTCGTAATCACTCAGCTCCGCTGTGGCCGCCTGTTCATTCGGAACGGCCGTAACAACGGACTGGTCTGCCCTGCTCTGCATCTTTGCATCCCTCGGAGTATAATAAAGATCATCATATTCCGCGATGCCTGCCTTGTAGGTTGAGGAACAGGCCCCGAGCACTATGCCCAGGACAAAGATGAAGCTTATGTTTAATGACTTTTTCATGGTTAATCCTCCAGATTGGTCTTTTATCCAAAAAATACAAATACCGTACCAAAAACTGTCTTACGCCCGCTAAAATAAATATTGAAACTCCTTTTAATATCTTTTCTATATTATTTACTTAATTTGCAGGTTTTGTTAGCACAAAGATAAGGAATGGCGAAAGAACTTACACCCAGAGCGGAAAATTATGCACAGTGGTACAATGACCTGGTAATTAAAGCGGACCTTGCCGAAAATTCGGCAGTTAGGGGATGCATGGTGATCAAACCTTACGGATATGCCATCTGGGAAAAAATACAGTCTATACTTGACGGGATGTTTAAGAAAACAGGGCATTCCAATGCCTATTTCCCCCTGTTAATCCCGAAATCATTTTTCAGCAGGGAAGCCGCCCATGTAGAGGGATTTGCCAAGGAATGCGCCGTGGTGACCCATTACCGGCTCAAGAACGACGAAAAGAGCGGTAAAATAGTGGTGGATGAATCGGCAAAGCTGGAAGAGGAGCTGATCATCCGTCCCACCTCTGAAACCATTATCTGGAACAGTTACAGGAACTGGATACAGTCGTACCGTGATCTTCCCATCCTGATAAACCAGTGGGCCAACGTAGTCAGGTGGGAAATGAGGACCCGCCTATTCCTGCGGACCACGGAGTTTCTCTGGCAGGAAGGCCATACGGCCCATGCCACCGAGCAGGAAGCCGTCGAAGAGACGGAAAAGATCATTAACCTCTATGCGGATTTTGCCGAGAATTACCTGGGAATACCGGTAATCAAAGGAAGAAAAACAGAAGAAGAACGCTTTGCAGGGGCCATTGACACCTATGCCATAGAAGGCCTGATGCAGGACGGAAAAGCGCTGCAGTGCGGGACCAGTCATTTCCTGGGACAAAATTTTGCCCGGGCTTTTGATGTGCAGTTCACAACCAGGGAAGGAAACCTTGATTACGTCTGGGCTACCTCATGGGGTGTTTCGACCCGCCTGATGGGAGCCCTGATCATGGCCCATTCCGATGACAACGGACTGGTCCTTCCTCCACGGCTGGCACCTGTTCAGGTAGTCATAGTTCCCATTTACAAATCTCTTGAAGAACTGGGCAGGGTAAGCGAGACGGCTGTCCGCATCAGGGCGGAACTCGAGGCAGCGGGATTATCGGTAAAGTTTGATGATCGCGATACCCAGAAACCCGGCTGGAAATTCAACGAGTATGAAATGAAAGGCGTGCCGGTCAGGATAACCATCGGTCCCCGTGACCTTGAAAACAATACGGTTGAGATCGCCCGGCGTGACACACTTGAAAAGCAGGTCGTGCAGGGAAATTCCGTCGTTCAGGTGGCAAAGGGACTCATGGAGGAGATCCAGCAGAACATTTACCGGAAATCCTTTGATTTCAGGACAAACAACACCTTCCGCGTGGATGACTGGGAGGAGTTCAGGGACATCATGCAGAACAGGCCCGGGTTTGTGCTGGCTCACTGGGACGGAACGTGGGAAACGGAGATCCGGATAAAGGAGGAAACCAAGGCAACAATCCGCTGTATTCCCTTTGACGCCGGATCCGAAACCGGCAAATGCATCTACTCGGGAAAACCCTCCGATAAACGGGTTCTTTTCGCCATTGCCTATTAAACCAAAGTCATGAGTAAGGAAGAGATTAAAACCAAAATTCTCAACAGCCTGAAGGATAAATCCACCGTAAAGCAGAAGGTCCACGATAACACCCTGAAGGTCCTGAACGATGTCAAGGAAATCCTGCAGGAATTGATGATCGAGCTAAACGAGAAGCTCCGTGATACTGACAATCGCGTCCACCTCGAATACACGGATAACGGATTGTATGGCGCACAGATCAAGATTGCCGGAGACCTGCTGATCTTTGCCATGCATTCCAATGTATTTGAGTTCGACCGCAGCCACGGAGTCTGGAAAACTTCCTATGTCCAGGCGGACCAGATGGCTTCGTACTGCGGCATCATCAACATCTATAATTTCCTTGCCGATTCATTCAAATACAACCGCATGCAAGACCTCGGATACCTGGTGGGCCGCATCTTTGTAAACAGGGACATGTATTACTTCACCGAGGGGAAGCGGCAACTGGGCTTTTTCTTCAATAATTTCGGCAACGAAAAAGTGAACATAACATCCCTCAGGCACATCATTAACCTTGCCATCAATTATACCATGGAGTTTGACCTGCTGGTTCCTCCCTACGATGCCATTAAGATTGCTACGGTCGAACAGATCAGTGACCGTATTCAGCTTTCAAAGCTCAGAACGGGTAAACGGCTGGGTTTCCAGTTTAACTCCGACGACGTGACGGCCAACGGATGAAGGATTCGCTCTGAAGGCTTTCCACTTTTTTAAAAAATCGGGGCTGCGCGGACAAATTCCTATCTTTTTCCTTATTTTACGGAGGCAGACCAATTCCGGAGTAC
>CAYSJH010000070.1:0-21680 GCA_964431315.1 uncultured Bacteroides sp. | reverse complement strand
AATCATTCCTCCTGGTAGTCTTGACATCAAAGAAATAAGTCCTTTTTCCAGCTCTAACTGACTTTGAAAAAATCTCTTCCCTTTCTGTCTTAACACCTTCCTCGATTTTTTCGGTTCCGTCTGCCATCAGTGTTAATTTTAGTTACATAATTGGTTTGAATTTCAAAAATAGAAAATAATTTTAGAAAATTACAAATAATCAGGACATTGATTGAGGTCCTTAACGATCTGACTTTGCGGAGTTTTTCAGGTTTTGTCAGAGGAAATCCGGGGGACCGGACAAATTTTCATACAAAACCGGGATGGAAGTTAAAATAATGGTTTACTTTGCATCCGTTTTTACTGTAAACAGGTTCTTTACAGGAGATGTTCAGCAGAAGGTTACTCAGGATTAAGGTTTTGCAGACCCTATATGCCTATTACACAGTTGAGGGCAAGACCTATGTTGCCGCCGAGAAGGACCTCCTGCACAGCATCGGGAAATCCTACGAGCTTTACCACCTCCTGATGCTCCTGCTGGTCGATGTGGCGGATTATGCCGGATCAAAAATCGAGCAGGCCAGGCAGAAGCGCATCCCGAGCTACGAAGACCTGCATCCCAATACACGTTTTATGGATAATGCAGTCCTGAAGCAGCTCAGGAATAACGATGCATTCCGCAAATTCCTTTACCGGAAGCCCCTGAGCTGGGTCCAGTATCCGGAGATCGTGCGGAATCTTTACCGTTTGCTCCTGGATTCGGAATTCTACGGGGAATACATATCCGCTGCCGATCATACCTACCGGAGTGATAAGCGCCTCCTGGAGCGGATTTGCATCGACCTGGTCATGAACTACGAGGACCTTTACCTGAACCTCGAGGAACAGAGCATTTTCTGGATTGACGACGTGGACTTTGTCATTAAAATGATCGTAAAGACGCTGAAGAAGTTTACGGAGGACAATCCGCAGGGAGGGGAACTCCTGCCGATGTTCAACGACAATGATGACCTGGCTTACAGTAAAAAACTCCTGCGCAGCACGATAAAAAACGGGGAGGAGTACCTGAAGCTGATCGATGCCTCTGCCAATAACTGGGAACTGGAAAGGATCGCTTTCATCGACAGTCTTATCCTGCAGCTTGCCATATCCGAAGCCCTTGAATTCAAGTCCATCCCCACGAAAGTCACCATCAACGAATTCATTGAGATCGCCAAGTTTTACAGCACCCAGAAAAGCAGCCAGTTCATCAACGGCATACTGGATAATATTCTCCACGGTCTTAAGGCAGAGGGAAAGATCGTGAAAACCGGAAGGGGACTGATCGGGGAGGTCTGAAAGGGGATTGTTGCCGGTAAACTAAATTTATTGTTACTTTGCACTTTCTTAATTGTTTATGAAACATCAATACATCACCGGATCCTGGATCTTCCTGCTTTTGCTGATCTCCTGTGCGCAGGAAAAACCGGCGGATGTTCAGGGACCGGAATGGGATGGGGAGGGGCCGAAGGCGGAGATCCGTTTCGACCGGACCGAACATGACCTGGGCACGATTGTGCAGGGGGAAACGGTGGGTTATAATTTTGCTTTTACCAACACCGGGGAAGGATCCCTGGTTATCCTTGATGCCAGTGCAAGCTGTGGCTGCACCGTGCCAAGCTATAGCAAAGAACCCGTTCCTCCGGGGGGAAAAGGTTCGGTGGAGGTCCGGTTCGATTCCTCAGGTCGTACCGGACAGCAGAGCAAGACCGTGACCATCCGGACAAACGGCAAAACTCCCCTTGTAAAGCTGACCATCCTGGCGAATATTATTGATTTCAATGATTAATTTTTTATTAATATCCTTTTAAGATGAGTAATTTTATGTTGATTTTTCTGATGCCGCAATCTCCGAATCAAAGTCCTGTCCCTTCTTTTGTCTTCCTGCTGCTGATCATCGTCGTTTTCTATTTTTTCATGATCAGGCCGCAGATGAAAAGGCAGAAGGACCTGAAGAACTACCGGGAGAGCCTCAATAAGGGTGATAAGGTTATAACCACGGGCGGCATCTACGGTAAGGTAACGGACATTAAGGACCAGACGGTTACGGTGGAAATTGCCGATAATATCAGGATCAGGATCGATAAAAACGCAATTCTGAAAGACAATACCGATCTGGTTAATCAGAAATAGGCGGATTCATTGCCTGGTATCCGGGTTGGATCCGTCCGGCTGATGGGATATGAAGGAAACAGAATCTGGAAATAGCGGACTTGGAAACCTGGTGAAAAGCTTCACCAGGGTCCGGGAACGAAAAAAGGTCAACCTGAACCGAAGGGTTCTGATCTTCTTTTTCTTCCTGCTGCTTTCGATTGTTTTCTGGTTCCTTACGGCGATGAACAAGGAGTATGTCACGACCATTTCATACCCGGTACGCTACATACGGTTTCCGGAGGACGAGGTCCTGGTCAGTAACATCCCCGACCGGCTCGAACTAACGGTAAATGCCAACGGGTTCACCCTCCTGAGCAACCAGTTGAAATCAAGGCTGACCCCGATCATTTTCGATGTCAGTTCTTTCTCGATCAATCGTTTCAGGAAAGATCCCTCCACGGTAATCATCCTTTCCAGTTACGCAAAGGAAGGCATTTCCCGGCAGCTGTCAAGCGATATCGAAATTCTCGACATCAAGCCGGATTCGCTGATCTTCAATTTTGCACCCAGGGTCGAGAAGAGGGTCCCCGTTCATCCGGTCCTGAACCTGACCTTTGAAAAGCAATACATGCAGGTCGGTCCCATTACCCTGGAGCCCGACAGCGTGCTTGCGTCCGGTCCCCAGCTCATGATTGACAGCCTGCGGATGGCGGAAACGGAAGAGTTAAAGATGGAACGGATCAATAAGAGCTTCGATGAGGAAGTAAAACTCCGGCCCGCCAACCGGGTGGATTTCAATCCCGTGGAAATCTGGCTCCGGGTGCCCGTGGAAAAATTCACCGAAGCAAGCTTCACCGTACCCATAGAAGTGATCAATCTTCCGGATTCCCTTGTATTGCGGACCTTTCCGGGGAAGGTAAACATTACCTGCCAGGTGGGCCTGAGCGCCTACGAGACCCTGAATGAACACCTGTTCCGCGCGGTGGTGGATTATGCCGGGGCGGGCACCATGCTGGGCAGCCGGTTGCAGGTAAACCTTGTGAAGGTCCCCGACTACATCCAGGCCTTGAATTTCTCACCCAAAAGCGTCGAATATATTTTGGAAAAGTAATGTTTAAGGTCGGTGTCACCGGGGGAATAGGATCCGGCAAGTCGGTTGTATGCAGCATTTTCCGGAATCTTGAAATACCGGTCTACGATGCCGACCGGGAGGCAAAGCGGATCATTGCGGAAGATCCGGGCGTACGAAGAGAACTCGTGCATCGTTTCGGTGAGCAGGTGTTCAGGGATTCGAAGCTTGACCGCAGGTACCTGGCGGAAAGGATATTTTCAGACCCGGACGCACGCCTGTTCGTAAACGGCGTGGTGCACCCCAGGGTATGGGAGGATTTCAGGGAATGGCTCGGCAGGCAGGAGGGACCTTACGTCATCGAAGAGGCCGCACTGCTGTTCGAATCGGGTGCCTGGAAGGAAATGGATTTCAATATCCTGGTGACGGCAGGGGAAGAAATCCGCACCGGGCGGATCATGAAACGGGACGGATTGAAACGGGAGGATGTGCTGGCCAGGATGGCCAGCCAGATCGATCCGGCCGAAGCAGTCAAAATGACAGATTTCAGGATCGGGAACGATGGAAAGGAATTCCTGATCCCGCAGGTACTGGCGGCAGACCACCTCATCAGGCAGCGTATGGCCATGGTGCGGGAATAATGGAACAATATTTGACTGCAATCATTATCTTTGGTTCATTGCTTTTATAGACATGTCAAAATACGGAAGGTGGATAGGAGGTGGACTGGGATGGGCCCTGGGGGGACCCATAGGTGGTGTGCTCGGCTTCGTGATCGGTTCGGTGTTTGATAACAGGGAAGCGGGTACCGGGCAGAGGGTTTATGCACCCACCACGCACGGGGACTTTACCATGAGCCTGATTGTCCTTGTATCGGCCGTTATGAAGGCCGACGGCCAGGTTATGAAGTCCGAACTGGACTATGTAAGTAATTATTTCAGACAGAGTTTCGGCCCGGCTGCCTCACACGAAGCGATGCTTTACCTTCGTGACCTTCTCAAACAGCAGATTCCGCTCCGGGATGTAAGCATGCAGATCCGGCAGCGTCTCGACATGGCTTCGAGGCTTCAGCTGCTCCATTTTCTTTACGGTGTTTCAGGTGCTGATGGCAGGGTCCATCCCGAGGAGGTCAGGATCATCGAAGAAATTGCCGGATACCTGGGAATAACCGCTTCGGACATGGAATCGATCCGGAATATGTTCTACAGGGATGTGGATTCCGCTTATAAGATCCTGGAGATTGACAAAACCGTCAGCGACGAAGAGGTCAAGAAGGCATACCGGCAGATGGCCAATAAACATCATCCGGATAAAGTTGCGTATCTTGGGGAGGATATCCGGAAAGCAGCGGGTGAAAAGTTCCGGAAGATAAAGGATGCATACGAGACCATTAAAAAGGAACGCGGAATGTCATAACCCTTACCCGGTTTATTGCGTATGAATCTGATATAATTACTTACCATATGGCAGAGAAAGAAGAAGAAAAAAAGAGCGAAAATCCTCAGTCCGCCGACAAAAAGGAGGATTCCCGTACCAAAACAAGCGGTGAAAAGACCGCAGCGTCAAAGTCCACCGGCGCCAAATCCCCCGGTACAACTCCCGCTGGTGCAAAATCTGCCGGATCGAAATCCGCCACATCAAAATCCACCTCAGCAAAATCATCCCCTGCACAGGATGGTCCTGTGGGGAAAGCCGCTTCAGGAACCGGTGCTGCCTCCGGTACCGAACAGGAACCGGTTGAAAATGAAAGCTATCTCAAGGATCTGATGGCCATTTCCGGGCACGGGGGGTTGTTCCGCTTTGTTTCCCAGGGACGCAACGGGATCATCGTGGAATCGCTGGAGACGGGCAAGCGCATGCAGGCATTCGCGAGCATGAAGGTAAGTGCCCTCGAGGACATCGCCGTTTTTACCAGCGAAAAAGAAGTACAGCTGGAAGAAGTGCTTGCAGCCATCCATAAGTACGAAAACGGGAAGGAAGCCATCTCACCCAAATCGGATGCCGATGACCTGAAGGATTATTTCTCTGCCATCCTTCCGGAATACGACCGTGAACGCGTCTATGTATCGGACATCAAAAAGATCCTGGGCTGGTATAACCTCCTGTTAAAACACAACCTGATCGAGCTGGAGAAACATGCAGGGAAGTCCCATGAAAAGAAGGACGAGGAAAGGCATGACCACCCCCACGCTCCCATAAAGCCAGCTCCCAGGGCACCGTTCAAGAAAGAAACCGGCGGGGTGCACTCCCATGTGGACAAAAGAGCTTCAGCAAAGAGGATCCCGTCGGCCGGGAAGAAGAGTCCCTAGGCAGATCCCTTCGAGTCCCGGATCCCCTCAACCACCAGTTTTATCTTATCCACTCTTAGCACTGCATACTGGTGTTACAGCTTTCTGCCTATTCGATCACAATCCTGCCCCTGTATACCTGTTTCCCTCTCAGTTCGATGATGTAATAACCTTTGCCGAGATCTTCCCTTTGCAATTCAAACTGAGATGTCCGGATTTCTTCCCGGGTCATGACGATCTTTCCCGCCAGGTCCATAAGATACATCCGGTAAGTTTCTCCCTGGGGATTGGGAAATACAACCCTTGCCGCATGGGTGAAAGGATTGGGGTAGATTTTAACGGCCTGGTCCTCGTTTGCCCGAATTCCCACCGTCTCATCCACATCCAGGATATCGATGACAAAAGCGTTTTCGATGTGATTTCCGCCGAGATCTGTGGAACGGACCCTCAGGGAATAAGTGCTTTGTTCTTCGAAATCAAAGACTTCCGCTGCGAGCAGCATGTCCCCCAGCACGGCGAAGCTGCCGTTGTCGGCATCAGTTTCATCGCCTGCCGCATCCAGCCAGAGGCAGGATCATGCTGATAATCAGGGGCCATAACTTTTTCATGATGCTGGGGAATTGTGGTTTCTATAAGTAAAAATAAGACATCGGGCAATCCAAGTAAAGGATTAGATAAAATTAAGTTCTCTGACCGGTCGGAATCTGCCTGCTGTTGCTCATTATACCTCTTATCCGATCCTGGTACTTTTTTTTAAACCAGTTCCTTGAGTTATGCAAATTTTATTGCATGTTTGCATATTAACTCATACGGGGATCTGCCATGGAATACCGGTCGAAAAACAAGTACATCGAATACAAGCGCTTCTGCAAAACACTTTTGCTTGAAGATGATCCGGGACTCATCGAGGAATATAAAAAGGTGCACGCCAGGGGAGCAGCCTGGCCGGAGATCACACAAGGCATGATCGAGGTGGGCATCCTCGATATGGAGATCTACCTTGCGGGGACACGGCTGTTCATGATCATGGATACGGTTCCCGATTTCGACCATGACAGGGCCATGGCCGAACTGGCCGGAAAACCGCGGCAGGCGGAATGGGAAGCATACGTGTCGAAATTCCAGCAAACCTCGGCGGATGCCAGTGCGGACGAAAAATGGCAGCTGCTCGAGAGGATCTACAAACTCGGCGAATGAGGATTCGCCGGTTGGCGCCGAATCAAACCAAACGGATGCAATGATCATCGATGCACATCACCATCTCTGGAAATTCAACGAGGAAGATTACGGCTGGATGGATGATTCCATGGCTATTCTGAGGCGGGATTACCTGCCGGCCGATCTGGGGGGACTGCTGCAGGGGGCGGGAGTTGAAGGAACCGTAGTGGTGCAGGCCAGGCAAACGGCTGAAGAAACCGGGTGGTTGCTCGGGATGGCCGGCAGATACAATTTTATCAAGGGTGTTGTGGGATGGGTGGATCTGAGATCGCAAGGACTCGATGAACAGCTTGATGAATTTACGGGAAACTCCCGGCTGGTCGGCGTAAGGCACGTCATCCAGGACGAGCCGGACGAGGATTTTATGCTGGGAAAGGCATTTCTGCAGGGGATCGAAAAACTGGCTCAACATAACCTGAGCTACGATCTGTTGATCTTCCCGAAACACCTGAAAAATACCGTTGAACTTGTCCGCATGTTCCCGGAGCAAAGATTCGTGCTCGACCATATGGCCAAACCCTTCATCAGGGACGGGATCATGGATCCATGGAGACAAGACATGGAAGCGCTGGCCGCCCTGCCGAACGTCTGGTGCAAGATCTCTGGCATGGTGAACGAGGCCGATCTGAAAAACTGGAAATACGAGGATTTTGTTCCCTATCTGGATGTGGTGGCGGAGGCCTTCGGCACGGACCGGCTGATGCTGGGATCGGACTGGCCCGTTTGCTGCCTGGCCGGGGAATACCATGAGATCCTTGCCATTCCCCGGCGATATTTCGAGGATATGGATCCCGCTCAGCAGGAAAAAATATTTCGAAGCAACGCCATCGAATGCTATAATCTTTCAATCCCATAAATTACAACCGACCATGACCGAGAATAAAGTAAAGTTCCTTGAAGCAAAGTATGCGATACCCTTCGCATTGATCACTTCCTGCTTCGCTCTCTGGGGATTTGCCAACGATGTGACCAATCCCATGGTAAAGGCATTTTCCAAGATATTCCTGATGAATCCCGTACAGGGTTCACTTGTCCAGGTCGCCTTTTACGGGGGATATTTCGCCATGGCCTTTCCTGCGGCCATCTTCATCCGCCGGTTCACCTACAAGGCGGGGATACTGGTGGGACTCGGGCTCTATGCCACCGGTGCCCTGCTGTTCATTCCCGCAAGCGCCATAGGGGTTTACGCACCTTTCCTGTTCGCTTATTTTATCCTAACCTGCGGACTTTCCTTCCTGGAAACCAGCGCCAATCCATACATACTTTCCATGGGGGCAGAAGAGACTTCAACCCGGCGCCTGAATTTTGCACAGTCCTTCAATCCCATGGGATCCCTGATGGGAATGTTCGTTGCCAAGAACTTCATACAGGCCCGGCTTGATCCGCGGGATACAGCGGCAAGGATGCAACTCTCCCCAGCCGAATTCGAGGCCGTGAAGGCGCATGACCTTTCCATGGCCAGCAATCCATACATCGTGATCGGTCTCGTTATTATCGTGGTAGCGATCGTAATCGCTCTTGTGCGGATGCCCAGGAATGCAGACAAGAACCACACCATCGATTTCCTGCCGACCCTGAAACGGATATTCTCCCTTCCAAGGTACCGGGAAGGGGTCATTGCCCAGTTCTTTTACGTGGGCGCCCAGATCATGTGCTGGACGTTCATCATCCATTACGGCACCAGGCTCTTCATGGAACGGGGCATGGGCGAGCAGGAAGCCGAGGTCCTTGCGCAGCAGTACAACATCGTGGCCATGGCGATATTCGTAACCAGCCGCTTCATCTGTACTTTCCTGCTTAAATACATAAAGCCGGGGAAACTGCTGATGTACCTGGCGATTGGCGGGGGACTGCTGGTCCTCGGTGTTATTTTCATCGACGGGATGGCAGGCCTGTACAGCCTGGTGGGAGTTTCCGCCTGCATGTCGCTCATGTTCCCGACGATCTACGGGATCGCACTGAGGGGACTGGGAGAGGATGCCAAGTTCGGGGCTGCGGGACTCATCATGGCCATCCTCGGTGGATCGGTCATGCCTCCCCTGCAGGGAATGATCATCAAGCAGGGAATGGTGTTTTCCATGCATGCGGAAAACATTTCCTTCATCCTGCCATTCATCTGTTTTGTGGTGATCACGATATATGGGTACAGGACCAGGAACGGATTGAGCTGATGGCTGGATATGCATGTTCCTGAGAGGAATGAACGATATGCCATAAAACCTGACCAATGAAACTATCTGAAAAGAGGCCCCTGGGCAGGACCGGGCTCCCGGTGCCGCCTGTGATATACGGGACCAGTTACCTGGGAAACCTCTACAAGGCATTGCCGTACGAGGCCAAACTCGGGCTCATGAAGAAATGGTTTGAGTGCACGGAAAAACCTGTGGTTATTGATACTGCGGGGAAATACGGAGCGGGTCTTGCCCTGGAAGTGATCGGGAAGGGCCTGGCGGAACTCGGGATTGCCGGGGATGATATCCTGATAAGCAATAAGCTGGGATGGTACCGCATACCCCTTGAATCGGATGAACCCACCTTCGAACCGGGTGCCTGGGTGGACATCGGGTACGATGCCGTCCAGACCTTCAGCTACGAGGGAATTATGAAATGCTATCAACAGGGGAATGAGCTGCTCGGCGGGTACCGTGCGGAACTGGTCTCTGTCCACGATCCCGATGAATACCTGAACGCTGCCTTAAACGACAGGGAACGCGCAAAACGAATGGAAGATGTGCTTGAATCCTACCGGGCATTGTTCGATCTGAAACGGGAAGGCAAGGTTAAGGCGGTTGGGATCGGAGCCAAGGATTGGCGAACCATAAGGGATATTTACCGGCAGGTACCCTTTGACTGGGTCATGTTTGCCAACAGTTTTACGATTTTCAGCCACCCAACAGACCTGCTCGAATTCATGGACCGACTGGCTAACGAGGGGGTGGGCATCATCAACTCGGCCGTTTTCCATGGCGGATTCCTTACCGGGGGACCGCTGTTCGATTACCGGGACATACCGCCGGAAAGCGACAGGGGAAGGATCATCTACACATGGCGTGAACGATTTCAGGAGATTTGTCTCAGACAAGGAGTGGAACCGGGCGATGCCTGCATCCGTTTCAGCATGTCGCACCCGGCGATCGTGAGCATGGCCCTGAATACCAGCAAACCGGGAAAAATGCACCGGAATGTGAAAACACTGCAGCGCAGCATTCCCGGGGCATTCTGGACTGAAATGAAACGAGAGGGACTCATCAATCCGGCTTATAATTATCTTTAAAGATGAATTATCCCCCGGCAAGGCATACCATAGGGACTTATTAATATGCAATGAAAATCTTAATAATTGATGCACCCGGGAAGATCAGGGTTACCGAAAAAGATAAACCCGGAGCCGGAAGGGGAGAGGTTCTCCTGAAAATAAAATACGTAGGTTTGTGCGGATCCGACCTGAGCACCTACCTTGGGAAGAATCCCCTGGTTGATTACCCGCGTGTACCCGGACACGAGATCTCGGCGGAAATTGTTGAGAAGGGGACTGATACGCCGGACGGTTTCGATCCCGGAACCCCTGTGACGGTTGTTCCCTATACCAGTTGTGGAAAATGTCCATCCTGCAGGCAGGGAAGGGAGCATGCCTGTCAGTTCAACCAGACCCTCGGAGTGCAGCGTGACGGGGCCTTGCAGGAATACCTTGCCGTGCCCTGGCAGAAACTTTTAACAGCGCCGGAACTGAATGAACTGGAACTGGCCATGGTCGAGCCCCTTACCGTAGGATTCCATGCCATTGACCGGGGGAAGGTAAAGGCATCCGATACGGTGGCGGTTATGGGTTGCGGCACAATCGGGATGGGTGCACTGATCGGTGCCGCTATACGTGGCGCAAAGGTGATCGCCATCGATATAGATGATCACAAACTTGACCTGGCGCGTATACTGGGTGCCAGGTACCTGGTAAACTCCCGTTCATCCGACCTGCATGGACAACTTATGTCAATCACGGGAGGAGAGGGACCGGATGTAGTGGTCGAAGCTGTCGGCAATCCTGTCACTTACCGTGCCGCGGTCGAAGAAGTCGCATTTTCCGGGCGGGTGGTCTGCATCGGATATGCTGCGCAGGAAGTTTCATTTGCGACAAAGCTTTTCGTACAGAAGGAACTTGACATTCTGGGCTCCCGGAATGCCACACCGGACGATTTCAGGGCTGTGATCTCATACCTGGAAAAAGACACCTTCCCGCTTGAAAGGATGATCACCCGAAAGATACCCCCGGAAGAAGCTTCAGGAGCAATTAGGGAATGGGCCGGTGACCCGGGCAGGGTTATGAAGATCCTGGTGGATATGACCTGAAAACTTGATTCTTATCCTTGCAGGCAAAACTGTAATAACAAACGAAAATGTAATAACATGCGAAAAGCTTACCCGGTTCAAATGATTGCTGCGACGTTCCTCGCAGCCTTGCTTTGCACTTCCTGTGGGAGCAGGATTGGTAAAAAAGAAGATCCCTATAAGCCGGATTGGGAATCCCTGAGCAAACATGAAGCGGCCCCGGACTGGTTCCGGGATGCAAAATTCGGGATCTATTTTCACTGGGGCGTATATTCTGTGCCGGCCTTCGACAACGAATGGTACCCGCGCTGGATGCATTTCGAGGGGCACCCGGTTTACGAATATCACCTTGCCACCTATGGCCATCCCTCCCAATTCGGGTACCATGATTTCGTTCCAATGTTCCGTGCAGAACATTTCAATGCGGATGAATGGGCGGACCTGTTCGTGAAAGCGGGTGCACGCTTCGCGGGACCCGTGGCAGAGCATCACGATGGGTTTTCGATGTGGGACAGCGATGCCACTCCCTGGAATGCGATGGACATGGGACCCAAACGTGACATTACCGGTGAGCTAGAAAAGGCGATCAAAGGCCGCGGTTTAAAGTTCATCACCACTTTTCACCATGCCAAACAGCTTCAGCGCTATGACAGCCTTCCGGTTGACGAGAACGGCAGAGGCTACCTTCACAGCCATTACCCGTATTTCAAAGGGATGCCTCCCTCCTCGGATGATCCCGTACTGCAATACCTCTACGGGAACATCCCCGAGAAAATATGGCTGAAGGAAGTCTGGCTGGCAAAACTCAAGGAGGTGGTGGACCAGTACCGGCCTGATATCATGTGGTTCGATTACTGCCTGGACCTGATCCCGGATACCATCCGCGAGGATTACTGTGCCTATTATCTGAACCAGGCTGCAAAATGGGGTAAGGAGGTGGTGATCGTACGCAAACAGGATGACCTTCCGATTAAATTTACGGTGGAAGACCTGGAGAAATCCAGGCGCAACTACATCGACCCAGCTCCCTGGATGACGGATGAAACGGTAAGCACGGGGAGCTGGTGTTATACAGAGGGACTTGAGATCAAGGCTGCCAGGGATGTCCTGCACGTGCTGATCGACATCGTGAGCAAGAACGGGGTCCTCCTGCTGAACATCTCCCCGATGGCAGACGGGACCATTCCCGATAACCAGAAACAGGTGCTTCTCGACATCGGGACATGGCTGAATAAATACGGGGAAGCCATATACGGTACCAGGCCATGGTATACGTATGGAGAGGGACCGACAACCCAGCCCGAGGGAGATTTCCAGTTCCACCGTGATTTTCTGAAGCTCCGGTACACAGCAAAGGATGTTCGGTACACCACCTGTGACGGAAATATTTACGTCATTTTCCTGGGAACTCCTGAAGCGGGGAGCGAAGTGTTACTCGGGGCCTTCTCTCTGGAAAATGCCGGAAAATCAATGGATATTTCCAGGGTATCACTGCCGGGATCGGAAGGTGAATTGAACTGGGAAATGAATGATACAGGCCTGCTTGTAATGATACCCGATGCAGAACTCAATAAACTGGCAGTGGTTATTAAAATTGAGCTGCGGGACTAGCCGTCATTGATCCTGCTTTCCGGATTTTTTATTCCAGTGGTGGATAGAGCTGCCTGATTACAGGGTGCAGTGAACGGTCGTTCTGGTCCGGATCCCTGAATACCCATGGCTCCCATTGTTCCAGGATGTCTTCCCATTCCCCGAGTGTCCGGGTTGGATAGTCTGCCGGCCAGCCTCCTGCGCGGAATGATTCCGTCACTCCCTGGTCATGGACCTTTTCTCTCCATGCATTCAGTTCGGCAAGCAGTTCAGACTTGACCTCTGCGTAGGCCGGATCATCTGCCAGGTTGTTAATTTCAAAGGGATCCTTACGCAGGTCGAAGAGTTCAAATTCGGGCTTGTAAGGGGCCATGAAGGCGGCCTGCTCCGGGGTCAGTTCCCCCTTCAGGTTCATGACATTCAGAAGGGCGAGCACCGGGTAGTTTGCTTCTTTGTACCGGTTGTACTGGCAGTAGGCCCTTTCAGGCATCAGGTTATGGATCAGCTTGAAATTTTTCGACCTTATCGCCCTCATGGCGTCATGCGTATCGTCCATTTTATCGCGGGCTGCAAAAACATATTTTCTCTTTGAGACCTCCTTGCTGAAAAGGCTTTTCCCGTGTAATTCGTAACCCGTTTTGATGCCGGCTGCTTCCAGGATAGTTACGGAGATATCGATGGTCATCACCAGGTCGTCGTTTACCTGTCCTGATTTAATATGTCCCGGCCAGCGGGCGAGCATGGGTACCTGTATCCCGCCGTCGTACAGAAACTGCTTTCCGCGAGGCATGCATCGGCCGTTGTCTCCGATAATGAATACCAGGGTGTTTTCTTCCAGGCCTTCCTCTTTAAGGCGTCCCAGGATCCTTCCGATCTGCCGGTCGACCCGTTGTGCGGCTTCCAGGCCGTTGGCCCAGTCCCGCCTGGCCAGCGGATGATCCGGGTAATAGGGTGGCAGCACCACCTTCTTCTCGTCGATCGGCCGCTCCGGGTCCCTCAGCCAGATCCGGTGAGTCCCCTGGAAGGTGATCTGCGCAAAGAATGGCTGGCCGGGTTCCCTTTCGTCCCAGTCCTTTCCCATGAATAGAGGTTTTTCCGTGATGAAATTGCAATCGGTCTTGTTGCTTTCCATCAGGCAGGTATAGTAACCGGCCTCCTCGAGCAGGTGAGTAATCGGTTTGATACCATAGGGAAGCGGCTTTTTCTCCCAGCCAGGTCCCTCTGTGCGGTGCTGGTTGGCGCCGATGAAATTTTGGTAGAAGCCGGTCATCATGGCCGAACGTGAAGGGGAGCATACCGGGGCCGTACAGAAGGAATTCCTGTAAAGCATGCCCTCCGATGCAAACCGGTCGATATTCGGGGTCTGTATCAGGGGGGACCCGTAGCAGGACAGGTCGTATCCCCAGTCCTCCATCATGATCCAGATGATGTTGGGTTTTTCGCGCGCTGTATTCTTTTGAAAGCCGGTGCATCCGGCAAGGAAGACAAACGCAAGCATACAGTATGAGATTGTTTTCATGAATTAATTATGATAAAGGCAAATTCCTTAATTTACTAAATGATATTCAATATGTCAACTACTTTAATTGGATGGCATAATGAAAAAATGATAGATCTTTGATTTTCTCAAAATATTGAGTAATTTTACTCAGGATATTGAGTAATTCTATTATTATGTTTGAACGTCATCATAAGCAGTTACTTATACAAAGAATTGAATCGGAGCCCAGACGGCATATACAGGTAATAATGGGTCCCAGGCAGGCAGGAAAGACAACCATTGTGAACCAGTTCGCTCAGCAAACAACACTACCTGTCCACTACGCCACTTCGGATGCAATACCTGCCGATCAGTCCTCCTGGCTTGAGCAACAGTGGAATGCTGCCAGGATAATGCTTGCTGCCTCCGGTGGTGAGGGGTGTGTGCTGGTCATAGATGAGATACAGAAAATAACCGGTTGGAGTGAAATAGTAAAAAAATATTGGGATGAGGATACACGTAAGGGAACAAAGCTGAAAGTAATTCTGCTTGGATCTTCCAGGCTGCTTTTGCAGCAGGGCTTAACAGAGTCGATGGCCGGAAGGTTCGAGATAATTTATTGCGGACACTGGACTTTTTCAGAAATGCATGAGGCCTTTGGATTAACTCCGGAACAATATGTATGGTATGGTGGATACCCGGGTGGAGCCGAGCTGATTCAAAATGAAGATCGCTGGAAACGATACATCCTGGAATCGCTGATCGAAACCAGTATTTCAAGGGATATCCTGCTTCTTACTCGTGTGGACAAACCGGCACTTATGAGAAGATTGTTTGAGATTGGCTGCACATATTCGGGTCAGATCCTCTCGTTTAATAAAATTATGGGACAGTTACAGGATGCTGGAAACACAACTACCCTGGCTCATTATCTTCATCTATTGGATACAGCCGGGTTGCTTGGCGGACTGGAAAAATTCACTCATGGTGTAGTAAGGCAGCGGGCATCAAGTCCAAAGTTCCAGGTTCACAATACAGCACTTATCACGGCCCAGCAGAATCTCAGCCTTAACGATGTATTAAACCGCAGGGAGGAATGGGGGCGATGGGTGGAATCAGCTATCGGGGCACACCTGCTTAACCATTCTCTTACAAATAAATATCGTCTGTATTATTGGAGGCATGGAAATTACGAGGTTGATTATGTTATTGAGAATGTAGGCAGGATAATAGCCCTGGAGGTGAAAAGTGGTACATCCGCCAGGATTAAAGGTATAACTACCTTTGTTAAAAAATATCAGCCGGACAAGACTTATCTTGTAGGTGGTTCCGGAATCCCATGGCAGGAATTTCTCGGGATGGATCCTGTTGCCCTTTTTTGATTTATAGTTAGACAGACTTTTTTACGGAACTGAAAACTTTTTTATATTTGTCCTCCGATTTTTTGACCCGTGGTGTAATGGCAACACGTCTGACTCTGGATCAGAAGAGTCCAGGTTCGAGCCCTGGCGGGTCAACAAAAAACAGAACCTCCTTAAGTCAGGAAATTAGAGAGGGTTTCCTATTGTCTGCCTCAACCGTCTGTCGTTCGCGATGATGGTATGGAACACAGGATCAAGCCGGATCCGGACCGGGAAATTGTATGACCCGGAAATTTCTTCTTCGTGTGCTGGTTCATTCAATAATTAAGTTCCGGTATTTCGGATATTTAACAGAGTAGATCAATTCAAATTCCTTGCTTTCGTTCGGTTCAAGAGAAAACTCCCACTTGATTTCACCTGTTTCTTTCAGTTGCTTGGCCCCGGTAACTTGCTGAACATCAATTTCTATTTCTTCTGTTGTTGAGACAGGTACCTGGTCAAGAATTATCATATCGATCTTTTGACTTTTATTATTTTTAACAATTATTCTCCAACCTCTTGTTTCTTCTTTTTTATTTCCAAGGAACTGCTTCGTGGTATAATCCTTGATTTTTTCACGATTGACCGCCACGCTTTTATCACGACCCAGGGATATCTGTAGCGTGTCAGAGGCATACCTTACATCCAGCAATGTTTTACCTATATAGGTTTCTTCGAAAAATATATTTGCTTCACCTTCAAGTAGATTGTATTTTTCCCAATCGATAATATTTGCTATCAGGAAAGCATCTTTCTTTATTTTCGGTACGCTGTAGTACCTGTAAAATGACGGAAGTCTGTACACTTCCATATCTACCGAATAACTTTTATTGTCGGATTTAACTGTATAGGGTGTATTAATCTCGAAATCGACAACCGTTTGCCTCTCTATCCGGGCTGTAGGAATCACAATACTGCTACTCCCTCGAATTTTAAGCTCGGATTCTCTCTTCGAAGAAACACCCGATGCCCTGCCCTGCAGAGTCTGTGAAACAGAACTTTCATAATCTGTACCGTACCCGATGACGACCACCTCCTCAAGTGATGTAAGGTCCTCCTGCAGGTTAATATTCATCAAGGAACTTGAAATTGGTAAAGTCTGGGTTTGATAACCGATGAATGAAAATGTAAGGTGGCTGGCATTCGATGGAATGGTAATTGAATAATTGCCATCCATATCGGATACGGTGCCGATTGTTGTCCCCTCAACGAGAATATTGGCACCGGGCAAGGGGACTTGATTTGCATCGCGTATTTTACCACTGACAATACCGTGCACTTTATCGTATACAGGAGGTAAAGTATTATAGCTGAGGAAATATGTCTGCAATTCCGGTGCTACTCCTGAAACATTTGGGTCGGATGATGAGAATTTTATCCTGACATTGGTCCAGTCAATTTTTGAGTCTTGCTTTACATTGGCCTTATAGATTAATTCAACCGGTTCATTGACATTCTTAGCCCGGATATCATAGGATGGGAACCAACCAGCATTGCCAACCATATAGGAGAGTTCGAATGATATAGTTGCAGTCCGCCTGGCATCAACTTTTACCAGGATCTCTCCGTTCGGATAGTCCCTGCTTGAGGTCATGCTCTGAATTTGACTTTGGATATTATTTTGCTTTTCCGTTAGTTCAGAAATTGTTTTATTGCGCTCAATTTCCTTGAGTTTGAGATCCGTTAAGCTTAAGTGATAAAAATCCGATGCTTCTTTCAGGTTTGTGACACTTAATTCCTGATTGCGGCCGCCTAAATCCCTGTTCTCCTGCAGGAATGCCAACTCCTCTCTGAGTATTTCCAGATGTGTGTTCTCAAATACCAATTGTTCTTTAATTTTCTGCAGTTTATTTTCCAGGCCGGTCAGTTCCTGCGATTTCTCAAGTTTATCAAGAAAGTTTTGCTGGTGATGCACGGACAAAATCGTAACCTCTCCATTCGCCTTTACCTGGACACTTTTGGCATCGATGAAGGGTGATAAATTGGAGAATTTTAAGATGGTCTTGCCTTGTTGAAGCTCAACCGATTTCTTCCTTAATATCTGAGCCCCATTTAAAAAAACTGTTACTTCATTTACTGCGGTATTAACTTCTTTTTCTGCAATATCCTGTGTGAATGAAGGATTGCTCATCAGGCAGATCAATAGGATGCAAAAAGTTCTCATCGTTAGTTTAATTTAGGTTTGAATACAAGTTAACATTAACGTCAGGTGCTACAAAGCAAGTATTCCAGGCAAACTGAAGACCGGTTGATTCTAAGGAACATTTATTCGACATTTAGTGGTAAACTAATTTAATGAATTGTACACAGAAGAACAATGGATCAGCCTCAATTATGATAATAACAGGTAAATTCCCCCGGCCAGTTGTGGATGATGGCCTTAGAAGCATCTGGCAAACAACTTTTACAGATCGGGGATTATTGAGCTGAGTGACCAGTTAATCCCAATATCAGGCTGATTCCTGAATAGATGAAGGTTCTGAACACCCGGGCCGTGGATTCTGAACATTTTTAAATATTTTCGGCCTATGTTTGCATTCAGTTTCCGAATGCCTGTTTTGAACCAGAATTATTAACCATTGATTGTTTGAACATGAGAGCAAGGATACCTTTTTACGCTTTCCTTACTTTTGTATTGACGGGCAGCATGTCGCTGTTTTCGCAGGGCAATCCCGACCTGATCCCTTCATCGGCCACCTGGCCGCTGACCAACCCGGAGGCCGGGGGCACTGGACTGGTGCCGGTCATTTCAGGGCCCGTTGATGCGGGGGACGAGTATTTCAGCCAGACCGAGATCAACCAGTACACGGGTCCAGAGGAAAGCCAGCGGATCCGGATCGTCGGCAACTCCTGGCCTGCCAACCAGACCACGTGGATCGAAGGGGTTTACGTGGAATTTACCCTCAGTCCAACCCAGTTCAATGCCTTCCACCTGGATTCCGTTAAAATGAGGATGGGATGCACCGGTATGAATGAATTCAAAGCAGATGTCTTCTGGTCCACCGACCCGGCATTTGCCACTTCCACCCAGATCACCTACAACACGGGACTTGCGAATAACTACCTTCCCAGGGATGCACTCTACGACCTGGAAGTAAAGCTTGACATGGTGGTGGGGGACGGCGAGTCTTTCTACCTCAGGATCTATCCCTATGTTTACAACGATCCCACAAACCGTACCGGTAAATACCTGGCCCTGAAAGATGTATACATCGGGGGAGCGATCGAATCCCTCGGAACCCCGACCATGGTTGAGTGGCCCTATACTTCCGATGAGAGTTGTATTATCATGGGACCGGTACTGGCAGGGAACAGTACTTACAGCAGTGAAATGGCATTTTACGATACTACGACCCTTCCCATTACGCCGGGAGGGGAGAATGTTACCGTCGGGGCGATACAGACCGTGTCGCAGGACTGGAATGCGGAGCCGAACCCGGTCGATTCCCTTTATATTCAGTACAGGGTCAGGCCGAAGGCAGGGGGGACCCTGATCGTGGATTCCGTTTCGATGTATATAGGGGGCTGGTTCTCCTCGAACCTGAGGGCTGCTGTGTATTATTCGCAGGATGCTTCTTTTTCATCGAAAACCTTGCTTCTGCCGGATGCCTCACTGGTCGGGAATGCCGTGACGCTCTGGCAGGCATCCCTTAACGATACCGTTCACGACGGGGATGCCTTTTACCTCAGGATCTACCCGCATAATACCGCCGCGGAAGGCTGGGCAAAGCTGGTGGCCCTGCATAAGGTGACCATCTATGGGGTGACCAGGGGTGTTACTGCAGATCCTCCGGAAGTCACTACGATGCCGGTTACCTACATATCGACTACGTTTGCGACAGGGGGAGGCAATATTGTAACCGACGGGGGAGCACCGGTCACAGCAAGGGGTATGGTATGGAATGAATCGGGATCGCCCACCACCGACGATTATAAGACGGAAGCCGGAATGGGTTCCGGTTCTTTCAGCAGCCAGATCACCGGCCTCACCCCGGGAACATTGTATTACGTCCGGGCCTATGCCACCAACCTGGCGGGCACTTCCTACGGACAGGAGCGCCAGTTTACAAGCCTTTCAGCCATTGTGATCCCCACGGTTACGACCAAAGCGGTATCCAACATCCTGGTAAAGACGGCAGAAAGCGGAGGGGAAGTCACCGACTGGGGAGGAGATACGGTCAAAGTAAGAGGACTGTGCTGGAATACCACAGGATCGCCCACCATTGCGGATAATTTCACGGTCGATGGTGCGGGAATCGGTTCCTACAACAGCACCATGACCCAGCTGAGCGAGACATCCACCTATTATTTCAGGGCTTATGCCACGAACAGCGCCGGCACTGGATACGGGAACGGGCTTTCGTTCGCCACACAGGCGGCCGCACCCGATGTGACCAAGGTGGTAGCAAAGGACGGAAGCGGGGATTACACCACCGTGCAGGCTGCATTTGATGCGGTGCCCGACCTGTATACCGGCAATTATACCATTTATGTCAAGCCTGGAGTCTACTACGAGAAGCTTCTGCTGGGGAACAACAAGGTCAACGTTATCCTCAGGGGCGAGCACCCGGACAGCGTGATCCTCACTTATGACGATTACGCCGGAATAGCCGGAAGCACCTCGGGTTCATACAGCGTTTCCATTGAACCGAACGATTTCACCGCCTACAACATCACCTTCCGCAACACGGTGATCAGCGACGGCTCGGTTGCGAACCAGCAGGCCGTGGCGCTGAGGACCAACGGGGACAGGCAGAGTTATTACAACTGCAAGATACTGGGCACGCAGGATACCTACTATGCATACGGCGGAGGCGGCACGGACCGGATCTATATGAAGAATTGCCTGATCGAGGGATCGGTGGACTTCATTTTCGGGAGGGATATCGTGGTTTTTGATAGCTGTGAGATCCGCATTAACCGGAACGGAGGCACCCTGACAGCTGCCGCCACGGAAATGGATTCAAAATTCGGGTTTGTTTTCCGGGACTGCAAAATAACGACCACGGGGATTGGCTTTAACGGCATAACGATCAGCAGCTTCGTTCTTGGAAGGCCATGGCAACAGGCCCCCAGGACCGTTTTTATCCGTTGCATAGAACCCTCTTCCCTCAGCGCTTCGGGCTGGAGCACCTGGAACGTAACCCCCGCACTTTATGCCGAATACGAGTGCTTCGGACCGGGATCGGGAACCTCAGGCAGGATCTCCATTTCCCGGCAGCTTTCTTCAGAAGAAGCCAAAGACTACAGCCTGAGGAATATTTTTGCCCGGACCTCCAATCCCCTGTTCGGATACGATTGGGTACCCGATTCAACCGTACGGAAATTCACCCAGGATATGCTGAGTTTCGATGATATCCCCGCCAGAACTTACGGGGATGATCCGTTTACACCGGCTGCATTCGCCAGTTCCGGCCTGCCGGTATCATTCCTGAGTGCGGATCCCGGTGTGGCCACTGCCAGCGGATCTGTTGTAAGCATCACCGGTGTGGGCAACGTGGAGATCTCTGCCTGGCAGGAAGGAAATTACCTGTACTACCCTTCGGGACAACTTGTGAAAAGCCTCGCCGTCTCAAAGGGAGAGTTGACCGCTACCGCAGATGATATCAGACGTCCCTTCGGTGCGGCAAATCCGACCCTGACCATTACATACGACGGGTTTGCCTACGGTGATGACGAAGGCGATATCACCCCGCCGGACATTTCCTGCGATGCCAGTGAGCAAAGCCCGATCGGAACCTATCCGATCGTACTCTCAGGAGGTTCTGCAGCCAATTACAACCTGACCCTGGTGAACGGCACGCTGAGCGTGACGGATCCTACCGGGGCGGGGGACCTGAATTCAATTGCGGATTTCAGGGTTTACCCGGTTCCGGCTTCCGGAACGATCACCATCGAACGGAAGGACGACCGGCCCGAAAAGATCCTGGTACTGGATGTCCGGAGCAGGGTGCTGATTGAGCGGACCCTGCTCAGCAACCGGGAATCCATCGATATATCCTCCCTGCCGAAAGGCACTTACCTGGTTAAGGTAGGGGAGAGGACCGTAAAATTTGTCATGCAATAATTGATTAAACCGATTACAGCCATGAAAAAAGAGAAGTCAGTACCGGGGAATTATGACCTTTCCCGCCGTAAATTCATTCGGAATGCGGGCATTGGAACGGCCTCGCTCGGCGCATTGCCGGCCATGCTTTCCG
>CAYSJH010000069.1:0-22676 GCA_964431315.1 uncultured Bacteroides sp. | reverse complement strand
ATACGATTTTCAATAACCAGTAAAACAGCGATAACAATACGTACGGAAAAGTAGATACGCTGAAGCCGACCGCTGAAGCGGCGGCTTAGCTCCACCGTTCTACTTCTTAATGGGTAAAATAAATTTTCTGAATATATTTTAAAATGGGACTTCATACTTATTAAACATCTCGAATTAAGTTGTCCAATTGGACAACTTATTGTACCTTTGTTTCATGAGTAAAAAACGAGAACTCTTTTTTTTCAAAGACTATTTTGAGAATTTCTATAATGATCAAACCGAGAAAGTTCAAAAGAAAATTCTTTGGACCCTAAAAATCATTGAAGAGATTGATAGAATTCCAGAAGTCTATCTGAAACATATTGGGAGTACATCGGGAATCTATGAAATCAGAGTTCAAGTTGGTAATAATATTTATCGGATTTTCTGTTTTTTCGACGTTGACAATCTTGTGGTAATTGGACATGGATTCCAGAAGAAGAGCCAGAAAATTCCAAAAAAACAAATTGAACGAGCAGAACAAATAAAACGTGAATATTATGAAAGCAAAGAATAAAAACCTGAAAAGTCTTGACCAATTTATTGACGAAAAAATTGGTAAGAAAGGAACTGAAACGCGAGAAAAGTTTGATAATGATTATGAGACTTTCAAACTTGGTGTCCTTATACAACAGGCACGGGAAAAGAAAGGTCTTACCCAAGAACAATTAGCAGAATTGGCAGGAACCAATAAGTCTTATATCTCAAAACTAGAAAGAGATCTGAAAGATATTCGATTTTCAACATTACAGAGAATAATCCACGAGGGTTTAGGAGGACATCTTGATATTTCAATACGACTTGAATAAAAGCACGAAAGCCCAACATGCTATTAACATTAAGCTATATACAATATACATTATCACACAATATCCATTTCAGAATCCCACAACGTATTAATTAAATACAGTATTGGAGAAGTAGAACCGCTGAAGCCGACCGTAACGGGTGTCATGTAATTTGCGGGGAAAACAAATCACGCGCCACATTACGGCGGCTGAGCTCCACCGTTCAGCTGGTAAAGTTAGTTAGTATTAGGTTCAATAGTTAATCTTTGTATATATGCTATAAAAGGTAATATCAAAACGTAAAAGGGACGGGGATTCTTCACTTGATAATCTGGCTTATTGGCTAAATCGTTCGCCTGATGAGAGGATCTCGGCCGTTGAAATATTAAGACGCCAATATTATGGAAGTTCAGAAAGACTTCAGAGAGTTTTTCGCATTGTTGAACGAACATGAAGTCAAATTCATAATCGTTGGGGGATACGCATTAGCTTTTCATGGCGCACCTCGTTTTACAGGCGATATTGATGTTTTCATAAAGCCAGATAGAGAAAACGCAATACGCATTCTCGCTGCATTGGCTGATTTTGGATTCAGTTCTTTTGATATTAAATTGATGATTTCCAAAACCAAGACAACATAATACAACTCGGACTTCCCCCAGTACGTATAGATTTAATAACATCACTAAGCGGTGTAACATGGGAGGAAGTTGATACCTCGAAAGAACCAGGGCTTTTTGGTGATGTATCCGTTTCATACATTGGTAAAGAACAATTCATTATCAACAAACGAGCATCCGGACGCAAGAAAGATCTGGCAGATTTAGAATCTCTTGGAGAAGAATAACCAGCAGGATCCGCTGAAGCCGACCGCTGACACGGCAGCTTAATTCCACCGTTCTGTAGCTCATATGTAATCAGGAACAGATTCAGTAACGCATTTAATTGGTCTATTCGCAGTAGAAATTACGCCATTTATATCGAGATACGGCAAAAAAGCGTCATATTTGACGTATTATATACGGCATTTAAATCGAGTCAATGTATATACATCAAAACAAAAATTGGCCGAATTTCAACTGGGATAATGATACATTGCTTCCATATGTTAGTAAGGTAAGAGATCTTCAAGGTAGATTAATTGGGAGAATGGAAAGCTTATGTTTTGAGCTTAGAGAAGAAGCAGTCCTTGAGACCTTAACCGATGATATTGTTAAATCCAGTGCAATTGAAGGAGAATTCTTAAACCCGGATGAAGTACGATCCTCCATAGCTCGTAGATTGGGAATAGATATATCTGGATTACCAGAAGCAAGTCGTGATGTAGAAGGAGTTGTCGAGATGATGCTTGATGCAACACAGAAGTATGAAGCTCCCTTAACAAAGGATCGTCTTTGTGGATGGCAAGCTGCTCTTTTCCCAACGGGAAGAAGTGGAATGAATAAAATCACGGTTGGTGACTGGAGGAATGATGCACAGGGGCCAATGCAAGTTGTGTCAGGCCCAATGGGAAGACAAAAGGTGCATTACACTGCACCTGAAGCTAAACGACTTGAATCAGAAATGAATCGGTTTATCCAATGGTTCAATACTGATATTAGCATGGAACCACTGATCAAATCAGCAATAGCACATTTATGGTTCGTTAGCATCCATCCATTTGATGACGGCAATGGAAGAATAGCAAGGGCTATTGCCGATTGTCAATTAGCCAGAGCAGACAGGACCAAACAAAGGTTTTATAGCCTATCGGCTCAGATAATGAAATCCAAAAAGGAGTATTATAACATATTGGAATCTACCCAAAAAGGAAGTCTGAACGTAAGCCAATGGTTAGTTTGGTACTTTGAGCGTTTAACTGAGGCTCTTGAGGCAACAGATGGTACACTTTCGAAGGTTTTGGTTAAGGCAAAATTCTGGGAAATATATAAGACTACCCAGCTAAATGAGAGACAAATCAAAATGATCAATATCTTGCTTGGAGATTTTATTGGAAAATTGCATTCATCTAAATGGGCACAGATGACAAAAGTACATAGAGATACTGCACGAAGAGATATCCAAGATCTAATTGAAAAAGGAATATTGTCTGATTCAGGCGAGGGAGGAAGAAGTACGAATTATATTCTCAATCTTCCTCGGTTATAATCAATCAGGCTGTATATGAATGTTTTATATCTCCTTCGAGATTAGATTAACTGTTCACATTACGTATACGTAAATTGATATGTCACGCATCTTGCAGACGCAAGGTAGTATTCTGAACCAATCTATTATCAATTGGTTGCGGGCAATTCGGGTGGAAGACCGGATTCGAACCGGCGACTTCTGGAACCACAATCCAGCGCTCTAACCGACTGAGCTACATCCACCATGAAGGCATGGGTGTGGGTGTGGGTGTGTGCTTAGAAGAGCTGCAAATTTAAGGAAATATTTTTGATCGCATGATAATTTTTAACCCGAAGATCGGGCGCCATGGAATTCCGATTCCAGCCGGGCAATGTACCACTGCACGATAATCGAATTATAGCTGTTGCCCCGGATCCTGATCCGGATGCCCCTGCGGGCGAGATCCCGGCGGAGCAATCCCGTGATCTCATTGTAGTAGATCGGGTCCCGTTGCGATAGAGTGACGGGGACCATGGCTGCGGGCAGTGCATTTCTGATCTTTCGCCTGAACCTTGCCCTCTGCTGTGTCTTTTCATCGGGCTGCAGTTCACCGGGAAAGTTCAGGCCGAGGGGACCGAAAACCCTGTTTATTAAAAACTCATCGTAAAGCCGTTTATTCCGTTTCAGGCCGAACGGCACATCCCGGAAAAAATCCTGTAATTCATAGTCGTAAAGGGGCAGGCGGTATTCATAGCCGAACCAGGCATAAACGTTGCAGGAATTGACGATGAACTTGGCGAGTTTCTCCTTCAGGTCCCAGTCCTCGTGCATGGAATACGGAAACGCATCGCCTCCGTGCCGCTTTTCCCGCAGTGATTCCTCAATCCTGGCAAGTATGGCTTTTGCTGCTGCCCTGCCCCCGGGCCTGTAAAAGGAATATTTATAATCATAGATTCTCCGGATGGTTTTGCGGATGTCTTCCAACCCGTCATGCAGATCGTGTTTGATCAGCTGGCTTCCCCCGAAAAAATCCCCGGAATGGCCGGGTATGAAAATGGCATCATCCGGTACCATGCCGTTTTCCCTGAGATGCCTGACGGCAAAGTATTCCTGCATGAAAAACATGGATGCCCGGTTCGAGGAGAACCTGACAAAGTCGCTGAATTCTCGATCCTCCGTGTAATTACGGATCATGGAATCGCTGTAGGGGACGGGGATGAATTTGAATCCAAACCTTGCCGCGACCTCCCCTGCCCTTATCATATCTGCATTCCCCTCCCTCCCGTAGGAAAAACAGGTCACCCGGGGGTAATCCAGTTTCTTCAGCATGGCTGCCACAAACCGTGAATCAAATCCCCCGCTCAGGGCCACGGCAGCTGTCCGCCCGTCGAGGGAGTTCACCAGCCGGCCGGCGATTCTTTCCGTAATGCCTTCCAGATCAGGCATTTGCTCCTCGATCGATCCCGCTTTAACCGAGGAGGTCCGGTAGCTCGAATAAAAGGTCCTGTTAACAGGCGGTCCAGAGAATTCGCTTTCGCGGGTGTTTTTTATTTCAACCGCTTCCCCGGCCTGAACCTGAAAGATGCCTTCGGCCAGTGTCTCCCTGCCGGTCACATACCCTGTTGCCAGGAATTCGGTCGATGCTTCCCTGTTGAGTTTCCATACACCAATCTGTTCTATGATCCGGTCGGTTGAGTCAGAAATGAGCAAATCCCGGGCTCTTTCAGCCGGCCGGTCAGCCTGACCGGATTCCGGCCGGAAGGCGTAAAACACCGGGAAGGTCCTCATCCGGTCCACCGCCATCCAGGCACTCCCACCCCTTTCAAGCACAACGCTGAACATGCCGTTTGCCAGGGAGACGAGGGACATGAAATCCCCGAAATCCCGGCTGGCCTCGAAGTATGCCAGCAATTCGATACCGCTCAGGTACAGGTCACCGGGGACGTGCGCAAATCCCTTGATATGGCAGTTCTCTTTCGAATGCCAGGAGAAGCCGGAATTGAATATGAGATCAATCCTTACCATCGCAGAGACCGTGGATCAGGTCGGAGAACCTGCCAATGACTGCTTTTTTACTGAAGTTCTTCTCGACGTGCCTGCGGATCTTTTGGGGATCGTACTTATAATAATTGGAGTAGATGTTTTTGAGTCCCACGAAAAGCGAGGGTACGCTCTCCAGCGTAGCCAGGAAACCGGCATAATCAGGCACGATGGAATCGGGCCCTCCCGTTTTGGTGGCAAGTACAGGAAGTCCGGTGGACATGGCCTCGACAAATGCCACGCCGAAGGCCTCGATCCGGCTGGCCACGGCCAGGACATTGGCAAAATGCAATTCCTCCAGGATGCTTTCCGGTGATAAATAACCGACGAATGTGATCCGTGAGGGATGGTTAGACCTGGAGGCCATTTCCCTGAGTTCGGCCTCCCTGGAACCTTTTCCGACGATCCTGAGTTCTGCATCCGGATGATCTTCCGCAAACAGGTCGAAGGCTTCGATCAGGAGATCCATCCCTTTTTCCACCTCGAGCCGGCCGATGGAGAGTATGACAAACGGATCATGAACACGCGGGGCGGGCAGGGTAAAAAAGTCCGTATCCACCATGTTCGGGATGGAAAGAAGCTCTGTCCCTTCCGGTACGTATTTCCTTATTCCGAAGTGCAGTGCATTCGATACCGAGACAATTTTATCGGCGTTGCCGTAGGCTTCCTCAAGAAACGGCCGGTAGAATGGCTTCAGCAGGGCTTCGGCCTCCTTGCTCATAACGGCAAACCTGCCCCGGTGTTCGTTCACCAGGTAGGGTATGCCGTATTTCTTCCTGATCAGGCTGGCGGCATAACCTGCCCACATCGCGCTGTGAGCAAGGATGACATCGGGAGTCCCAAAGGCGGATTGGTACTCTTTGAAAAGTTTCAGGGTGGATATTGACCAGCGGTTGACGGCAAACATCTCGCTCCGGGGCGGTTTCAGGTAGAACGAACGGATGATCCTGGTGCCCCTGTAATCCGTAACCCTGAAGCGTTTGTAAAGCCTTCGTTCCGAGATTTTAAGCTGGGTGATCCCCATCAGCCGGTTTACCAGCACATCGACCTTGAAGCCGGCTTCTGCAAGTCCCTCTGCATGGTCCTGAAAAAACTGTCCCCCGTCGGGAGGATACCATGAAGGCAAAATTAAGACCCTGAGTGCTCTGGATGTGCCGGGATCCAAGTTTGTATTATTTGGATGGGAAGAAAGATAGCACATTTGGTCCTTGAGACAAAAAATAGTTGTTCACGGATGAGTGGATCCGTGCCGTCAAGGATCCCCGCCAGCACCTCCCATCTGACCTGCTCCGGGAAGTAGCTGTAATCATGCCATACGACGACCGACCGGTCATGCACAAGGTATTCAAAGGCTTTCCGGGTATCGTTCAGGATCCTGTTGTACCCGTGACCGTTGTTGATAAAGACCACATCAAATTTCTTGTCCAGGGAGGAAAAAGGAAAGGTGTTTGAATCGCCGGACAGAGCCACCACATTCTGCATGGCTGCTGAATAATACCCCATCATATACATGTACCCTCTCCGGATCCCCTCTCTGCGTATTTCACCTGCCGGCCTGCAGAGGGAATAGCATTCGCCGGCAACCCTGGCCATGCTTGCCAGGGATTCACACCTTCTTTTGCTGATCTCAAAATAACTGCAATCTTTGTAAAGGGATGCCAGTCCCCTGAGAAGCGCAAGATCCGAAGGCATCATTCCCTCATTAAAATGCGAAACGGGCCCTACATCATGGAGTTCATGGTTGAAAAGTTGATCAAGGTTGATGGTTTTGAGTCCCTTCCCCAGGGAATGGTTCCTTTCAACATAGTCCCTCCAGAGATCGTCTCCGGAGCGCTTATTCCATGCCGGGAAAGGAACCTGTTTCCTGTGATGTCCGGTCCCAGATCCCCGGCCCATTCGCCTCATGCGTTTTTTCACTTTTATCCTTCACCTTCCGGCTCTGCCTTTTTGCCAGTTTAAAATACCAGGTAATCTGGTAAACGATGACTGCGAAGCTGAGTCCGCTTAATAATATCAATGTTACAAAGATATCACCAAAATAAACACCGGCAAAGAGGGCAGATGCCCGCAACAGTAATTTTACCAGATCGATCAGCAGGGCGGTCCCCTGTTTTTTAAACAGATCGGGCAGAAAAGCAAAAGGTGCCGATAGAAAAACTGCAAACAGCCAGGGAATCAGGATGCGTGTGTATTCGCCTGCATCCTGCCACTCGGGACCGAACACCACCTTGAAAATAGAAGGGGCAAAAACGGCCACCAGTCCAAAGGGAAGGACGGAGAACTGGAGCATCCTGATGAAAAGCCGCCGGACGTCATCCAGGATCGGCTGGCTTCCGTTCACTTTGGATATCACACGCTGGGAAAAAACCTGTGAAAGTGCCGTGGTGACTAGGTTCATGGGCCTGAAGATCATGGTCAGGCCGAATGAATACAACCCGGCAACTGCGGTCGAGAACCAGGCCGTTATAACAAATACCGGCAGGCTCCCGGAGAAACTGTTATTAATGCCCAGGAGCATATTGTATTTTGGGAAACGGTAGTATTCCCCGGCGAGTGATTTCATGCGGGATTGGCGGATCCAATCGAGTTTTGCCCGGTCTTTCCTCATGAAATTCAGGAGAAAGGCCAGGAAACCGGTCAGCTGCCCGATGATGGCCCCTGCGATGAGCCCGAAGGGACCGGCAACCAGGGCTCCCGCACCAAGCTTTACGGCCGAATTTGAAAGGCTCTGGGAGACATTGGCGGCTGTGATGTTCCTGAACCGCTTGTTGCGGATGGACCAGTAGTTCAGGCTCTGGTAGAGCCCGTTCAGGAAAGTGGAAACCGGAATGAGGTAAAGCCAGAAGGCGATGTTCTCATTCCCGAGCATAGCGGCCAGTTTCCTGTTCAGCAGGATGACCGGGACCATCAGTACCATGCTGACCAGGACGGTGATCGCGGCCGAGAGCCCGACCAGGTTGAGTCCGTCTTCATCTTTCCCGGGCATCAGTATGGCCAGCTCGTATTTTGCGGTTGCAATCATGTTCGTGATGGTCAGGATGCTCATGAAAAGGGCAAAGATCCCGAAATCATCCGGGGTATACATCCTTGACAGGACCGGGTAGATGGCCAGGGAGATGATCTGGGCAAGAGTGGTTCCGGAGATCAGGGTGAAGACATTCCTGAAAAATTCACCTTTTATGGAGCTGGGCAGCTGGATCCTCATGTATACTTTGACGTGCCGGCTGGGGCATGTGGTATAAAAATAGGGATATTAAAAATGCTGTTCAACAAGAGGTTGGAAAATTTCCTAATTTCCATGTATATTTGAGCCCTGAAGATCCAAATCATATGGCCATAGCACGCACCGCAAACCCTGCATTGAACAAGAACACCTTTACCGGCTTTACAGCTGCTGCAGGAAGCCCCGTCATGACCCTCTCAGGCACGGTCAATAAGATCTTCATCCTGCTCCTGCTGGTAACAGCCGGGGCCGTGTACACCTGGAGGCTTGCCTTCCATGCCATCTCGACCGATTCACTGACCGCCTCACGCGCCATACTGCCGTGGATGATCGGCGGCGGGATCGGCGGGTTCATCGTTGCCCTGATCACGATATTCAGAAGGAACACCGCACCCGTGACAGCCCCCATTTATGCTGTGCTGGAAGGCCTTTTCCTGGGGGGCATTTCCGCGTTCCTGGAATACCAGTACAAAGGCATTGTCATGAATGCCGTGGCCCTTACCTTCGGGATCCTCTTTGCACTGCTCATTGCCTACCGGTCGGGCTTAATTAAACCTACCGAGAACTTCAAGCTGGGTGTTTTTGCCGCTACCGGTGGTGTAATGGTGCTTTATCTTGTTTCCTTCCTGTTGAATCTCTTTGGAGTCCCCATAGGCTACCTGCACAACAGTTCACTGCTTTCCATCGGGATCAGCCTGGTGATCGTGATTATAGCCTCCCTGAACCTTGTGCTTGATTTTGATTTCATCGAGCAGGGCGCAGCCTCGTCGGCCCCGAAATTCATGGAATGGTACGCTGCCTTCGGACTTATCGTCACCCTGGTCTGGCTCTATCTCGAGATCCTAAGGTTATTGTCCAAGCTCGCCAGCCGTAATTGATCTTTTAATGGGCATAAACGGGTCAATGTCCACCTCCCTGCCGGATCGGATTAAATTTCGATAAGATGACCGAACTTGAAAAATACTTCCTCCCCTTCAGAGAGAATATTGTTGGAATCGATACGGAATACGCGAGTCCCTATGGGAAGCAGAAGATCCTCTATGGGGACTGGATAGCGAGCGGGAGGCTTTACGGCCCGATCGAGAGAAAACTGCTCGAGGAGTTCGGTCCCTTTGTAGCCAACACCCATACGGAAGCCAATGAGACGGGGACCCTGATGACCAATTCATACCGGCACTCACACCAGCTTATCAAGCAGCATGTCAACGCGGGACCGAATGACATCATCATCACCGCAGGTTTCGGGATGACAGCGGTTGTGAATAAGCTGCAGCGTATACTGGGTCTCAAAGGATGCGGGAAGCTGATCGGGAAGGACTGCCTTGAGAAAACACAGAAACCCGTTGTTTTCATTACCCACATGGAACATCACTCCAACCAGACCTCCTGGTATGAGACCAATGCCGACGTGGTCATGCTGGAACCCGATAAAAACCTTCTCATCAACCTCGATGAGCTGCACGGAAAGCTTGAGGAATACAGGGACCGGGAATTCAAAATCGGAGCCTTCACCGCATGTTCGAATGTGACCGGGATCGAAACCCCCTACCATGAGATGGCGGGGATCATGCATGAGCACGGGGGACTCTGCTTCGTGGATTTTGCAGCTTCCGCCCCTTACGTTGAGATCGACATGCATCCGGAAGATCCTTTAAAAAAACTGGATGCCATCTATCTATCACCCCACAAGTTCCTCGGGGGACCCGGTTCGTCCGGCGTACTGATCTTTGATAAAAGCATGTACCGTGCCGAAGTGCCCGATAACCCCGGAGGGGGTACGGTGGACTGGACCAATCCCTGGGGCAGCTATAAGTACGTCGATGACATCGAGGTCAGGGAAGACGGCGGGACCCCCGGTTTCCTCCAGTCCATCCGGGCCGCACTGGCATTCGAACTCAAGACCCGGATGGGCGTCGAAAACATCCTGCGCAGGGAGCACGAACTGGTATCCCTGGCGTTCGGGGGACTCCGGAAGATCAGGGGCATCCACATTCTCGCGGACAATGTGGAGGAACGGCTCGGCGTGATCTCCTTTTACCTTGAATACATCCACTTCAACCTGATCGTCAAGCTGCTCAGCGACCGGTTCGGCATACAGGTCCGCGGCGGCTGTGTCTGTGCCGGGACCTACGGACACTTTCTGCTTGAGGTCAGCTATGCAAGGTCCAGGGAGATCACCGATAAGATCAACCACGGCGATCTGTCGGAGAAACCCGGGTGGGTGCGCTGGTCCATTCACCCCACCACCACCGATTCAGAGGTCCTGTTCTTTCTCCGGTCGGTTGAAGAAATCACTGAAAATATCTCGGCATGGGAGAAGGACTATGTGTATTTAAAACGGACGAACGAATATATGCACAGGGATGAGCTGTCCAATCCCCCGAAGAAACACCTGGAATGGTTTAATTTGTAATTTTAAAAACATTATGTATTTTTGCATGCCCTGAACGAAAAGCATAAGGAGAACTGAAAAATGAAAAAGGAACTGCATCCGGATAAATACAGGCTGGTGGTCTTCAAGGACATGTCAAACGGCTATTCCTTCATCACAAAATCCACAGCCACTTCAAAGGAAACCATCAAGATGGATGACGGGAAGGAATATCCGCTGGTCAAGCTGGAAATATCCAATACATCCCATCCGTTTTACACCGGTAAGATGAAACTCGTCGATACGGCAGGCCGTGTTGATAAATTCAATACACGCTACAAAAAGCACATCGACATGAAAAAAACACAGGAGGGATAAATCCCATTCTGTAAGGATCATTTAACGAGGCTGTCTCCGGGGAGACAGCCTTTTCTGTTTTCCCGCATTCTGCTGAATACCGGAGTTTTTTTCTATTTTTATATGCATGAAAACCATCCTTTTCGATCCGCCCGAAACCTGGGAAAACCTGCTTCCCCTCACTTTCACCCGCCCGGTCAGTGAAATTCGCATGGGCATTCTCCGGATCCGTGAAAAATGGGAACGGATGCTTGACTGTCCGGCCGGCTGGCTTACCCGGCCATACCTTGCCAGGAAATACCCGGCCAAAACCGGAAAGGACAATCTCTATATCGATGGCTCGGTGCTGCCCGATGAGGGACTGATCAGGGCACTCGGCGAATTATCCCCCGGGGAGGCATTGTTTGCAGGGGAAAAACTTCTGGCCGCAAGGCAGGACGGTGCGGCGGGGGACTTCGACCCGGCCGGGCAGGGCAGTTACAAAAGGATCGAATACCACAATGAAGTTTTCCGGATCGAATTCCCGTGGGACATCTTTTCAAACAACGGCAAGGCCCTGGAAGCTGATTTCGACCTGATCACACGGAACCGCATACCGGCAGAAATTCCCTCAAGCAACCGTATTCTTGGTCCCGGTAAAATATTCGTCGAAGAAGGGGCCAGGATCGAATGTGCGGTGCTTAACACCGGGAACGGACCGATATACATAGGAAAAAACGCCGAGATCATGGAGGGATCACTCGTCAGGGGCCCTTTTGCACTGTGTGAAGGATCCACCCTGAAACTCGGCGCAAAAATATACGGCCCCACCACAATCGGTCCCTTCAGCAAAGTCGGCGGGGAAGTGAACAATTGCATCATATCCGGATGTTCCAATAAGGCACACGACGGATTTCTGGGCAATTCGGTCATCGGGGAATGGTGCAACATCGGGGCAGACTCCAATAATTCAAACCTCAAGAATAATTATACCACGGTCAGGCTCTGGAATTACAGGGAAGAGAAGTTCATATCAAGCGGACTGATCTTCTGCGGGCTCATCATGGGTGACCATTCCAAATGCGGCATCAACACGATGTTCAATACAGGAACGGTCGTTGGCGTAAATGCCAATATATTCGGATCGGGCTTCCCCAGAAATTTCATTCCCTCCTTCTCCTGGGGCGGGGCACACGGATTCACCACCTACCAGCTTGACAAAGCTATGGAAGTTGCAACCGGGGTCATGAAGCGGCGTGATGTTCAGCTCGATGACACGGAGATTGAAATCCTTTCGGAAGTATTCCGCATGACTGAAAAGTACAGGGTCTGAGCCACCCCATCTTTTTGGCACAGCAATTGACATATACCCATGCAAGTATCATTTTTACAGGATACTGACAAGTTGACTGATTCATGAAAGAAATTAGACACAAAATAGTCCTCAGTTCTTCACTGGACGAGGACAGCGATTTTATTCCCCTGATCTCCGATGAGGATGAGGCAGTTCTGGCCGGGAGCAAGGTTCCTGAACTCCTGCCGGTACTCCCTCTTCGCAACACGGTTCTTTTCCCGGGTGTGGTCATCCCGATCACCGTGGGAAGGGAAAAATCGATCCGGCTGATAAAGGAAATCTACCGGAAAGACCGGGTCATAGGCACGGTTGCACAGATCGATGCCGAAACGGAGGATCCCGTGATCAAGGATCTTTACAGTGTGGGAACGGTGGCCCAGATCATCCGCATCCTGGAAATGCCGGATGAGAGCACATCCATCATCATCCAGGGTAAAAAGCGTTTCCATATTGAGTCAATCGTTTCAGAGGAACCATACTTCATGGCCAGAACGGTCCCTATATCGGACCAGAAACCCGCTGCACGTGACCGGGAATTTGAGGCCATTGTCGGATCACTCAAGGACCTTTCGCTGAGGATCATCAAACTTTCCTCGAACATTCCCCCGGAAGCCTCATTCGCCGTCAGGAATATTGAAAGTTCCAGTTTCCTCATAAACTTTATTTGTTCCAACAGCGACATCGGGTTGAAGGAGAAGCAGAAGCTGCTTGAGGAAAATAACCTGAAAACGCGTGGCATCCGCCTTCTCGAGTACCTTACGAGGGAACTCCAGATGCTGGAGCTCAAGAACGATATCCAGAGTAAGGTGAAATCCGACCTCGACCAACAGCAGCGTGAGTTCATGCTGCATCAGCAGATGAAGACCATACAGGACGAGCTGGGCGGGAGTCCCATGGAAAAGGAGATCAACGAGTTCCGCAAAAAAGCCTCTGAAAAGAAATGGAGCAAGGAAGTGAGCGAAATTTTTGAAAAGGAACTTGAAAAACTCCAGCGGATCAATCCGGCCACGGCGGAATTTTCCGTCCAGGCAAATTACCTTCAGACACTCATCGAACTGCCGTGGAACGAATATACCCAGGATGATTTCAACCTGAAAAGGGCCGAGAAGATCCTCGAACGGGACCATTACGGGCTCGACCGGGTGAAAGACCGCATCCTGGAGCATCTTGCCGTGCTCAAACTCAAGGGTGACATGAAATCGCCCATCATCTGCCTTGTGGGTCCCCCGGGAGTCGGAAAAACCTCCCTTGGTAAATCGGTGGCAAGCGCCCTCAAGCGGAACTACCTCAGGATGTCCCTTGGCGGGCTGCACGATGAAGCAGAGATCAGGGGTCACCGGAAAACTTACATAGGGGCCATGCCTGGAAGGATCATACAGAACCTGAAAAAAGCAAAATCCTCCAACCCTGTTTTTGTCCTCGATGAAATCGACAAAGTCGGGCGGGATTTCCACGGCGATCCTGCCTCCGCATTGCTGGAGGTGCTGGATCCGGAACAGAACAGCACCTTCTACGATAACTTCCTCGAGCTTGAATTCGATCTCTCAAGGGTCATGTTCATTGCCACCGCCAATACCACGGCAACGATCCATCCCGCCCTGCTCGACCGGATGGAAATCATCGATGTGAGCGGTTACATCATCGAGGAGAAAGTGGAGATCGCAAGGCGGCACCTGATCCCAAAACAACTTAAAAACCACGGGGTGGATAAAACCCAGATCAGTTTTCCCAAAAAGGTGATCGAATACATGGTGGAATATTATACCCGGGAATCCGGGGTCAGGCAACTGGATAAACTCATAGCAAAGGTGATCCGGAGTGTGGCCAAGAAGATCGCATTCGATCAAAACCCCGAGCGGGTCCTGAGCATCGCCGAGCTGAGGAAAATGGCCGGAGTACCGAAATACCTGAAAGACAAAACCATAAGCAATGAGTATGCGGGGGTGGTAACGGGACTTGCATGGACGGCCGTCGGGGGAGAGATCCTGTTTGTTGAAACCAGCCTCAGCAAGGGAGACGGGAAACTCACCCTGACGGGGAACCTTGGAGACGTCATGAAGGAATCTGCGGTCATTGCCCTGGAGTACCTGAAATCGCACAGCGACCTGCTGGGACTTGATACGGACGTATTCGGCAAATGGAACATCCACGTGCACGTACCCGAGGGGGCCATCCCGAAAGACGGGCCCTCTGCCGGCATCACCATGGCCACCTCCATTGCCTCGGCCTTTACGCAGCGAAAGGTCAGGAAGAACATCGCCATGACTGGCGAGATCACCCTCAGGGGAAAAGTCCTGCCGGTCGGGGGCATTAAGGAAAAGATCCTGGCGGCCAAACGTGCCGGGGTCAGGGAGATCATCCTCTCGGAGGAAAACCGCAAGGATATGGAGGAAATCAAGGACATCTACCTGAGCGGACTCGAATTCCGGTATGTGAATAACATCATGGAGGTGCTGGCTCAGTCCCTCCTGAAGCAGAAAGTGGACAAGGCCATGAAAATTACCTGACCACGAATCTGGACTTGAAAATTACCTGACCACGAATCTGGACTTGCAGATTACCTGACCACGAATTTGCCCCTGAAGGTCCGTTCCCCGCTCAGTTCGAACAGGTAATAGCCCGGTTCCAGGTTGCCTCTCCTGATGAAGAACTCGGAGCCTTTTATTCCAGCGGTTTCACGTACCAGCTGACCGGCAAGGCTGTAAATCCTGAGAACATACCCTGCCGCTCCCGGGTAGGGGAATTCCATCCTCGTCACCTCGGTAAAGGGGTTCGGGTAGGTCCGGATCTCCGTTGCCGCCGGGAGTTCATCCGTAAAAGTCAGGAGCTTTTTATTGTCATCCAGGTTGGACAGGGCATGGGTGTACGGTCCGGTACCCTTCTTTAATTTCCCCGTGGGACTGCATTCTTCCGGCAGGGGAATGGCTATCCGGTAATAAAAAGTATCATAAACGTCGTGGTCCGTGTAGGTGGTGAAGTTGCTGGACAGGGTGGCAATCACCTCCATGCTGTCCGGTGAGGAACCCCGGTATATGAGGTAGGAACTGAAACTGATCCCGACATAATCATTCCATATAAGGTTTATGTCCCCGGGCAGGGCTCCTTTGTTCATGGAAAGATGCAGGGTCTGATGGTAAAAACTCCGTCCCGACTCATTCCCACAGGTATCCACCGATGAGATCTTATATCGAACGGCCTGTTCGGTGGGATCCACACCGGGATCCTCGAAGACACTGAGATCATCCGCGGGCAGGTTGCCGATCCACTCAAAGGAGTCCTTCACGGCCAGTTCCCGGTAAATATTATAGGAAGCGGTTCCCACCCCGGGTGTTTTTTCCCAGATGATGATGTTCAGCTGGGAGGTATCGACGCTGACGGCGCAGACTTTCTCCTCCTCGAAAACCTTCTGGACATTCACCCGGACGGTATCGTAATAAAAGCAGCGGTTATCCCCTTCGACGGCTACCTCCACAGTCTCTGCATCGTACACGCGGTAGCTGTCCGCATTGGAACCGTCAGGCCAGACGTAGCTTACCTTGTCCGGTTCGGCCTTCAGGGTCAGGCTGTCCCCGTAACAGAAAACCAGCCCGGGTTTGTCCGCCGTAATGACCGCAGTGGTCTGAGGGGCAGTACGGTAAAGAAACCCCGTTGCGGTGAGGGCTTCTCCCCCTCCCCACTTATATGCAAACCACAGCCTGTTTTCCCGGTCAAATTTTACGGGTCCCGATAACTGAAGGGGGACCGCACTGTTCGAACTCGAATAGGGCACGAACCTTGAATCGCTGCGCAGGAGCAATGCACCGTTTGAGGAAGCCCATATCCTTCCTGCCTGCCCGACGGCAATATCCTGAACCAGGTTGCCTGCCACTGAATGGACCGAACTGATCTGGGCCCCGGCATATACGATCATGCTGTCCCCGCTGGCCACCATCACCCTGCCCCATTTATCGGCGGTGATGGCTGAAATGCTCTTAACGGTTGAATTGGGAGTCCATTTGCCGTTCTTGAAGCGTACGATCCCGGGACTGTCATTCAGTCCCACCCAGACCGAACTGTCGGCTGCGATTTCAATCGTCCTGACCGGCGCATTGGACCATTCCTTATAAACCGTAAAAGCAATGCCGTCGTATGAGGCCACCGCCCCCGAGGAGAATCCTATCCATTTGGTATTGCTGGAATCCACCGCGATGGCCGTTACATTTGCCTCCGGCAGATCCGAATTGGCCGGGGTCATGGTTCTGCCCTGCAGGGAAAGGATATGAACGATCCCGATTCCCTTCTTGGTGGCTATCCAGACGGAGTCCTTCTTATCTACCGCCAGGTCCAGCGGTGTGCGCTCCGGCAGAAATGAATTCTCAACTTTAGCCCAGACCGCACCGCCGTCGAATTTCCCCACCTCGCAGTAGGTGGCGATGTTCGGGTAGTAAAGGACAAACCACATATTCCCCAGCCTGTCGGTCTCGATGTCAACAATGCTGTTATACTGATCGTCAAGTCCGAAATCCGTCCCCTGGAACAGGGTTACGCAGACCTGGGAACGAAGGTTTCCGGGCATAAGGAGTAAGAGGGTAATGGAGAGGGAAAAGGAAAAGAGGAGTGACTTTTTCATGATCATCCGGTGTTGAATATTTAACTGTTTTACGGACGATGATGTAAGTGGTTACGTTATCCGGTCATATCTTAACGCAGCGCTCTACATTCAGATGCCCTGGTCCCGGGTATTTACCGACAAAATCGGCCCGTTTACCGATTCCGCCTGTCCGGACCGGAGGGACGGATGTATTTTTGAACCAGAGATAACAGTAATAATTAAAAATCATGAAAATGGGTGCTGGAGTTTTTTGGGGGGCACTGCTCATACTGATCGGGCTTGCTCTCATCATACGATTCGTTTTTAACGTGGATTTCCCTGTATTCAAGGTCCTGTTTGCCCTGTTCTTCATCTACATAGGGCTGAGGATCCTCTTCGGGAGTTTTGGCCTGTTCCGGTTTGAGACCGGGCCGAATGACGTACTCTTCACTGAAAAAGGATTTTACCAGCCCGAACCCAACAAGGAGTACAACGTGGTTTTCGGGAAGGGTAATTTTGATTTCACTCACATCGACCTCAGCCAGGGGAGTGTCAACGTTAAAATAGGTACCGTGTTCGGTGCATCCGAGATCAGGATCGCCCGGGACATGCCGGTCAAGATCGTGACGGATGCGGTGTTTGCAGGAGCACAGCTGCCGGATGGCAATACGGCGGTATTCGGGTCCTCCACCTACCAGAGCGCAACTTTTAATCCGGATTCAAACCATCTCAAGATCAAACTTGATGTGGTCTTCGGTGGAGCCGAGGTGAAGCGGGAATAAACCCGGGGTAAAGCGGGAATAAACCACTGCCAGGATAGACCGGTACCGGAACCGGGAAATATCTGCGGTTATCTGAAGGGGCACCGTTCCGACCCCCTCCGGATCTCCGCAGATTTTTATGTTTGCCGATTTTTATATTTTTATCCTATATTCTGAGGCAACATGCCCCGCACCCTGGTCAATCATAAAGCCGAATTCGGCACCCTGCCGGTCTTCATGACCGCCATTTCAACCATCCTGGGAGCCATCCTGTTCCTGCGTTTCGGGTATGCCGTCGGGCACACGGGATTCATAGGGGCCATCGGGATCATTGCACTTGGACACCTGGTTACCATCCCCACAGCGCTCGCCGTAGCAGAAATTGCCACCAACCAGAAAGTGCTAGGGGGCGGAGCCTATTACATCATTTCGCGTTCCTTCGGACTCAACATAGGGGCTGCCATAGGAATCACCCTTTACCTTTCCCAGGCCATTTCGGTGGCCTTCTATGTCATTGCATTCGGGGAAGCCTTCGAACCGATCATCCACTGGCTCTCGGATTCCTATAACATCCTTATACCCGACACCCGCTTCATCACCATCCCTACCATGCTGGTCATCGGGGCCATCATCCTGACACGCGGTGCACACCTCGGCATGAAAGCACTTTACCTGGTCGTGGCCCTGCTTTTTACCTCCATCCTGTTCTTCCTGGCCGGAAAATCCACCAGTGAAGAAACCAGCTTCGTTTTGAACAACCACATATCCGGGGCCGATCCGTTCTTTTACGTGTTCACCATCATCTTTCCGGCTTTTACCGGGCTGGCTGCGGGACTGGGACTTTCAGGCGATCTGAAGAATCCCACAAAGTCCATTCCCAAAGGCACCCTCTGGGCCACCCTGGTGGGCATGATCATCTACATACTGGTAGCCTATAAACTCACCGTTTCCGCAAGCCCGGAAGAACTTGCAACCGACCAGCTGATCATGCAGCGCATTGCCATATGGGGACCCATAATTCCAATCGGACTTGCAGCCGCCACCCTTTCCTCGGCCCTGGGATCGATCATGGTGGCACCCCGCACCCTGCAGGCCATCGGGCTGGATAATGTTTTCCCGACGAAATTCATCAACGACTGGTTCGCCAAGGGAAGGCCGGTTTCGAACGAACCGTTTAACAGTTCTCTCATTACAATACTGATCGCATTTGTTTTTGTCGGCATAGGGGAACTGAACTTCGTGGCCAAAACCATTTCCATGTTCTTCATGGTAACCTACGGCGCCATCTGCACCATTTCACTCCTCGAACATTTCGCGGCGGATCCCTCCTACCGGCCTACCTTCCGTTCCAAGTGGTACATTTCGCTGATCGGCGCGGTATTCTCCATCTGGCTCATGTTCAAAATGAACGGCCTGTATGCAATCATTTCCCTGGTCATCATGGGCCTGATCTATTACTCGGTCACCACCTACAGCAAGGAGAAAAAAGGCCTGGGAAAATTGTTCAGGGGAGTGGTCTTCCAACTCAGCCGCCAGCTGCAGATCTTTGCTCAGAGGGCCGACAAGGAAGACCCGGAAAAGTACTGGCGGCCCTTCGTCATCTGCATTTCCCAGGATACTTTTGTGCGAAGATCTGCTTTTGACGTGCTGCGCTGGCTGTCACTCAGATACGGTTTCGGGACCTACATCCATTACATCGAGGGATACCTTTCGAAAGAAACCAACCAGAATTCGAAGGAGATCCTGAAAAAACTGATCAACCTGGCCGCCGGAAGCCGGAACCGGGTTTACCTCGACACCATCATCTCCCCTTCCTACACCTCGGCCATTGCACAGGTCATCCAGCTCAGCGGGATCTCAGGGAAGGGGAATAACATGATCCTTTTCGAGTTTTCCAGGACCAACCCCGAGGCACTGACGGAAGTGCTGAAGAACCACCGCCTCCTGGAAACCGCGAACTTCGACATCTGCGTGCTGAATACCAGCTATAAAAGCTTTGGTTACAAGAAGGACATCCACATCTGGATATCCATCATGGACTATGAGAATGCGAACCTGATGATCCTTCTGGGGTACATCATCCTGGGGCACCCGGAATGGAGAAGGGGCCAGATCAAGATCTTTGCCATGCATACACCGGATGAACTCGAGAGAAAGCGGATGGACCTGCTGGACCTGATAAAATCCGGACGGCTCCCGATCTCACCGGCCAACGTGGAACTGATCGCCGCCGATCCCGATATCAGTCCCAAGCAGATCATCTCGCAGAAATCCCTTGATGCCGACCTGACCATAATCGGTTTCCGGAGCGAACTGATCAGGGCGGAAGGGATCAAGATCTTCACTGGGTATGAGGACATTGGCAACATCCTTTTCGTAAGTTCCACCAAAGAAAAGGAAATCAGGTAGGCGACATCACCCCTATTCGCCATTATTTTATAATTTTACTTCTACATACCGGAACCCTGAAGCATGAGCAAAAAAATCGCTGTATTCCCGGGATCCTTTGATCCGTTTACCATTGGACATGAATCCGTCATCATCCGCTCCATGCCCCTTTTCGATGAGATCATCATAGCCATCGGCACCAATACAAAAAAAGAGGCCCACTTTCCCCTCGAAAGCAGGATGGAGATGATCCGGGAGGTATTCAGGGACAAGCCGCAAATAAAGGTGAAGAGCTATTCGGGGCTCACGGTGGATTTTTGCAAACAATGTGGTGCCAGGTACCTGTTGAGGGGACTGCGGACCTCCGCTGATTTCGAGTACGAAAGGGTCATTGCCCAGACCAACAAGGCCATGTACCCGGACCTCGAATCCGTTTTCCTGCTGACACTCCCCGAACATACGCACATCAACTCGACCATAATCCGCGACGTCATCCGCTACGGCGGGGACGCCAGCAAGTTCATCCCCCGTGCCATTGACCTTTCAAAATACACCGGCAATGAATAGACCCATTTTCAGGACCATCCTGCTTCCCGTTCTCCTGGCCGTTGCAGGTTCCCTGGCGGCGGCAGATACCATGACCATTCTCAAGGGCAGGAATCCCGGCTATGCAGGTGATACGCTGGTATTCCTCTCTTACTCAAACATGGTATCATTCACAGAGCGGGAAGTGGGCAGATGCGCGGTCAGCGACAGCGGCCTTTTCGAATGCAGCATCCCCCTGGCAGAAACCCGGCACATCTTTGCCCATCTCGGGGTGTATAACTGTTACCTGTATGCCGAGCCGGGAATGGTCTATAACCTTCAGCTGCCCAGGAAGCGGGAAAAGAGCCTGCAGGAGCTGATGAATCCCTTTTTCGAGGAAACCGCTGTCCACCTGAATGTTAAGATAGAGCAAAACCTGCGGAGCCTCCCCCTTCCACCGCTTGACCAGGAACTTAACTTCATGATCCGGGCCTTTAACGATTCCTTTTACCCCTACTATTACAAATTTGTCATCGAGGCCTATGGTAACCAGGTTGACCGCAAGGAACTGAATAAGGCCGAGAAGGAGATCATTTCCGCATTCGATTCCCTTCCGGGAACGTACCTGCATGCATACATCAATTACAGGATGGGACTTCTGGAGCATTACGGCGGCCAGGAAAGCAGCCAGAAGATCATCCAGGACTATTTCCTCGGCAGGCCTGTTCTTCTGCAGAACCCTGCCTACATGGAACTGTTTAACCAGGTTTTCAAGGATTATTTCCTGGCATTCTCCGAAGAACATCCGAACCTGAGATTTCCCCTGGTCGTTAACCGGGATATGGATTATTCGGCTGCCAACAGTATCCTGAAAAAGGAAGCCTCTCTTGTAAACGATACCCTTCGCGAGCTGGTCCTGCTAAAAGGACTCTATGACGGTTTTTACGACGGGAAGAACATTCCCTCGTCCATGATACAGCTGCTGGATTCATTAAAGAACAACAGCTCCATCCGGTACTGCAGGCAGGCTGTTCAGGATATCATGCATGAGATCACCAAACTCCTGCCCGGTTACCAGCCTCCGGATTTCGCACTTTATGATTCGGACAGCACCCTGGTGCATCTTTCGGATTTCCGCGGGGATTACGTATACCTGAATTTCTGCAATTCCTTCGGATATTATTGCGTTCGCGAATACGAGTATCTCAGGATCCTGTATGAACGACTCCAGGGCAGCATCCGCATCGTGACCATCCTGGTGGATGACAGCTTCAACGACATGAAGCAACTGGTTGAAAGCAATAATTATCCCTGGATTTTCCTGCACTTTTCAAACCAGCCGCAGGTACTGGAAGATTATGACATCCGAAGCTATCCGTCCTATTTCCTCATCGGACCGGAAGGGAAGCTGATCCTCTCGCCGGCCCCCTCACCCGTTGAAAATTTCGAATCAACCTTCCGGAAGATCTCTTCCGGGCAATGATCCCGAACGGCCCAGACAGCCAGTTTTCCGGATGACCGGATTCCCGGACGGCTGCCATAAGGGACCGGACGTCAGCAATTAAAATGCTCCCCTGATTATTTCACGGATGGACTGGAAGGTGTTACTGCAAATCTCATCCAGCTGCGCGGAATCGATCCAGCGCACCTCGGTGATCTCCTCTTTCGTAAGCGGAATGGGCTGTTCAGAACCGGAATAAAGCATCAAGTACCAGTCGGTTCTCTTGAGGATGAAATTGCCTGGAGCTTCATAAATATGGTAGGTTGATTGCAGGAATTCCTGCAATTCAATTCCCTCTAAACCGCACTCTTCCACAACTTCCCGCAGGGCCGTCTGCTCCATGGTTTCACCGGGCTCGGCTTTCCCCTTGGGGAGATCCCACTTCCCCCGCCTGAAAATCACCAGAACCTCACCCTTCCCGTTCCTTATCAGTCCCCCTGCCGCAGGAACAAGGGTAAAGCACTGGCTGAAAGTTCTGAACAGGGATTCCTGGTCATCGTGAAAGATGTAAAGATCGCCTGTTTTCCCCGGATCGAGGAACTGCCTGATCTGGGGTTTAAGATCCGTGATGTTCTCAAACGCACAGACATAATCCTTCCCTACTTTGGTCATATCGGGAAGGGTGTCATCCAGGTAGATGGTTCGGTCGTTAAAAAAAACTTTATACATTT
>CAYSJH010000068.1:0-23476 GCA_964431315.1 uncultured Bacteroides sp. | reverse complement strand
CTCAAGGGCTTCCAGTCCGCCTGCCGACGCGCCAATTCCCACAATTGGGAAACTGATATCTTCGACCCTGCCTGACGTCTTAATTTTCGATGGTTTTGGCGCCTTATTTGTTTTCATATTTGAAATAAGATTCCAGGGATTAATTGATTTGTTGTTACATCCAGGATAATATTCTTATTTTATATGTGAAATTACAGTAATAATAGTTCTTAGTATATAGTATATAAGCTGATTTTTTTGTAGGTGTTTGACCTACAAAAACATTTCAAATTTTTGATTAATAAGTAATCCCAGGCTCCCGGTCAGAGTTGTATTGGAAAGTAAGTGGAATATAAAAAAGCCGCATCGAACTCAGGATACTCTTCGATAAAAAGTGCAGGGCCTGATATTGTGTAATAACAAGTAAGGTAATGGTTCCGAAACCTATTTTAAAATTTATCATTAAGTAATTTAACAACGGTTTACCAGATACCTTCAATCGATTTTACTACCCCAATATACTGCTCAATTTCGATGGGTCTTGTAATACAGCAATTAGCGTGAATTCGGATGTTCCTAAATAATTCAGAACCGTAATACTGATTATATGTTATTAGTGAATAAAAACCTTAAAGGCACATTTAAAGGAAGATACAACAAAATATTTGATCATGAGCCTAATCTGGTTGAAATTCCTTGTTGAATCAGAAATCCACGAGGACAAAAAAAATATATCCTTACCAGCACAAAACCTGCAAGGGTATCAGAAACTAGATTTGTCGAACATCTGATTTTCAAACAGATAGTGAATTTTATTAATACAGAACGTACAGCTTATCAAGATTCAGGTGTTCATTTTAGCACTGAATAAGCAACGCTACAAAAATATTTGTATATTTAGCTATGGGTTAAGATATTGACTAATGTTCTAAATATGACTAAAAATGATATTATATACGAAATAGCAAAAGAAACTGGATTTGATAAAGTGACAGTTCAAAGAATCGTTGAAACTTTAATGAGTACTGTTAAAGATTCGTTAGTAAAAGATAAAAATGTATACTTAAGGGGTTTTGGAAGCTTTATAGTAAGAAAAAGAGCTCTGAAAACAGCCAGGAATATTACCAAAAATACTACCATAATTGTTCCAGAACACTCAGTACCCTTTTTCAAACCAGCTAAATCATTTATAAATAGGGTTAAAAATCAATAGAAGTATAAGATCCGATAGCGAGAAAAATAGCTATGGAACTTTATTAAAAAAGCAGCATAGCTTCTCATGTAGCCTTCCTAAAAAATTAGTTCAATAATAAAAATGGATCTATTTTGAGTAAAGCACACTTTATAATTTTACTCATTTAGTCCGGATTGTTTTGAAGACCTACAGCCAAATCCAATCCATTACCACTGTCCGGCTGCATTTGTGATTCAAATTGCCGTAACCTTATACTCTCCGTCAACACTTGTTTTCGGTATCCCAGGTTGGCTGCCCAATAAATACCGGGCATTCGTAAATTTCCTATAAACCTTTTAACAATACTGGGTATACTATTAAAGTCAGTCCTGGCCTGGATTTTACCAATTTGCAGTTCCAACGGCGTCATATTCTTGGGTTGGAACACAACGGTATGGTGGTCATAATATTCCCATTTTTCATGTAAAAGCCTCCCCCGCTCTTTAAATTCTTTATATACTTGGGTGCCGGGATAGGGTGTTAACACATTGATAGCTGCGATGCTTATACGGTTTTTTATTAAAAATCTTACTGTTTGCCCAAATGTTTCATGTGTATCTTCATCAAGGCCGAAAATAACTGAAGCCTGGATAATAATACCCATTTTCAATATTTTTTTAATACTTTGTTTGGTATCTTCCAGGCTTTTCAGCTTTTTATATTTTTGGATGTTGGTGTCCACCACACTTTCCAATCCAATAAACAGTCCCTTGCACCCACTTTTGTTGGCCAATTCCATGATCTCTATATCCCTTGCAAACGAAATGGACGATTGCCCGACCCACCTAATTTTTAATGGTATCAATGCTTTGAAAAGCTCCCTGGCATACTTCGGGTCACCAATAATATTGTCATCAAGGAAAATATAATTCCGGGACCCTGATGCCTCAATATCCTTCACCACATTTTTTACAGGTATATGCTTGATCTTCTTACCAAAAATATCCGATACACAACAAAAATCGCAATTATATGGACATCCGCGTGTGGTTTGAATGGGTATTAAATTATAAAACCGTTTTTTAGGCAACATTGAAAAATCTTTGGGTATATATCGGTCTAAATCCGGGTTGGTTTCGTGATATATCCGCTGCAGGTTATTGCTTTCAATATCTTCCAGTATTTTTTCCCACACCCCTTCAGCTTCTCCAATCACTACAGCATGGGCATGTGCAAGTGCCTCATCGGGCAATAGTGAAGGGTGCACCCCTCCCATCACTACTGTTTTACCTTTCTCTCTGAATGCATCGGCTATCCTGTATCCACGATATGCATTCGAGGTCATGCAACTGATGCCGACAACATCGCATTCCTCATTCAGGTCCAATTGAATGTATTCCTCCTCAACTATTTTTACTTCATGTTGCTTTGGGGTAAGGCCTTGCAGTATAAACAATGCCAGTTGGGGTATCAAAATGCCACTATTGGTATATTGGTGTTGGTCTCTAATGGGCGAAACTAACAAGATTTTCATTGCCTATTTTTATTGTTTAAGATGGCTGGGTGCAAATTCCGGTAATAGTGAGCGCCCTAATTCCGGTTAAAGGTAAGCAATGTGTTTGTAAATAAAACTAAATAATCAGTTTGCATTGATATTGTGATGTTTAGGTTCCGGTTTCCGGTGCTTAGCCATTTCCGGAATCATATGTTCAGTTTACTGATACCACCCCCGGGTAAAAATCGCTACCACTTCTTCCTTTCCGGATAAAAAATGTCCGGTTTTTGGGAGAAGGTGACTTATCTTCTATAAGTTAGATCCTACAAGGAATTTTGATAATCCATCGATAAGCTAATATACCATTCAGGGCGCCGAGGGTAAATGCAGCGATATAAGCTAAAGTATTGCTTCTTTTGCGAATTACCTCTTGCGTCTGAAAATGCTTTTCCGGAGGGACGCCTTTATAGCCTCCGACGAAATCGATTTTCCCGACGGCAGGAAAATACCCCTGTGGTTGTTCGGATTTTTGTATTAAATGGGATAGCAGTCCTACTGCAATATGAAATGGTAGGTGATGGTGCCCTGCTGGGTGTAGGCGGCATCGGGACTGCTGTTGAAGCGGGCTTTCAGGGCGGCCTTATGGGCGGCATCAAGGAGTTCCTTGTTGAGGGTGTTGGTGCCCGGGGCGCCGGCTTCGGCATAGGTGACGATCCCCTCCTGGTTGACCCGGATCTTGACCACGACCTTGCCGGACTCCTGCACGTTGTATTCGGGCTTGGGCAATGATAACGGGTTCCTTCCGGCCAGGCTGAAGTCGATTCCGCCCCGGCCGCTGCTCAATCCGTTGAGGTAATTGTCCGAATCGGGTGATCCGGTGGGACTTCCCTGGTTGCCCTCTCCCTGAGTGATCCCTTCCGATCCTGAGGTTTCGTCCGTGCTGGCCCTTCCCTTGTAAAGGGCCCTTTCATCTACTTTCGGGGGTTCTTCAACCGGAGGGGGAGGGGTTTCCTTGGCAACGACCGGTTTCTTAACCACGGGGACTTCCTTAACCTCCTTCCGCTTCTCAACTTCAGGTTTTTTTACCACCGGGGCTTCTTCGAAATCCTGTGCGATGATCTCCTCTTTCGTTTCTTCAGGTGTGGTGGCCTCCTGCGGGGGAGGGGGAACTTCTTCGGGGATTTCGCTGTACATGGGCTCCCGGTCTCCAAGTCCGGTTTCATCGGTTCCGAAATTGATCAGGATGCCTTCTTCCTCCGGCGGAGGAAAGGGGACCATAAATCCCAGGAATACCACGACGACCAGGATGATCCCGTGGAACAGGGTGGTTCCTATTATGCCTCGTTTGCTTCTGCCCATGGCGAAAGCTATCTGGGAGAGGTGGCCAGGATAAGCTTGTACCGGTTGTCCTTGGCTATGTTCATTACCTTGACAACCTCTTTCATGGGTACGTTTTCATCCACATGGAGAGAGATCGTGGGTTCCGGCTCATTCTTCAACCTTCTCTGCAGTTCATATTCCAGCTGTGAGATATCGATCCGCGTGGTTTCTATGTAGAACTTCGCATCGCGGGTAATGGAGACCGTTGTGATGGGATTGGCTGCGGTCTGGTGTTTGCTCTGAGGAAGCAACAGTTTCAGCGCGTTCGGGGCGATCAGGGTGGAAGTGATCATAAAGAAGATCAGCAGAAGGAAAACAATGTCGGTCATCCCGGACATGCTGAACTGAACACTTACCTTATTTCTCGAGCTGAGGGCCATTTCGCTATCCTACGATTTTTTTTCTTACAGGTTTGTTCTTTGTTATGCTTTATTTCGAAACCGGTTCGTTGAGCAGGTCCAGGAATTCGGTTGTGCTGGCTTCCAGCTTGTTCACCACCTTTTCTACATTCGCAACCAGTATGTTATAGGCGAAGTACGCGACGATCCCCACGATGAGTCCCGCTACGGTTGTGATAAGGGCCGTGTAGATCCCCCTCGAGAGCAGGGACACATCGATGTTGTTGCCTGCGCTGGACATGTCGACAAAGGCACGGATCATTCCCATGACCGTCCCCAGGAACCCGATCATCGGGGCGCCGCCGGCAACCGTTGCCAGGGTGGGAAGCCCTTTTTCAAGCTTGTAGATCTCAAGCTTCCCGATATTCTCGATCGCTTCGTTGATGTCGGCAAGGGGTCGTCCGATCCTGTTTATCCCCTTCTCGATCATACGTGAGGTGGGATTGCTGTAGGACTGGCAGAGAGTCAGGGCGTTGTCGACCTTCCCGTCATGGATGTAATCCCGTATCCGGTTCATGAAGTTGGTATCGATCTGGGCGGCTTTCTTGATGGCGAAAAATCGCTCGAAGAATATGTAAACCGCCACAACCGAGAGAAACAGGATGGGCAGCATCACCCAGCCTCCCTTCAGGGCCAGATCAAAGAATGAGATTTTCATGCTCCCCCCCGCCATCCCGGTGGAATCGGCAAGCGCTACCTGTAGAAAGATCAGTGACTTCATTTAGACTGTTGTTTGAACTCCGTGAAAGATATTAAAAAAACGTAATTGAAATCAGATTATTTCAGCCGGTTACAAAATAGTTATTCACAGCCTTTTACAGGGCGAACATGAAATAGAAGATGAATGCGCCCGCAAAATAACCGGCCACTGCAAGCAGGCTGATCCGTTTCAGGTACCAGATGAAATCGATGTTTTCCATTCCCATGGCAGCAACCCCTGCCGCGGAGCCGATGATGAGCATGCTTCCCCCGGTACCTGCCGTATAGGCAAGGTACTGCCAGAAATGCCCGTCCACGATGAAGAAATAGGCATACCCGGTGGCATGTGCGGGGGCGATGTCGTACATCCCCATGGCCCCGGCCACGAGGGGCACATTGTCGACGATGGCGGACAGGATCCCGATGACCGTATCGATGAAATATACCTTGTTCATATCCCCGAGGTTTATGGTATCAAGTTTCCTGGCAAGCATGTCGAGGTGGCCGGCGGACTGCAGGGCAGATACGGCGGTCAGGATGCCCAGGAAGAAAAGCACGGTCGGGGTGTCGACTTTTTTAAGCACGCGCGAGACGACCAGCTGTCCCCTCATGCCCTTTGCCCGCCGGCGGTGCATGATCTCGGTTGTGATCCATATGACGCTCAGGCTGAAAAGCATGCCAATGTAAGGAGGAAGGTGGGTCAGGGTCTTGAAGACCGGTACGAAAAGGAGTCCGGATATCCCCATGATGAGCATAAGCTTCCGCTCGAAATCCGTAATGGACTCATTAGACAGTTGCTGTTTGGTGCTGAGTGCCGGCCGTTCGAGTGTTCCCCTGGGATAGAAGAAGGAAACGATCAGGAGCGGAACGACCAGGCAGGCCAGGCTGGGAAGAAAGACATTCTTGATGATGTTGACCGTGGTGACCTGTCCACCGATCCACAGCATGATGGTGGTGACGTCACCGATGGGGGACCAGGCGCCCCCGGCATTGGCCGCCAGGATGACCATGGAGGCGAAGAACCACCTGTCCTGCTGCTTGTCTATGAGTTTTCGGAGCAAGGCCACCATCACAATGGTGGTCGTGAGGTTATCAAGGGCGGCGGACATGAAGAAAGTCAGGAAACTCAGTATCCACATCAGCTTGATCCTGTTGGTGGTTTTGATCTTGTCCGTAATGATCTTGAATCCCTCGTGGGTATCCACCATCTCCACGATGGTCATGGCGCCCAGGAGGAAGAACAGGATCGTCGAAATTTCCGCCAGGTGTTCGTAGATTTCATGGTGCCCGATGAAATTGATGTAATTCCCGTCCGGGTTTGCGTGGAGGTATTCTGCGAATGCGGGACTGTTGGGCAGTATGGATTCGGCACCGAACATGTAAAGCGCCCAGAGAACCATACCGGTAAAAAGTGCGGTTGCCGCTTTATCGATTTTCAGGGGATGTTCCAGGGCGATTATAACATAACCCAGGACAAATACGGCTGCCATTACAACAAACATAACAGGTCTTGGTTTTAGGAGATTAACAAACTGAAAAGTGCAAAGATAGAAATCAAAATATTACCGTTTAAGCATTCATCCAAAATATTTATTTACAGTCCCGCCGACGGGAACGTACCGGGCTTCCGGACATGATCATTCCGGTTCGGGCAGCTGATCGTCCGGGACTCCCGAATCATTACTGGTTTCGTCGTTTTCCGTACCTTCGGCGTTCTCCTTGCGGGCATTTCTTTCAGCTTTCTTCTTTTTCCGGTTTTTCCCGGCAATGGCATCGGAATAACGCTTTCCGAGTTCCCTGAAACTGTTGAAATCTTCCCTGTACATGAGTCCCACGCCCTGGGTATAGGGTGCTGTGGCATAAAGCCTGTCCTGGTTATACCTGTTAAAGGCTTTCAGCCGCAGCTTACCGTTGTCGGTGAGTTTGACCTCAACATCGAAATCCCCCATGACATTGGTCGCATCCTCTTTGGCACTGGCTGTATTCCCCCCGGGGGTATAGCCGACGTCGGTATGGATGCTCACCCGTTCATCGAATATCTGGGTGCTCAGGGCCACCTCTACCTGGTCGCTGGATATCTCATCCCCCGGGCGGTAATTAACCCCGATATCGAAATCGTCTGATATCTGGGAGAGCCAGTTGCTGAGCTGGTTTGAAAGCAGTTCGCTGGCGGTCACGCCTGCCATGCCTGCCCCCGTTCCCCTGGCGGAACCGCCCGTGGATATTGCGACCGAGGAAAAGCTGTTCATAACCAGAAGGGACAGGAACTGCTTGGTCAGTTCTTCTTCCGTGGCGATGGCGTTCCTTACGACGTTCCGGGTTTCCTCCTCCGCATTGGGCAGTACGATGTCGTAACTGATGGTGGGATTCATCAGGTTGCCTTCCAGGATCATCTGCGGCTCCACCAGCATCCTTGCCTTCAGGTAATCAGGCGGATCCGGCACGAGAACGGCCGGGGAGGTTTTGATGTTATAGTAAATCGCCCGGACGCTTATCATAGCGGAGGTCGGATCACCATTCCATTCGATACTGCCTCCCCGCTGGATCTTCAGGCGTTTGTTAATGACGCCCTGGAGGGTGAAGAGGTAGTCCCCATCCTCAATGATGTAGTCACCGAACATCCGGAACCCGTTCTGGGGATCAATGCTGAACTGTATATTGCCGTGTCCCTGGACCTGCATGATATCCCCCACCTTGGGATCGAAGATGATCTCGGTCGTGGCATCCTCCGTGACTTCAAGCCGCAGATCAAGAACAAGTGTCCACTCCTCGGGAGATTTTTTCTGTTGCGGTTCCTCTTCCGGGGCCGCCATATCCGGCCGGACAAAAGTTATGAAATTATTCTCGGTGATGTCGCTTTCCTGGTTCAGGGGAATGAACATATGGGTCCCCCGGTTCGTGCGGGCCGAAATGAACAGCCGGATATTCCCGGGCGTGCCTGTCACTCCCACCTGCCCGCTTCCAATTGCCTCGCCATAGAACAATGGGTTATCCACTTCCCTGGTATTCAGGAAGTTGAAATTGTCTGCAACCAGGTTAAGATCGAACACCAGGGTATTCAGGTAACCGGTCTGAATGGTGCCATTCAGAATTGCCCGGCTTCCCTTGTCATCATAGACCTCTACGTTGGACAGGTAAACCGTATTGTCCCGGATCCGGGCCCTGTCCGAAAGGCTGTATTCGGTCTGCAGGTAGTCCACCAGGAAAGAAGTCTTCTGGATGCCGACCTCACCGTTCATGACCGGTTTGTCCAGGGTACCTGTCAGCTTCAGGTCGCCGCTTGCAATGCCATCAAGCCCGCTGACCAGGGTCGATAGGTAGGGTTGGAATATCTTGATCTTCAGCTTGTTGAGTGCTATATCAAAATCAATCTTCCTGCTGTCGGGGAAATAACCTCCCTTTAATTCGAGGGTAACAAGTTGTCCCCGCATGGCCTGCACATCCACCTGGATCTTCTGCTCGGGATCGATCCATCTGGTCTGGATAAGTGTATTACCAAGGATTTCGTGGTTGATGCCCAGGCTGTCGATTCGCAGGTCCGAAAGGAAAACCAGATTGTCATACACTCCGGATATGGTTGAGGAACCGTTTGCGATACCCGAGAGTTCCATGCCTTTAAAGGCCTGGTTCAACTGGGCAAGGTCCAGGTTGCTGAACAGCAGATCCAGCTTGTCAGCAGGATTCTCGGAAATGGTCCCGTTGATCTGAAGGGCCTGCTTGCCATGGTTGATGGCGAATTTTTCAAACCGGATCCTGGAACTGTCGACCAGGATATGGGCAGGTGCCAGGTACCAGCTGGTGTCCCTTATGACCACTTCTCCCGGGTCGAACTGCAGGTCGATAAGAGGGATGGTATTGTTTTCCCTGAACTGGAATGCGGCCTGTCCGCTGATGGTCCCGAGGGTGACCTGGTAGGGATTTTTATTGTCCCAGTTAACGCTGTAACCAAATTTGTCCCGCATGGCCCAGGCATCCAGACTGAGGTTTTCCAGGTGGATCCTCTCCCCCTGCACGGCCAGGCGGCAGTTTGTTTCGACCTGTGCCATGGAATCACTGGACTCAAGGTTAAGTTCCAGTCCCTCGAACTCGCTGTTTTTCCACCTCAGGCCCGGAAAATCTGCCACCAGGCTGAGTTCATTTCCGGCCGGGTAATAATTCCCGCTGATGGTCGAATTCCGTGCGATCTCCACGTCGGGATAAAAGAAATCGGTAATGGGGAAAGTGTTCTTGAAATTAACCGAATAACGGAAGTTGTTCCTGCTGGTGACTGATTGGTCACCCGTCTTCACGATGTTGCGGAAGGACGGAAGGTGATGTACGAGAATCTGTCCGGTCGCCACGCCAAGGTCCTCGAATTCATAGTAACCCGTGATTTCCGCATCCAGCAGATCCGATCTCAGGATCATGCGGTTGGTGTCGGGACGGTGATGGGCAAAGAGGTTAAAGTCATAGATCTGGATCTGCTTATCCTGTTTCCGGAACAGCGAATTCACAAGTTTGATCTCACCGTCAAAATCATTCAGGTTTGCGCCGGTAAAATTGGCCCTGAGGTAGCAGGAAACGTTATAAGACGGGTCGCTGGTGGTGATGTTCAGCGGATAAAGCATGGCCTTATCTACGTTGGCGGTAAAGTCAAAGACCGGCAGCGAGTCCGTAAGATCGATCTTCCCGAAAAACTCCATCTTGAGGTTCGGGTCGGCAATGGAAAACGAACCGTCAAATTTGCGGTCGGACAGGTCCCCTTCCAGGATTATATTCTGGTAAGGGTAGCCGTTCAATTCGATCAGGGAGATCGACCCGTCCATCCTCGCGCTGAGTTCTCCCCCGTGGTAGCTGATCCCTTCCACATTTCCTTTCATGCTCAGTTTCCCGGCCAGGTGCTCCAGGTTCCTGAGACGGCCGAGGTCAAAGCCCTTGGTGCTGATTTCGCCTTTGAAATGAACATTCTCCTCGGCATCGGGCCGGATGGAAAGGTCGGAGGTTATTTTCCCCAGGTCTGTCATAAAGGCACCGTAGGTGACAAAATCGTTGTAATACCCGGCATAATTCCCGTGGCAGGTTATGTTTCCGAGTTCGGCAAGGTTTTCTCCGAGGTCTATGGTATTCCCGGGTTTACCCGGTATCTGTATGGATTCAATATCGGCCACGCTGGTGGTCAGGTTACCGATATCGAAGTACATGTAGGTTTCCTGGAAATCCGGGAGCCCGATCAGGTCGAAGCTGCCTGAGAACCGGGTGTTCCTGCCGTATTCCAGGATGACATCATCACCCTTGAAGGAGGAGATGCTCCCGTGCAGGTCCCCAGACATCCGCACCGAAGTATTAAATCCCTTGAATACATCGCTGAAATAGGAAAGGTCCCCCGTGTAAACCCTGGATGGTTTAAAATTGTATTGGAGGCCGACTTTTGTGAAGAAATCCCCTTCTCCGAAATCCTGCCAGCTGTTGAACCTGAAATCGAGCCGGTCCGCCGTGACCTGCGATTCCCGGGTCCTGAAGCTGACATTCCGCCACAGGAAAAATTCCCCGCTGATGAATACGAGCGCCTCCAGGTGGTCCAGGTAAAACCCGCTTCTATCGAGGAAGGAAAGATGATCCACGTTAAAACGGATGGTATCCATGGCCACCATGAAGCCATGGATATTCAGGTCCATATTCCCGAGTTCCAGATCGCTGAAATTGATGCCGTATGACTTTACCGGGGAATTGTCCTGCTGCTGGAACAGGAAACGGGATCCGCTGAAGTCGATGGCTTTAAAACTGACCGTCCAGGTTTCCGTGCGGGTTGAATCGGGAGGCTTCCTGAGGGCATCGACGATGAAACTCAGGTTGACCACCTCGCTTGTGTCAACGGCAATCCTGACCACCGCATTCTCGAACTTGAGCCGGCTCAGGCTGAGCTTTTTCTGAGAGAGACTTAATTTTCTAAGGGTGGCAACCATAGACGGTGCATAAAGCAGGGTGTCGTTATGCTGGTCCTTCAGGAGCACTTTTTTCAATACAGCTCGATTGAAGAGGGTCATGTCTATGGATTCGATGGAAAAATCTGCGTGCAGGTTTGCCGAGACCTCCGAGGCTACCTTCCGGGCCAGGTAGGTCTGTATCTGCTTGTTTTGCAGGATAATAAAGGCAGTGGCCGGGATGGCGAACAGTCCCAGTACAACAATGACCAGTATTTTAACTACTTTTTTTATAATTTCGACCGGTTAATGCATCAGCAAAATAAGCAAAAATCGTGCAATGCCGGTAATTATCCTGGGAATAGAATCATCCTGCGACGATACTGCGGCCGCAATTGTGCGTGACGGGGTTCTGCTTTCCAGCGTGATCGCCGACCAGGAAGTCCACCGCAAATACGGGGGAGTGGTGCCCGAGCTGGCTTCCCGGGCACACCAGCAGAACATCATTCCCGTTGTGGACAGGGCCCTGAAGGAATCGGGCGTGGAACCCGGTGAACTGTCCGCCGTGGCATTCACAAGGGGACCCGGGCTCCTGGGGTCCCTTCTGGTGGGGACCTCCTTTGCCAAGGGTTTTGCACTGGCCCGGAAAATCCCCCTGGTGGAGGTGAACCATCTCCATGCGCACATCATGGTCCATTTCCTCAAGCAGGAAGGAACCGAATGGGATCCGCCGGTATTCCCCTTCCTCAGCCTCCTGGTTTCGGGGGGACACACCCAGCTGCTTGTCGTGAAGGATCATGCCCGGATGGAGACCATAGGCAGAACCATTGACGATGCTGCCGGCGAAGCCTTTGATAAATGTGCGAAGGTAATGGGACTTCCCTACCCGGGGGGACCTCTGGTGGATAAGTACGCAGCGGGCGGGAATCCGAATGCCTTCCGCTTCCCCAAGCCCAGGGCAGGGGGACTGGATTTCAGCTTCAGCGGATTGAAGACTTCCTTTCTTTATTTCCTGCGGGATAAAATGGTGGAAGAGGGGAACTTTGCCGTGAAATACAGGGATGATCTTTGTGCTTCCGTTCAGCGGACCATCGTTGAGATCCTGGCCGGGAAACTTGAGAAGGCCTTCCGGCAGACCGGGATCCGGGAGATCGCCCTGGCCGGGGGGGTGTCGGCCAATACGGAACTGCGCCGGAAGATCAGGGAGCAGGCCGGAAAATTCGGATGGAAGGTACATATCCCGCGGATTGCGTTGACAACAGACAATGCTGCCATGATAGCCATTACGGGGTATTACCGTTACCTGGCCGGCGAATTCGCAGGTCTTGAGATAAGTCCCCTTACAAGGATGCCGGTTTGAATGATCCGGCATTTTAATATTTTTGAAAAAGTATTATCTTTAAAATCCGAACTCTTTCAGTATGGACACAGTCACTCTGGAAAGCACGAAAAAAACCCCTGCGGTTTTGCTTGATCCTTCGGGAAAGATCAGGATCAGCGGGCGTTCCATACCCGAAGATGCCTCCAAATTCTACGACGGCCTCCTGAACTGGGTGCTGGAATACGTTACGGCCCCGCAGGACAGTACCACCGTTGATATCGAGCTGGAATACTTTAACAGCGGTTCCGCCAAGTTCGTCATGCAGATCCTCCGGGAACTCAGTGAACTGGTCCACAACGGAAAAGAACTGAAAGTGAACTGGTATTATGAAGAAGGCGACGATGACATACTTGAACGGGGCGAATACTATGCCAGCATCCTCGACCTGAAGATCAATTTCATCGAAACAGAATAAAATCCCATTTGCCGGACTTTCCTTAGAACTCGAGGGTAAAGGTGGTACCCTTCGAATCGGTGTGAAAGTAAATTGATCCTTTGTGCAGCCTCATGATCTGCCTCGAAAGGCTGAGGCCGATCCCGGAACCATTTTTTCGGGTCGTAAAGAAGGGTATGAAGACCTTGTCCGCATATTCAGGATCGATTCCCTTCCCGTTGTCCGCCACCCGGATGCTGGTTCTCCCGTGCTGTGATCCGGCTTCCAGCCTTATCCTCTTCCCCTTCCTGTTCCCGACGGCTTCCATGGAATTGGTAATGAGGTTGATCAGCACCTGCTGGATCATCTGGGCATCTGCCCACACAGACAGGTCCGGTTCAGGCTTCCCGACCTGGAGATCTATCCCGGCCTGTTCCATGTCCCTGGCGAACAGGTTCTCCATATGCGCCAGCAGGGAACCGACGGAGAGTGACTCAAAGGAAGGCGCCGGCAAACGGGTCAGGTTCTTGTAATCCGACACGAACTTCAGCAGTCCCTTGCTTCGCTCCTCGATGGTCCGGAGGCCCGCGTACATGTCCTCCAGGTCATCCGGATCGATTTCAAGGGGACTCCGCCGCTTCCCGCCGTCATCGGTCAGCATATGGTTGATGGCCTCGCTGAGGGAGGAGACCGGGGTTACGGAATTCATGATCTCGTGGGTGAGGACCCGGATGAGCTTCTGCCATGAGTCCAGTTCCTGCTCCTCCAGTTCCTGGCGGATGTCCTGGAAGGATACCAGTTTGTAATTCTCTTCCCTTATACGGAGGCCGGTGGCGGTTACCGAAAGGCGGAGGACCCCGTCTTCCATATTGACACGGATTAGTTCCCGCTGGCCTGCTTCCAGGCTGACCATGATCCGGTACAATTCCGGGTGCTCCGTCTTGAGGGGCTCAAGGCTTGTGATGCCGGATCTCCTGAACAGACTGGACGCGGCCCGGTTGAACAGGATTACGCTGCCCGCATCGTTGAAACAGACCAAAGCGACCTGTATGTGCTCGATCACCATCTGGAGGTACTGGTACTGAATGGCCTGGTCCATTTTCGCTTCCCTGTACTGGCTGAGGACCTCCTGAAAGCTCGATTCAAGCTCACGGAAGGACTTTTCCGTGTATTTCCGTCTGTAGGAGCGGGTAAAATCCTGGTATTTAAGCGATTGCAGAAGGTTTACAAATTCCAGGTTCGAACGGTCGATGAAACGGAACAGTTCGACCAGCAGCAGGACCACCATGAATGCGGATACCGCCGTGGCCGCATACCACTTTTCCTGGCCGATGGCAAAGAACAGGAGTCCCATGAACAGGGCGATCAGTAAAACCCTGGCAAGGATGCGGACGCGGTGGCTACGAAATACCATATCTCGACATTTTTCGGTACAGGGTGGTCCTGGCCATTCCCAGTTCCCCGGCTGTTTTGCTGATGTTGTAACGGTATTTTTCAAGCGCGCTGCGGATCGTTTCCCTTTCCACCTCCTCCATCCGGAAACCGGTTGGTGGGGAAGGGCTGCCGGCCAGCCTGCTGACCGGGAAATCGGAAGGCCTGAGGACCGGGGAATCGCTGAGGATGATGGCCCTCTCCATGACGTGCTGGAGCTCACGGATGTTCCCGGGCCATGCATATTCAGCAAGCTTCCGGTAGGCTTCCTTCTCGACCCGAACCGGGTCCTTCTTGTATTTCCTGGCGTAAAGTTGTATGAAATGGTCAGCCAGGAGGGGTATATCCTCCTTCCTTTCCCTCAGGGGAGGGATCCGGATCTCAACCGTGTTGATCCGGTAGAGCAGGTCCTCCCGGAATGTTTTTTCGCGGGCCATCTCGTGGATGGGCATGTTGGTTGCCGAGACCAGACGGATGTCAACGGATATTTCCCGGTTGGAGCCGACACGGGTAACTGCCCGGTTCTGAATGGCGGATAATAATTTGGACTGCAGCGGCAGGGAAAGGTTGCCGATTTCGTCGAGAAACAGGGTTCCCCCGCTCGCAATCTCAAAACGGCCGCTCCGGTCCTCCCGTGCATCCGTAAAGGCACCCTTCACATGGCCGAATAATTCGCTTTCGAAAAGGGTCTCGGGAATGGCTCCGAGATCCACGGGTAAAAATATTTGGGCACGGCGGCCAGATGCCCTATGTAATGCCCTGGCAATCAGTTCTTTACCTGTTCCGTTCTCCCCCAGGATAAGCACATTGGCATCGGTCCCCGCAACCTTGTTCACCGTATCCATGACCGCTTTCATCCGGGGGGAGTTCCCGATGATATCCGAGAATTCCTGGTCTATGTCGTGATACAGGAGTTCCTGTTTCTGCCGCAGTTCCATGATCTCCCGGTTGGACTGGTGGAGCCGCCAGGCGTTGATGATGGTGGCCAGCAGCTTCTGGTTGTCCCATGGCTTCACGATGAAATCGGAAGCCCCTTCCTGCATGGCCTTTACCGCGAGATCTATATCCCCGTATGCCGTCATCATGACCACATGTGCCGAGGGGGAGACCTTCATAATCTCGCGAAGCCACCTGAGTCCCTCTTTACCACTCGTAGCCCCGGCACTGAAGTTCATGTCCAGCAGGATCACATCGAAAGAATTCTCCTGGATCAGGGGTATGATCCTGCCGGGATCGGTCTCGGTGTGAATGTTGCTGAACTGTTTTTTCAGCACGATCCTGGCGGTCAGCAGGATGTCACGGTCATCATCAATGATCAGTATACTGCCCAGATTCCGGTTCATTGATTTTTCCAGTTTTTACGGTCCTCATCTGAGCTGAAATTATGAATTGTTTCAGAATGAAACAAAAAAATGTTTCAATTTGCAACAAACCGGGTTTCTTGACATGTCCCGTGATATAAGTAAACAGTAAGATTATCAGCAAGATAATCTGCGTGGTATGCATCTTGCGGAATGAGTTTAAAAAGCAGGATCATGATACAGACAAAGGAACTTGTCAAGGTATTCCGCACCGATGAAGTGGAAACCACAGCCCTGAACAAAGTCAACCTCGAAGTGAATTCCGGTGAGTTTGTCGCCATAATGGGACCATCCGGGTGCGGGAAATCAACCCTCCTGAACATCATCGGACTCCTGGATAATCCGACGGACGGGGAGTTATACTTCGACGGCACGGAAGTGTCCAGGTTCAAGGAACGCCAGCGTACAAACCTCCGGAAGGGGAACATCGGGTTTGTATTCCAGAGCTTCAACCTGATCGATGAGCTGACCGTTTACGAGAATGTCGAGCTGCCCCTGCTCTATATGAATGTGTCCTCTTCCGAACGGAAACAGAAGGTAAACGAGGTGCTCGACCGGATGAAGATCGCTCACAGGAAAAAGCATTTCCCCCAGCAGCTTTCGGGAGGCCAGCAGCAGAGGGTCGCCATCTCCCGTGCCGTTGTCACGAGGCCGAAGCTTATCCTGGCGGACGAGCCAACGGGTAACCTCGACTCGGCGAACGGCGACGAGGTAATGGAACTGCTTGCCGAGCTGAACCAGGAAGGCACGACAATCATTATGGTCACCCACTCACCGAGCGATGCGGAGAGGGCCCACCGGATCGTTCAGCTCTTTGACGGCCACATCGTGACCGAGAACATCAAGAAGATCCTTTAGGATCCGGAAATCCCTGCACGGGTTCGGGGAAACGGAAAATCATTCATGGCATAAATCAGGAATCAACGATGGGCATGCTGCGAAATTATATTAACACGGCCATCCGTTACCTGCTCCGGAATCCCATCTATGCGGCGATCAACGTATTCGGGTTGTCGATCGGGATCACCTGTGCCCTGCTTATCCTCCTGTTCATCAAGAACGAGTTCAGTTACGACCGGTTTAACGTGAAGAGGGACCACCTGTACCGCCTGGTATTCGAATTCTCGGACCCGGAAGGGGAGACCAGGTCTCCCCAGATGACAGCCCCGGTGGGACCCGACATGGTTGCCGAATTCCCGGAAGTCGTCCGTGCCGTGCGCTTCACGCATCCTGAGGATGGTTTTTTTACATTTGAAGGATCGACTTACCCGGTAGAGGGGATCATGTATGCCGATTCCACGCTTTTCCACATGTTCTCCTTTGAACTGCTGCGCGGCGACCCCGACCGGGCCCTTGCCACTCCGTATTCCCTGGTGATAGGCCAGGAGCTGGCCCGAGTCATGTTCGGGGAGGAGGATCCCGTCGGGAAAACGGTCCGCTGGAACAATCGTGACGAGCTCATGATCACGGGAATTGTGAAGTCCCCGCCTGCTAATTCCCATATCCGGTTTTCTTCCCTGATTTCCTTTTCCAGCCGTTACCGTGACCCCCGCAATTATATGGACTGGAACGGGGGAATGCAGTATTACCACTACCTGGAACTGCTGCCCGGAGCCGACCCGGCGGAGCTGGAGAAAAAATTCCCGGATTTCATGTACCGGAACATCAATTATATCTACGAGAAGGCCGGGTCTTCCATCAGGGCATTCCTGCAGCCGCTCACCGACATCCACCTTCATTCAGGCTATGTGGGTGAGATCGGTCCCACCGGCAGCATGGGGACCATATACATCTATACCTCCATCGCCCTCTTCATCCTTTTCATAGCCTGCATCAATTTCATGAACCTGACCACGGCGATGGCCACCAAAAGGGCAAGGGAGGTCGGAATGAGGAAGGTTTTCGGAGCAGACCGGCCCGCACTGATAAGGCAGTTCCTTGGCGAATCGGTCATCATGAGCCTGATCGCGCTGGTGATCGCGATGATCCTGGTAGAGATCCTCCTACCTTCCTTTGGAAGGATCGTGCAAAGGGAACTTGACCTTTATCAGTGGGGAAACCTTGACCTGATCATCGGGATACCGGTGTTTATTCTTGGAGTGGGACTCCTGGCCGGGTGGTATCCGGCCCTTTATCTGTCCGCATACAAACCCGTAGCCGTGCTCAAGGGGATCTTCAGGGGGGTGAAGGGATACGCGGGACTGAGGAACAGCCTGGTTTTTTTCCAGTTCGCCATCAGTATTGTCCTGATCATCTGTACCCTGGTAATCTACGCCCAGCTCGGATACATACGATCCATGGATGTGGGGTACCGGAAGGACAACATCATGATCCTTCCGTTCACATCCGATTCATTCAAGCAGCGGTATCCAGAACTGAAGGAAAAGCTCGCAGCGCTTCCCGATGTTGTCAGCAGCACCGCCACTTCGGAGGTGCCCGGAGCCGGGTTTACCTCGAACGGTTACCGCCCGGAGGGATACGACCGCTGGATCATGTTCAATGTAGTGGATGTGGACTGCGATTACGTCAGCACCCTCGGGCTGCAGGTGCTCCGGGGAAGGTCGTTCTCGGAGGAATTCCCGACGGACAGGGAGGCCTGCATGGTCAATGAAACCCTGGCAAGGCAGCTGAACTGGGAAGATCCCACAGGGAAGTTCCTGTTCAGGGACGGTGAGCATAAAATCATCGGGGTGGTCAGGGATTTCCAGTTTGCCTCGGTACACCAGGAGATCGGTCCCCTTGTCTTCACCATGAACCCATATATGGGGTACGACTACCTGCTGGTCCGTTTCAACACGGCCAATCTACCGGGACTCATAGCACAGATCGCATCCATCTGGAAGGAGACCGACCCCAATGAACCCTTCGAATACTCCTTCATGGACGAGATGTTCGACCGGGTTTACAGGTCGGAAGAACAGATGAGCAGGATGCTGCTTTACGTCGCCATCCTGGCCATACTGATCGCCTGCATGGGACTTTTCGGGCTTGCCCTGTACAACACGGAACAGCGCACCCGGGAGATCGGTGTCCGCAAGGTGTTCGGCTCTACGATTTCAGGCGTGGTGCGGCTCCTGACCGGCCGGTTTACGCGCTACGTGGTCCTGGCAAACCTGCTGGCATGGCCGGTGGCCTATGTGATCATACGCAGGTACATGCAGATGTACGCCTACCGGATCAGTTTTCCGGTCTGGGTTTTCGTGGCCACCGCACTGGGCGTTTACCTGGTCGCCCTTCTGACAATTGCCTGGCAGAGCTACCGGGCCGGAATCACCAACCCGGGGGATTCGCTCCGGTACGAGTGAGGACAAAGGATACAATAACCGGTCCCCCGCCAACGTTTTTCCCAAAACCCCATAATCCCGAAGTCATGGAAGTCCCCGTACCAAAGCGCAATCCCTTCTGGCACTCTCTCAGTTTCAAATTAATGGTTGTCGGCATCCTGATCCTGGCCATGCTGATCCCCGGGGCCCTGATCCGTGATCTCATCAGGGAAAGGGAACAGACCCAGGCCGACGTGGTTGCCGAAATCGGATCGAAATGGGGCGGCAGCCAGACCCTGAACGGTCCCGTTCTCAGCATCCCCTACTACAAAACCATTGAAACGGACGAAAAGACCTACCGGGAGATACGCTATGCCCATTTCCTGCCCGAGGAGCTGAACATCAGCGCCAGGGTGGAACCGGAGATCCGTTACAGGGGGATCTATAAAACCGTGGTTTACCGTTCCCGGCTCCTGGTCGACGGGAGTTTCCTGTCCCCCGATCCGGGTGTCCTGAAGCTTGAGGACGGGGATGTCCTGTTCCGGGATGCCTTCCTGCAGGTCGGGGTATCCGACATGAGGGGCATACGTGACAGCCTCCGTCTTCAGTGGAACGGGGAAACGCTCGGGGTCGAGTCCGGGATCCCGGCGAGGGACATCGATGCATCCGGCTTCCATGCCAGGGTACCCCTCGGCCAGGGGGACAAATATGATTTCCGGTTTGAAATGGTCCTTAACGGAAGCTCATCCCTGTTCTTTACCCCGGTCGGCAGGGTCACCGGCGTCAGGATGGAATCATCCTGGGGACACCCGAAATTTGACGGGGCATTCCTGCCAGATGAAAGGGAGGTTTCTCCTTCGGGTTTCACGGCCGGCTGGAAGGTGCTCCACCTGAACCGGAATTTTCCGCAAGCCTGGAAAGACAGCGAATACAGGACGGGTGAGGCTGCTTTCGGGGTGGACCTGATACTGCCGGTGGACCAGTACCGGAAGACGATGCGTTCGGCCAAGTACGCCATCATGTTCATCGCCCTGACCTTCATGATCTTTTTCTTCACAGAGGTGCTGAACAGGAAGAGGATACATCCCATCCAGTATCTCCTGGTGGGACTCAGCATCAGCATTTTCTACGTGCTTCTGCTTTCCCTCGCCGAACAGATCGGTTTCAACCTGGCCTACCTGGTGTCTGCCGCAGCGGTAGTGGGACTCATAAGTGGCTATTCGGTCAGCGTTTTCAGGAATACCAGACTGACCCTGGTCCTGGCCTTCTGCCTGGTGGTCCTGTATGCCTTCCTGTACTGCCTGATCCAGCTCCAGGATTATGCCCTGCTCATGGGCAGTGTCGGCCTTTTTGCAGCCATGGCCCTGATCATGTACGCTTCCAGGAATGTGGACTGGTACGGCGCAGCCTCGGGCAGGGACAGGGAAAAGCCGATCGGCTTCTGAACAGCCGGAATCTCAAGGTGACCCTTTCTTTTCGCGGATCCAGAGGACCGGGGAGAAAACCAGCATGAACACGGATACGGAAAGCAATGCGGTGCCGGGTCCCCAGCGGTCGGCCAGGAAGCCCATGGCAAGGACGATGACCGCCGTGAAAAGCGATTTTCCCTGTGATTCAACCGAAAGGACCGTGGCCAGGATCCCGGGATCAAGCTTCTCCGTGAACCATGAGATCCCGGCAGGCAGCCTGAGGTTTTCCACCAGGTATACCAGTACAAAAAATACCACGGACATCAGCATCAGGTCCCGCGTGTAAAAGAAACCCGACAGTGCACCGGCGGAGAAACCTGCCGCCAGGGTCAGGTTCAGCGGGGTTGCGAGTGCCCCGAACCTCCCTGCAAAAGACCCGGAATACCTGCTGCTGGCCGCGGACAGAAGGTAGATCATAAAGTAGATCAGGCCGATCAGCAGGGCTGATTTTCGCTCGGTGTCAAGGTTCACCAGGAAGGGCAGGCCGAGGGCGAGGGTCTGGATCACGGGCTGAAGGTAATCCTTCACGGCGCGGTAATAACCTCCGTGCGAGGAGACGTTCATCATGCCCCTGAGAATGCCGGGGGTCCGGACCGACAGCCAGAAACCCTTGAGGGTCTCCCGGGTGGTTTTGCGGATGTCGAGGGTTTTCAGTGACTCGGCTTTCCCGTCGAGCCAGGCAGGATAGCTCATTATCAGCAGTAATCCAAGAATGTAGGGCACCGTGGAATAGAGAAAAATATTGATATAGCGGCCCGAGTGAAAAACCATGGCCGCGGCCAGCAGGGCGGAAAGGGCTGAACCGGCCTGGGACCATGAACGGGTGTTGCCGTAGTAATGCACTTTCTGGTCCTCCCAGCCGTGCCTTTGCAAGTAATCGAAGATCATGGCCTTGTGGGTGCCCGTCCGGAACGCCTCTCCCAGTCCGAATACAACCGTGGCGGCGGAAAGGACCAGCAGGGACCGGGAAACGGAGTAAATCAGGAACGAGACGATATAAAGTGAAAAGGAACTGATCATGGTCCGCCTCCGGCCAAGGACGTCGGCCGCCACTCCCGCCGGGATCTCGAACAGGTTCCGGGTCACTTCCCTCAGGGTGTAGAGAATCCCGATCTGGAAGTAGCTGAGGTTCTTTTCAAGGAAGAAAAGGATCAGGAAGGGCTCGAAGAAGCGCAGGTTCTTCAGGAACCCGTAGGCACTGAACTTGTAGTATTGAATATCTTTTCTGAATGCTGCCATGGATCAGCTTCCGGTTCCGGCCAGTCCAGCAAGTTCAACAAGTATTTTCCTCACGTCACGGACCCCCTCCACGTAATAATCGGCTTTGGTCGTTTTAGTGCCGACCTTTATGGTGTAAGCCTTATCCGGCAGTGAATCGAAGGTGTATTCGTCCGTCCAGTCGTCCCCGATCGCCAGCATGTAATCGTATTCGATATCGCCGATCTTGATCAAGGAGGCGCGGCCCTTGTTGATCCCTGAATTTTTGATCTCGATGACCTTGTCCCCGTCCATGATCTCCAGGTTGAGGTTGGCAACCAGCGCTTTCAGCTCGTCCTTAAGTTCCCATGAGCGCTGGCTGCCAAGGTCGGGATCTGTATCGCGGTAATGCCAGACCAGCGAATAATTCTTGGTCTCGATGAAGGAACGCGGTGTGCGGTCGACGTAGAACTCCAGGATGGGCCGGATGCTCTCCATCCATTCTTTATTTATCTGTTCGATCATGTTCCAGTCCCCTCCCGGTTCCCTGAACCATACTCCGTGTTCGGCCACGATATCTATGTTCCATTCCTCTGCAGGGAACCACCGGCCCAGGGTCTCCTTGTCCCTCCCCGAAATGATCACAAGTTTATTTTCTTTGACCCCTGCAAGTTTCCGGAGGGTTTCATAAAGTTCCCCGTCCGGGTTGACCTTCTGGGGGTCCTTGTTGAATCCCATGAGGGTCCCGTCATAATCCAGGAACAGGATGCGCCTGCTTGCTTCCGAGTAGCTCCGGCTGAGGTTCTGCATCGTCTTGGGAGTGAACTTGCGGGCGAGTTTGATTTCCTGGATCTCCTTCACCTGTTTCAGGCTCTGGAAGAAGTCATTGGCCCATCGCTCCACGTCATGATTTTTCAGCCGCTCGCAGAGCACCCGGTTTCCCTGCACCTGCTCTTCTTTGGGCATGAGCAGTGCGCTGCGAATGGATGTGCTGATCTCAAGCTGGTTGTTCGGGTTGACGATGAGCGCCTCCGAGAGTTCCTTAGAGGCACCGGCCATCTCGGAAATGATCAGCACCCCGCTGCGGCCTTCCCGGGTGGCCAGGTATTCCTTGGCGATCAGGTTCATCCCGTCCCGGATCGGCGTGATCAGGGCGATGTCGGACTGGCAGTACAGCTCCATCCTTTCCTCAAAATCGAGCTGCCTGTAGAAATACAAGACCGGCATCCAGGAAAGCGATCCGTAAGTCGAATTGATCCGGCCGACCAGCTCATCCAGGTCCCGTTTCAGTATCTTGTACTGCTCCATCGATTCCCGCGAGGGCATGACAAAAAAGAGCAGGCTGACCTTTTCGTGGAATTCCGGGCAGGTCTGAAGGAAATGCTCAAATGCCCTGAGGCGGACCGCTATTCCCTTGGTATAGTCCAGCCGGTCGATGGAAAGGATGATTTTTTTATCCCCGCCTGCCAGCCGCCGGTCCATCAGTTCCCGCGTCAGTCCCTTGGCATTTTCCTCCCGGCAGATTTTTTTCCCGCCTTCCGAAAATTTTTTGTAATCAATGCCAAGGGGGAAGAAATCCACCTTCACGATCCTTTCCTCGAGGTGGATCCGGTTAAAAACGGAGTCGTACCCGAGCAGGCGGCGGACACAGCTCATGAAGTGCCTCTCGTAGTCATAGGTATGGAATCCCACCAGGTCTGCACCGAGGAGTCCCTCCAGTATCTCCTTCCTCCAGGGCAGGAGCCGGAAGATCTCGTAGGAAGGGAAGGGGATGTGCATGAAGAACCCGATGGATACCGAGGGGATCTTTTCCCTTATCATACGGGGCAGCAGCAGCAGGTGGTAATCGTGTATCCAGATCCTGTCCCCCGGCTCCAGGTGGGGAATGGCTTCTTCCGCGTAGGCCCGGTTTACCTTGACATAGGCCTTCCACATATCCTCCCGGTAAATGGCGTTCTGGGTAAAGTAATGGAACA
>CAYSJH010000067.1:0-24218 GCA_964431315.1 uncultured Bacteroides sp. | reverse complement strand
AGTCAATTAAATTTATGTGATCAAAGGAATCAGGGTGAAAAAATGGAGAAGGGGGGTGAGTTCATTATTAGGATTGCTCGCTTCGCTCGCGTTCCTTATGGGGGTGGAAAACAAAAAACCCAGCGTACTTTCGTACGCCCGGCTTTCTGTAGCAGCGGGGACAGTGTTGCTCATCCGCCACAGGCGGACTCGCGAGTCCAAGCGGGGGTTGGTTTACTAAAAGAAACCTTAAGTCGCTACGCTCCTTCAGTTCTTTTTTCATGTCTTCTCGCTCATGCAAGCATGGCTCGATCCCATAAAAAAAGCCCTGCGGGGATGCGCAAGGCTTTCTCTCGTAGACAAGGCGATTGAAATATCTAACCTTGAGTTGGTGAGAGATATGATCAATATCATAGATTTTTTGAGCCTATAATATCCTATCCTATTCTTCAGACTTCCTTTTATGATCTATCTGTTTTCGAGGAGGAGGATTTTTCTGTTTTTCTATGAGTTCATCCAAATAGGTAAATATCAGCTCAAGGCTTTTATTCTGATTGTTTAAACGTTGCTTGATTTCTTCAATGTCAAGTTTCATACTAAGCTTATCCAACAACATTTCTCTGATCTTAGAGAATACCAGCATGATTTGAATGTTTACCTGAATGGCTCTCTTGCTACGTAGTACACTGGAAAGCATGGCCACACCATATTCCGTGAAAGCAAATGGCATTTTACGTGTACCGCCTCAACTTGATGTCACAATGTGTGATTTCAAGATTTCATATTCCTCTTGAGTCAATTGAAACATGAACTCCTCCGGAAACCTTTCTATATTTCTATTTACCGCCTGGTTCAGCACCCTGGTTTCAACTTCATAAGGCTCTGCCAAATCTCTATCGAGCATGATCTTTCTACCGCGAATCATATAAATCTTGCTGGTGACCAGTGTCTCCGGGATAGTATACTCCTCATTTTTACTTTCCATAACACTCACTCTGTTTTTTAGTAGGGGGCAGTGTTGCTCTCCACCTTCGCCTGCGGCTACAGCGGATCGCGAGTCCAGGGAGGGGTGCTTTGACCTTTCTACCCTAACACGGACAGTTAGGTGTAATTTATCGTAACTTGTTTACTCAAATCTAATCCCAACAGGAATGAAGGCAATTAAACATTTTTTGCTTCAACCTTGGTTCTACATAGTTATTTTGGCTATGGGGGCATCTCTGAAATTGTATCACATAGACTACCACTTATTCTGGTATGATGAAGTTGCAACAATTCGACATACATCTGGTAACCAAATTCTTGACATACCAGTAAATGAGATAAAAAACATAAGCTATTATAATGATCAGATACATCTCAAAAAGCAAAATCTATCAATTGCATCAGAACTGAAAGGCTTGTATGCCTCAACAAATTTGAATCCTTTGCACTATACCTTCTTAATGATCTGGTACAGAATTGCCGGAGATAATGAAATAAGCTATCGATTATTTAATGTATTTATCTTCTTATTAACACTTCCATTGCTGTTCCTGTTAGCTAAAACTCTTTTTAAATCCAATCTGGCCGGTTGGATAGCAATCAGTTTGTATGCCATTTCTCCTTTTTTTCATTATTATATTCATGAAGCCCGGTATAATACTTTATTGGTATTCTTAATTGTTTTCCTTCATTATCTTTTTCTTCAGGCAATTGAACATAAAAAACTAAAATGGTGGATAGGATATTCAGTAGTAGGAATACTGACTTTGTACGCATCTGTTTTGTCTGGCCTGATCATTTTCGGGCACTTTCTTTACATCATATTCTTTAAAAAGGAGATTCGAATCACTTTTAGCGTCAATTTGATCATTATTCTTTCAGCATATTTACCATGGATCATCTCATTAATCAATAATCGTGCAGAAATTACCACCTCTCTGTCATGGCATAATATCCTTGATAGGAATCAAAATTTTATAACATTGTTACTATATCAATGCAATGGATTTACTACTATATTTATGTGGCACAGAGACCTAGTACAATTTTTATTTAGAATATTAGAATTTGATTTCAAAGGAAACTACATTCAGCTGGTAGCGCCTGTAATTATCCTTATTCTCATATTGTCTTCAATAATTTATACAATTAAAAAAGCACCCCGTAAAGTTGCATATTTTCTTGTACTCATCTTTTTACCATATCTCTTGTTTTTTTTAATATCTGATATAGTTAGAAATACAGGAATGTCATTAATATCCAGGTATCAAGCAATTAATTTTATCGTAATATTATTATTTGTAGTGTATTTAATAAGTAAAAAAATTACACAGGGAAAACTTATTTATGCTGGTATTTATATTGGTTTGGTTATCGTTGGCTTTATTTCCATTTTTCTTATATCAAAAGTTAGATGTTTTGATGGAGGTAATTGGTCTGCTCAAATTAAGGATGCACAGTTATACTCAAATGCAAGGCACCCGTTATTAATAACTGATTATTCAATGGCAGGGCCGGGTGTGCGAGCTGTGGGGGGATTTATGGTTATAATGAATGAATGCCAATCAGAGAATATTGATATTCTCCGAGCCTCTCCCGATATTAGAAATGTAGAAAAGATGCTTCTTGATACAGAATATTCAGATATTTATGTTACTCATGCATCTATGAAACTTGTTGAGAATTTAAAGATGCAATTTGGGGAGAAAATGGATTCCCTAGAAGTTGAAGGAATTTCACCCATGTGGCAGATAAAGTACTGATAACAGTATCTCCTAGTCTTAAGTTATTGGAATCTCCAGTTTCAGTAGGCATATATAGAAAAAGCCGCAAACCCTTGTAAATACTGGAGAATGCGGCTTTCTTTAGTAGCGGGGGCAGTGTTGCTCTCCGCCTTCGCCTTCGGCTACGGCGGATCGCGAGTCCGTTTTGGGGTGCTTTAAAAAAGAAAGCCAGTGTTCGCTTCGCTCACATCGTTCTTTTTATTTCCAGTCCCTTACAAGAACAGGTTCTTGACGGGCCTGAAAACAAAAAGCCCGGATCTTCGATCCAGGCTTTCTTTAGTAGCGGGGGTAAGACTCGAACTTACGACCTTTGGGTTATGAGCCCAACGAGCTACCAACTGCTCCACCCCGCAAGATTTCAGAGTGCAAAGGTACTATAAGAAATTGTAATCGCAAAAAAACAGGGTTCTTTTTCATATGCCCTGGAACACCCGGGTCCGGGCCGGTGATGCTCCTGCATTGGATAATGCAATCGTCGATGGAGGGTGATACAATTGTCGATCGAAGGTGATATATCTCATCCACGACAGCCATGCGCATGCGCTATTTTTCATTTGATTTGTAAAAATTGGTTTCCAGGGCTGAGCGTATGAATTCCCTTTTAAAATTTCGCTTGACCGGCCTGTTCCTTCTGTTTACCGTTGCCGGAATGACCCAGGGCTGGGAGCCTCCTTCCAGGGGGATCCTGGATTTGAGGGACTATGATTTCAACGAAGAATCCTACATTAAACTGAATGGCTTCTGGGAATTCTACTGGGAGCAATTTGTCCCGCCTGCAGCATTTCATCTCCCTGATCCGCCCAAACCCACCCTGTACGGCAAAGTTCCCGGCTACTGGATCGATTACAGCAATGAGGAGTACTCCTTCACGGGCACGGGCTATGCCACTTATCGCCTGCAGGTATTACTGCCAGAGGGATTTAACCGGGACATCGGATTCGACATCCCTGTCTTCGATGCAGCAGTAAGGCTTTTCCTTGATGGACGGGAGATCCTTACAAATGGACGGCCGGGGACTTCAGAAGCGACAAGTGAAGCGGGTTACTTCCCTGCAATAACCGTGTATAGACCGGTCTCGGATACCCTGGAAATCCTTTTGCATGTTTCCAACTTTCAGCACCGCAGGGGAGGATTCTGGAAATCCATGCAGATCGGCTCCCCGGCAAGGATCATTAAGACCAAGGCAAGTTACCGTCTCGTCGTTTACATTTCACTGGGTGTCCTGCTGTCCTTCTCGCTGTTCTTTTTCTTCTTCTATATTTTTTACAGGAAAGACAGGGTAATTCTATCTTTTGCCTTAATTCTGGCCGGGGTGTTCATCCGGATGATGAATACGGACCTATTCCCTGTCAATTATGTCCTGGATCTTCCATGGGACTGGATCATAAGGCTTGAGTACCTGGGGACCTTCATGGCATTCGGCGCGGCTCTGTGGTATTTTTACCGCCTTTTCCCGGCCGGCTATATGCTCTGGGTAACCCGGGTCAACACAGCCCTGGTGATCCTGTCCGGCCTGGTCATACTGTTTTTCAGGGTCAGGATTTTCGCTTACACAATGTATTATTTCGAGCCGGCAATCGTGGTGATTCTGCTCTATTATCTCATGGCATGCGCCGTCAGCATTTTTAAGGGAAAAAGGGAAAACGCCTTCTTTCTTGCCGGGTTGATCCTGTTTCTGGCTGCCCTTGTTAATGACATCATGGTGGCAAATTCCATGAATTCTCTTTCGGACAGCTATACCATACATTTTGCCCTGCAAATCTTTGTGTTCATCCAGGCCGTTCTGATCATCCGGAGCTGGGTTAAAGCTTACAGGGAGCGGGAAAAGCTTATGGATGAAATTGCATACATCAACAAAAACCTGGAAAACCTCGTTGACCAGCGAACCCTTGAATTGAACCGGAGGAACAGGGAGATCAATCAAAAGAATGAGCATATTGAAGCGAGGAACAGGGAACTGAAGGAAGCACTTGATTTTAAGAACAGGGTTTTTTCGATCATTGCACATGATTTGAAAAGTCCTGTTGCCAGCCTGGTGCAGAATTCGGTATTGCTGGACTACGACTTATCGCAGGAAGACAATAAGAAGCTGATCAATTCCTTCCGTGAATTAAGCAATTCGGCACTGAACCTGATCGATAACCTGCTTTACTGGGGAAGGAGCCAGGGAGACCAGTTGAAGTACAATCCGGAATTGTTCGACGCATTGCCGGTAATGGATGGAGTATTGAAACTATACCATGAGATGGCCAGGCAAAAATCCATAAAACTTGAAAAAGAAACCGAGGGGAATACCGTGGTTTTTGCAGACCGGGAGTTGCTGGAGATCATCTTTCGTAATCTCATTTCCAACGCCCTGAAGTTCACCGGGAAAGGCGGCAGGATTGCCATCCATTCGGCAATGGAAGCAGGAGGGAGAACATTGTTGTTCACAATCGAGGACAACGGCGTGGGGATTCCGGGAAAAAGAATGAAAGAAATCCAGGGAAGCAATGAACTGATCAGTACGGCGGGGACTGAAAAAGAAAAGGGTACCGGGCTGGGATTAAGATTGTGCCAGGATCTTGTAGCGGTGAATAAAGGGGAGATGAAAATTGAAAGCAGGGAAGGTGAAGGAACGACGGTCATGATCCGTCTTCCGGCTGCACCCCATCCGGCTGATCCCGTATCTATCCGGTAAAAAGGTACTTTTCCATGATATCCCGGATTGTTTTAATGTTAAATGGTTTCAGAATGTAGTCATTAAAACACCCTGCGTACAACCCATCTGATAGTTCTCCCTCAAAGGTAAAGGCAGTCTGTGCAACCACCGGAATATCCTTCCGGATTTTATGAATTTCCCTTGTAGCTTCGAACCCATCGCATTCCGGCATGAGGATATCCATGAAAATGAGATCGATTTCGTCCTTTCCGGCCTGAAATAGCTCAATGGCCTCCTTTCCGTTCCTGGCCCGGATGATCCGGCAATTCATGGAACCGAGGATTTCCTCAATATAACGGAAGTTGGATTCCGTATCTTCGGCAACCATGATGGTCTTATCGGACCAGTCCCCCGGAATGCTCCTGGCAGGTGTTTTTTTACCATCCTTTACAGGCTCATGTAACTTGTGAGGGATGGTGAAGTAAAAAGTTGATCCCTTGCCCAGCCTGGATTCCAGCCAGATTTTCCCTCCAAGCAGCTGTACCAGCTCCTTTGCAACGGCAAGTCCGAGTCCCGCTCCCGGATACAGCTGGTCATCCTTTTCCACGATCTTCACAAAGCGTTCAAAAACTTTTTCCCGGTCCTTTTTTGCTATTCCAATACCACTGTCCTTTACATAGAAAAGCAGGCCAGGCAGATTAAAGCCATTTCCCTTATCACCGGAAATTGAATAACCGAACTCGATGGTTCCCGATGTTGTGAATTTAAAGGCATTCTCAAGGATGTCTGCCAGGATTTGCTTGAGCCTCATCCGGTCCGTCCTCACCAGTAACTTTTTTGTATTGCCGGGTATTTTGAGACGGATATCCAGATTTTCCTTCTGGTGCTGAAGCTTGTAGTCCTGGTAAAAACCAAGGGTTTCTTCAAGTACAGGGTTAAGGGGGAATTCCGAGATCCTGGGGATCAATGTGCCTGAATCTGCGCGGGAAAGGTCAAGTACGTTATCGATAAGACTTATCAGCTCATTGCTTCCGTTCAGGATCTGCTGGATGTATTTTTCCCTTTTGTCGAGGTGCAGGTTCGGATTAGAGAGCAGGGCTGCAAAGCCGGTTATGGCATTCAGGGGAGTACGGATCTCATGGGATACATTGGCAAGGAATGCCGATTTAAGCCGGTCCGATTCTTCAGCCCTGTCCCGTGCGAGGATCAGCTGCCTTTCTGTTTCCCTGAATTCTGAAATGTCAATGAATGAGATCAGGCAATTCCTGGTATCCAGAAGCGATGACCCCATCATAAAAGCAGTCCGGGTTTCCCCCTTTTTAGTCATGAATTCAAACTCATAATTTCTCGGTGCTGCATCCGGATTGCTGATCATCAGATGATGGTATTGCCTGAAGATGGATTGGTTCTTTTTCCCGACCAGGTCAATAAACCTTATCTTGCCTTCCACTTCCTTCCTGATGTATCCCGAAAGGCGCTCAAATTCTGAATTGACCATGGTAATGCCGGTATCCGGACGTATGATCAGGGTGGCTGCGCCCGTATTCTCGAAAATGCTTTCATAGAGCCACTGGGTTTTCCGGAGGGAGGATTCATTCAGTTTGCGCTCAAACGAAAATCCGATAATGTCGATTGCAATCTTAAGTGTTTCAATCCTGTCGGCATTAAGGTCGTAAGTATCAACCAGGTAATCCAGCCCGATGTATCCTTCCAGTTTCTCCTTAATGTGTAAAGGGAAAATGATAAAGGACCTTACCTTTTGCTTTCGAAGGGTCTTTTTTTCGTTGGAAGCTTCTGCCGGCAAGTCGCTCAGCCTGCCCACCTGCAACATGTCCCTCTCCTTCATCTGACCGGTAAGCCATTTGAAGTCCCCCAGGGCAAAAGAAGCGGTCGTACCGGATATCCCGGGATTAGCCGGATTTAGCCATTCATGTGTAACATGGGCAAGTTTTGCCTTGTGATGGATCCGGTAGAGGTAAGCCCTGTCTGCCGAGGCCAGTCTGCCAAGTTCTGCTAAAGTTTTTCTTATTGCTTCATCCAGGATAAAATCACCGATGAAATAGGAGGAGATCCTGGCAAGTATCTTGTGTGGATCCGGTGTTTTAGTCACACGGAGGATTTTATGGAAATTGGAATCTTAATGATCCCTTTTAGGTCATTTCCAAGATCTAACAATGCTTCATCATCAATGTCATGGATCCAGGTAATGTCGTATCCATGGCCATCCAGGTAGCTTTTCTCCAGGATGTTGAAAATATTTGTCAGGTATTTCTTCGAACCACTGTTGATATATTCCAGGTGAACGGTCACCGAAGTGTGCTTCGCAGGTTTCTCGATATAACTTTTACAGGCCTGCAGCACCGGTTCGTAAAATTCAAAAGAATCCTCAGGTATTGAACGGCCTTTTATGGTGATCTCACCTGAATCGATCAGGACAAAGGGGGTGGTTTTCGTTTCATTTACCAGGAATGCCATGAGTATATGTTTTTGGCTGCATCAAAATTAAGATGAAATGGATTAATAAACAATATTCCTACCCTGAGCCGGATTACTTGCCTATTGCGCCCTGAAAAGATGGTTGCCTTCCTCTTGTTCAAAAAGTGTGGGATAATCCTGCAGGATGACCGCTATGATGGTCTCCCGCATAAATTTGGATCGGTTAATTATCTTATGCTTTCTGCAGTACTCATCAATTACGCGCTTTTCCCGGTTGTTGAACCGAATGCAATGTCTGTTAATCCTCTTGAGGTTGATATCCTTTTGTTTCTTTCGCTTCAAAGGAATAGAACTTGGTCAATAAAGAGACTTTGTTAAAAATAGAGATTAATAACCGTATTTGCTATGAAGCAAGGACCAAAGAATTAACATTTTTCTAACATGAATCAGTCCAGGATAAGATTTTGTCATAAAATTTATAATAGTATAAAAGAATAATATTTAGAAATTCAATAAATATTCATAATGAACAGATAAATAGGCTTTAAATATTATTTTATATATAAATATTAAGCAATAATATTCAAAATATACATCAAATTAGTATGTATATATATATGTATTAAATAGTAATATCGTTTTCAATTTGATAAAATACTTGTATTTTTACATCCTGCGGGTGGACCACATAAGACAAGGGGAACTAGTCGAAATTCAGCCTGTACTGGCGAGGCAGAAGGGTAAAGGACCGCCGGTGGTGGAGTGTAGGACCAAATTCCCGGATGGCATTCCGGTGTGATCCCGTCGGGTATCCCTTGTTACTGTTCCACCCGTACCGGGGAAATTCCCTGTGCAGGGCGCGCATGAAATCGTCACGGTAGGTTTTGGCAAGTACCGATGCGGCAGCAATGGAAAGGTAAATGGAATCCCCCTTTACAACGGTAGTATGGCTGATGCCGGGGTAAGGATCGAAACGGTTACCATCGATCAGGAGATAATCCGGCCTGGTTTCCAGGGATGCTATGGCGCGGTGCATGGCCAGGATGGATGCTTTCAGGATATTGAGGGTATCTATTTCATCCGGACCTGCTGAAGCAATTCCGAATGCGATGGCTTCCGACTCGATGATTTTGCGAAGCCGGTAACGGGCTTTTTCGGAAAGCTTTTTGGAATCATTCAGAACAGGGTCTTTAAAATCTTCCGGGAGGATGACTGCCGCAGCGAAAACGGGACCTGCAAGGCATCCCCTTCCGGCCTCGTCACAGCCGGCCTCAAGCCGGTTCCTGTGCAAATGGGACTTTAACATAGATCAATAGCCCTGCAAACCGAGTTCCAGTAAAGTTCCGAGGTCCTGTCCCAGCTGAACTCCCCGGAGCGCTCCCTGCCGGCCTTTACCAGCCGGGCCCTTAAAGCGGGATCAGTGGCAAGCTGCATCATTCCGTCAGCAATTTCCTCCAGGTCAAGGGGGTCGGCATAGATGGCCGCCCCGGCGGCGATCTCGGGAAGTGAGGTCACATTCGAGGCAAGGATCGGGATCCCGCAGCGCATGGCCTCGAGCAGCGGGATGCCAAAACCTTCGAAAAGCGGGATGAAGGTCATTCCGACAGATGCACCCAGTGCGGTCCGGAGTTCGTCCGGTGACAGCCTGCCCTTAAATATAACCTCATCCCTGAATTTCATTCCCCTGTAAACCTTTTCCATTTCACCCGTCAGGAACATTTTTTCTCCCACAATGGCAAGCTTGTAATCCAGTCCCGATTTTTCCCTGAAACGGTCAAATCCCTGCAGCAGGTTTAAGAGGTTTTTCCTGGGATGCATGGCTCCCACGAAAATAAAATAGGGTTTGCCCCCGGTATGAAGTTTACGGTACCGCTCGGCCTCTTCGGGGGGAAGTGGGGCATAGATCTCATTCACACCGTTGTATACCACATCGATCTTGCCTGGGTCAATGCCGTAACTGGAGGCAATGTCACTTTTTGAGTATTCGGAAACGGTGGCAATGCGAACAGAACGCTCCGCGAACCGGGGAACGTACTTCCTGTAATAGTTCCTGGTAAACCTGGGCAGGTCCCCCGGCCGGTGATGGAAGTTTATATCATGGATTGTCAGGTGACATGGGATATTCGTCCGCAGCGGCATGTAGCCATCCGGTCCGAGGTAGATCCCGGCCCCATGCTTTTGCAGGATCCCTGGCAGGATCCTCTCGAACCACAGGTACCAGAGAAAGGGATGACGGGTAGGGGGAGGAACAACCAGCGGGCGTATGTTATCGCCGTAAATGAATTCAGGGGAAAAGGGACGGTCAAACAGGAACAGGAAAGTGTGTTCGGGATGGCCTGCCGTGATCCTCTTAAGGTTTTCATGCATGAACCAGCCGATCCCCTCGAGCCTGTCTCTGAGCAGCAATCGTGTATTTACGGCGATGATCATGAGTGCCTTCTGCGTTTGGCAGCAATGTTAAAACAAAAATAGAGTTTGTAATTCAATTAAACGGTTTGAACCGATATCTTTGTTTGAAGATGAAAAGAAAATTCGTAACAAACCTGGTTCTTGTCATATCCCTGAACCTCCTTATCAAGCCCTTCTGGGTATTCGGTATTGACCGGACGGTGCAGAATGTAGTGGGAGCCGATGCCTACGGGTTTTATTATTCCCTTCTCAGTTTTTCATTGCTGTTGAACATACTGCTCGACCTGGGCATCACAAATTTCAACAACCGGAACATCGCCAGGGATCCGGAAAGCCTGCCGGAATTCTTTTCAAGCATAGTGGGACTGAAATTCCTCCTTGCGGTAGTCTATGCGGCAGTCTGCCTGGGGGTTGGGATCCTCCTCGGGTACGGCAGGGAACATTTCCGGCTGCTCTGGATCCTTATGCTGAACCAGTTCCTGGCTTCCTTCATCCTGTACCTGAGGTCAAACATCAGCGGACTTCATTATTTCCGCACCGACAGCCTGCTTTCGGTGCTGGACAGGACCCTGGTGATCATAATCTGCGGGTTCCTGCTGTGGGGGAACATCACGGAAAAAACCTTCCGGATCGAGTGGTTCATCTTTGCCCAGACTGCTGCCTATGTGATGACGGCCATACTGGCTTTCGCAATCGTACTGTACAGGTCCAGGTACTTCCGCCTGAAGATCGATATTCAGAAATTCGTTTACATCCTCAGGGAAAGTTATCCCTTTGCAATCCTGATCCTCCTGATGTTCTTCTATTACAGGCTTGACGCGGTCCTGCTTGAACGAATGCTGGCCAACGGGAAACAGGAAGTGGGCATTTATGCGCAATCCTTCCGCATCCTTGATGCGGCCTACATGTTTGCGACTCTTTTCGCGGGACTGCTTCTGCCGATTTTTTCGCGGATGCTGAAGAACCAGGAATCCGTGGAGGAGATGGTAAGCCTTTCCCTTACCCTGATCCTGGTCCCCTCCCTTATACTGGCCGCCATTGGCATATTCTATCCCGGGCATGTGATCAGACTTCTGTACCATGATCATACGGAGGCATCTTCGCGGATATTTCCCCTGCTGATGGTAGCTTTCGCATTCATTTCAGTTTCCTATATTTTCAGTACCCTGCTTACAGCAAACCGGAACCTGCGGGAATTGAACCTGCTGGCATTCTTCGCCGTTGTCCTCAATCTTGTCCTTAACCTTGTCCTGATCCCGAGGCAGATGGCCCGGGGGGCAGCCATCGCATGCCTTGTGACACAGGTTTTCGTGGCAGTGGGACAGGTACTCATTGCAACATACTGCCTGAAGCTCAGGATACCCACTGATTTTATCCTCAAACTCTCCCTTTTTCTGCCCCTGGTCATGGCCGGTGGCTGGGCCAGTTCAAAATTCCTTGGGAACTGGTACCTGGGCATCGGCCTGCTGACTTTGTGGGGCGGGATTGCAGCCATTTCACTCAGGCTGGTCCGGATCGGGGACCTGGTCAAACTCCTGCCTTCGGCTGAAGAATAAGGGCTTTCAATTGATGAGAAAGGGCTTACAGCTGATGCGTATGGATCTTTAGCTGCCGGGGGATCGGCTTCCGGCCAGCTGGCCGCAGGCGGCATCGATGTCTTCGCCGCGGCTGCGCCTTACATTGACAACCATGTTCCGGGATTCCAGGAATTCCCTGAAAGCGACGAGGCGTTCGGGGGTGGTTTTTTTCTGGGGACTGCCGGGTACTTCGTTGTATTCGATCAGGTTGACCTTGCAGGGGGTGATCCGGCAGAATTCGGCAAGTTCCCGGGCATCCGCCACGCTGTCGTTGAAATCCTTCATGAGCAGGTACTCATAGGTGATCCTGAGGCCGGTCTGCTTATGGAAATTCTGTATGGCGCCCGAAAGAGCCGGCAGGGGATTGGATTTGTTCACCGGCATGATCAGGTTTCTTTTGTCGTTGTTGGCGGTATGAAGGGAAACCGCCAGGTCAAATTTGACCCGGTCCCCCGCCATTTTGTTAATCCCATCGACCAGGCCCGCTGTAGACAGGGTTATCCTGCGGGGCGAAATGCCCATGCCGGCATCCGAGGTAATGTAATGGATGGAGCGCATAACATTGTCATAATTCAGCAAAGGTTCCCCCATGCCCATGAAAACCAGGTTGCTGAGTCCCCTTCCAAACGCAACCTGCGAAAATTCCTGCAGGAGGCTTACCTGGTCGTAGATCTCACCTGCGCTGAGGTCCCTGCGGTTCTTCAACCTGGCGGTGGCGCAGAAACTGCAGTTGAGAAGGCAGCCGATCTGCGATGACAGGCAGGCGGTAACCCTGTCGCGGCTGGGGATGAGCACCCCTTCTGCCAGATATCCGCCGGCAGACGAAAAACCATATTTCCTGGTACCATCCCGGCTGACCTGCTCGGTCGCTTTTTCAAGGCAGGAAAAACTGAAATTTTTACGGAGCGATTCCCTTAATGACAGGGGAATATTGCTCATACTTCCGAAATCCCTCACCTGGTTTTTCCAGAGCCATTCCATGATCTGGCGGGCACGAAACGGTTTTTCGTTTTCCCGGGTCACAAAGTCCCTTATCTCCTGTTCTTCCAGATCACGGATATCCTGCACGGCTGACATTATTTCGCGTCAAAAATAAGCAATTGGTGAGAATTGGCCCGCGTTTGCTTTGATATCACTAAATTTAAATTAATATTGCATTCCTATGAAGCATAATTGCATGATTCGCAAGGGGATTGGACTACTGGTACCGGTCTTTGTCCTGATGAGACCGGTCAGCGCGGACGAAGGCATGTGGCTGCTGCCACTCCTTGAGGAGCTCAATATAGACCGGATGGAGCAAATGGGATGTGAACTGACGGCCGAAGAGATATACAGCAGCCAGGGAACCAGCCTGAAGAATGCAATCGGTGCGCTGGATCACGGAAGCTGCACGGCGGGATTGATCTCAGGAGAGGGACTGATCCTTACCAACCATCATTGCGGGGAAGATGAGATACAATCCCACAGCAGCCCGGATAAGGATTACCTTTCAAACGGCTTCTGGGCGATGAACCGGGAGGAGGAACTGCCAAACCCGGGGAAAACCATCTCTTTCGTGGTGCGGATGGAAAACGTTACCGAACGGGTACTGGCCATGGTGCACCAGGAGATGACTGAAAGCGAGAGGGAAAGGGAAATAGAAGAAGCATCCGCAAAGATCATCGGGGAGAACACAGGGGATACGCATTATGAGGCTTTTGTCCTGCCCCTGTATGAGGGCAGCATCTATTACCTGGTAGTCATGGAAACCTTCAGGGACATCAGGCTGGTGGCCGCACCGCCTGAATCGATCGGGCGTTTCGGGGGTGACACGGACAACTGGGAATGGCCCCGGCATAATGCCGATTTCTGCCTGATGAGGGTCTATACTGCGCCGGACGGTTCACCGGCCGACTATACCCCGGAAAACATCCCCTATCACCCGGCAAGTTACCTGACGGTATCCATGAAGGGTTATGATGAAAATAATTTTGCCATGGTCATGGGCTACCCGGGGAGCACCAGCCGGTACCTGACATCTGCCAGGGTGCGGGAGATCGCTGAAGTTGAGAATACAAACCGGATCCGGATCCGGAAGGCGGCACTCGAACTGATCGAAAAGGACATGTCCGCCAAAGACCTGGTGCGTATCCAGTACACTGCAAAACATTCACGTCTAAGCAATTATTATAAATATTCCATTGGCCAGAACAGGTGCATCTTTCAGCTGAAGGTGGCCGAGAGGAGAAAAGCACAGGAGGAGGAATTTATTAGCTGGATGGAACAGGATTCGATCCGGCTGGAAAAATACCGGGGAGTCACGGGGGAAATGGAAGAAGTGATAAAGGAAAGGAGGGAGATGGAAAATGCGCTGAGCTACCTGGAGGAAGTATTCCTCCTGCATAAAGCCGTTGAAATTTACGATTTTGCAGCTTCCGCACTTCCGCTGTATTTCAGGGGACTTGGATCCGATAGCGGCGGGGAAGCAAATGAGGAAATGATCAGCGACCTGAAGGCTGAGGGGACGGTTTTTTTCAGGGATTTCAATATCGCAACAGACCGCAAGGTTGCAAGTGCACTCATCAATCAGTATGCCCGTTGGGTAGAGCCCATTTACTTCCCGGGGATATTCAGCACCATTTATAAAAAATACCGGGGTGACATCGACCGGTACCTCGAACACCTGTACGATAAATCCATTTTCGCCGATCCTTCCCGGTTCGTAAAATTCCTTGATCATCCACGGCATAAAAAACTGATCAAGGACCCTGCCTTCAACGGGGCATTTGCCCTATACAGCACCTATTTCCAGGTAGTGGATCAGTCCGAGGAGCTGGATGACCGGTATGCCCGGGCCTCAAGGAGCTACGTGCAGGGATTGATGGAGATGTACCCCGACAGCAACTTCTATCCCGATGCAAATTCGACGCTCCGCCTGAGCTATGGGACCATCTGCGGCTACCGGGCCCGGGATGCGGTTCAGTATGATTATTTCACCACCCTGGCCGGGGTCATGGAAAAGGAAGATCCGACAAAGCGGGACTTTACCGTGCCGGCCCTGCTCAAAGAACTCTACCGGGAAAAAAATTATGCTCCATACAGCACGGATTCATCAATGAAGGTATGCTTTCTTACCAACCTCGATACATCGGGGGGAAATTCGGGGAGTCCCGTTTTGAACGCCCGGGGGGAAATCATCGGTCTGAATTTCGACGGCAACTGGGAATCGATGAGCGGAGACATCATCTATGAACCGCAATACCAGCGCAGCATCTGCGTGGATATACGGTACATACTCTTTCTAATTGACCGCTATGGGGGAGCCCGGCATCTGATCGAAGAAATGGACCTGCATGACTGAGAAAAAAATCATCATTTACACCGATGGGGCAGCCAGCGGCAATCCGGGACCTGGAGGCTACGGGGTGGTCATGAAGTACGGAACCCACCGCAGGGAAATTTCCGGGGGATTCAGGCGTACCACCAACAACCGGATGGAACTGCTGGCAGTGATCGTGGCCCTGGAACAGCTGAAATTCGAAGGCTCCTCCGCGACCATTTACTCCGATTCCAGGTACGTATGCGAGGCGGTCAACCAGAAATGGCTGTTTGACTGGGAAAGAAAAGGATTCAAAAAGAAAAAGAATCCGGACCTCTGGAAAAGGTTCCTGGCCCTGTACCGCAATCACAGGATCCGGCTGGTCTGGATCAAGGGCCATGATAACATCCCTGAAAACGAACGCTGCGACCGGCTCGCAGTTGAAGCTTCCAGACAGGCTGAACTGCCTGTGGACGAGGGATATGAAAAGGAAGAGAATACTTTGTTTGACTGAAGTTTACGGGTAATATCCATTTTTTATTAATTTGCTGATCTGATCAAATGCCACTTTGAAGCAGACCACGACATCCGTACTTAAGTTTAAGGGAAGGCTGACCTTTGAGAGGATTGGCATGTTGCTGCATGACCTGAAAAACAGGAGAGGCTTTTTTGAAATACAGCCGGTACAGTATAAGAAACTCCTGACCCTCATGATCGAGGTGCTCGAGAATGTGCATAAATATTCAGAATATTTCGATGATTTCATTCAAGAGTACCCGCAATTCCTGCCGGAGTTCGAACTGACCCTGAATGATGACGGGTTTATCATGGTTTCCAGGAACCCGGTCCGTAAAGAAGACAGAAAGGCCCTGGCGGAAAAAATAAAACTGATCAATACCTCGAACCCGGACGAACTGAAAAAAATCTACAGGGAAACCATTACCAACGGATTGTTCACGGAAAAAGGAGGTGCGGGACTGGGATTTATCGAAATGGCGAAAATTGCCAGCAATGATCTTGAATTCAGCTTCCATCCCGCTGCGGCAGGGTATTCCATATACGAATTAACCATCCATATTAAACATACTGAACCATGAACAGCTTGATCATTCCGGCAACAGACTTCACCCCGAAAGTGAATTTCATTATTGAAACGGGACAACTGGAAATTTCGGGTGTGTCCCGTCCCGAAGACGTTGCCGGATTTTATGAAGAACCGCTGGACTGGCTCTCCAGATTCGAAGAATCGATTGTGAAATCAGGTAACAGATACGAATTCCAGGATATGCACCTGATCTTCCAGCTGTCCTACTTTAATTCGGCTTCATCCAAGTTCATCATCATGATGCTTCGCCACATCAGGAACCTGATCAGCCACGGCATCAACATCAAAATCGACTGGTATTATGAGGAGGGTGATGATAAAATGATGGAGGATGGAGAAGACCTGGCCGAAGCGGTTGAACTCGAGTTCAATTACATAGAAATGGAAGATTAGATCCGGGCGCGGTCGCGTTTCTTTTGCCGTTCCCGGTCCATTTCCCGTTCCTCTTCCTGTTCCCATCCGTACATTGGTGTTCAGAAACGGACATTTCAGTCCGCCGTCCATTAGATCCTGAAGAATTAAAGTCCACATATTCAATTATATATGCATGATGGCATAAAATATGATTGCCGATGAGGGGGGAATGAGTATGCTTAAAAATTATTTCATCATCGCCTTCAGGAACCTTCTGAAGTACAAGGTTCACTCCGCCGTCAATATACTGGGACTTGCAGTCGGAATTGCCATCAGCATCCTGATCCTCACCCTGGTCCACGATGAGCTGAGTTATGACCGCTATAACGAGAACTGGAAAAGGATCTACAGGATAAACCGGATTGCCGAGGTGGAAGGCACCCTCATGGACGGGGCAATTACACCCCTTGCCCTGAGGGAAACGGTGATCAGGGAGATCCCTGAGGTCGAACAGAGTGTCCGTCTCCTTAAGGGAAGCCATAAGCGGGTTTCATACGGGGATATCCATTATTCGGCAGAGGAATTTTATTATGCGGACGAGTCCTTTTTCAAGGTTTTCACCATTCCCCTCGTCAAGGGTGATCCGGACAAGGTCCTTAAGGAAAAATTAACGGTCGTGCTTACCGAAAGTACGGCAGCCAGGTATTTTGACGGGGAAGACCCAATTGGAAGGATCATCGCGCTCGATAACGGCTGGGAATTCAGGGTGACGGGGATCTGCCGTGATGTGCCTGCGAATTCCCATTTTCATTTTGATTACCTGGCATCCATGAACGGTATTTTCGATGAATATGAGAAAGAAAAATGGCTGGCTGAAATAGTCAGCACCTATATTCTTGCGGCTGACGACAGATCTGCGGAAACCATTGAATCCTATTTCCCGGGCATCGTAGAGCGCTATCTGATTAAAGACCTGAACGCCTACATGGGAGAAAATGCTGCCCGCTTCATCGATGACGATCACTATAGTTTTTATCTCCAGCCGCTTGGCGATATACACCTGAATTCCAAAGCGGAGGGCGAATTCGAGGCGGGCACGGACAGGATCTACATCTACGTATTCATTACCATTGCCCTGATGATCCTGATCATAGCCTGTGTGAACTTTATGAACCTGTCCACTGCAAAATCGGCCGCAAGGGCAAAGGAGGTGGCGATCAGGAAAGTACTGGGCGCTGCCCGCCGGCAGATCGGACTGCAATTCCTGTCGGAATCCGTCCTCTACACCTTTGTTGCGCTGGCCCTTTCCTTTGTGGTGCTGGAATTGATGCTGCGACCCTTCAATGCTTACACGGGCAAGAACCTGGACATTTTCTATTTCAGCAACCTCTGGCTGATACCGGTTTTTCTCCTGGGAGCCCTGCTGATCGGTATCTTTTCCGGCAGTTACCCGGCCCTGTACCTTTCATCGTTCAAGGTGCTGAATATCCTGAAAGGAAGGAATTTCGAAGGAATGTACAGCACCCGGCTCAGGGGATTCCTGGTTCTCTCTCAGTTCACGGTTTCCATCGTCCTGTTTATCTCGAGCATGATCATTATCCAGCAGGTCAGATTTTTCAGGGAATCGAACCTGGGTTTCAACCGGAATAATATTGTGGTGGTACAACGGGCCTATGCCCTCCAGGATAAACGGGAGGAATTCAAGAAAATACTCCTGAAGCATCCGCGTATCAATGCGGCATCCGTGTCGGTGGGAATCCCGGGCAGAACACTTGAGCAGTACCCCTTCCGGGTCGACAGCCTGAACGGGGGAAGGCTCATCTATCTCCGACCCATGGAAGCGGACCTCGATTTCATGAATACCATGCAGATGCACATGATCGCCGGGGACTTCTTTGACCGCAGCGACAGCGCCTGTTGCAATTCCATCCTGATAAACGAGACGGCCGCGAGGGAAATGGGGGTCAGGAATCCCGTCGGGATGCAGGTTTCAGGGATAGGTATTATGGGGAACGAAATAAATTACACGATCAAGGGCATTGTACAGGATTACCATTTTGAATCGCTTCACCAGCCAATCAAACCACTTGCGATCGGGCTGATATCCGAAATGGCCCATCCGCAGTATCTTTCGGTGAGGATCTCAGGGGAACAGACCGAGGAAACCCTGGCCTACATCAGGATGGCGTGGGACAAATTCGTTAAGGATGAACCCTTCGATTATTATTTATTGGATGCCTACCTGGATTCGCTTTACGATGAAGAGGAAACCACGGCCCATATATTCACCATTTTTACCTTCCTGGCCATTTTCATTGCTGTACTGGGACTCTTCGGCCTGGCGTTGCACGCGGCAGAGCAGCGGACAAGGGAAATCAGTATCCGCAAGGCCATGGGTGCTTCCATGCCCAGGATCACCATGATGTTGTCCATACAATTCACCAAGTGGGCTATATGGGCCAACCTGATCGCATTCCCGGTGGCCTACCTGGGAATGAAACTCTGGCTCGGGAAATTTTATTATCATATAAACATTGAAGCCTGGATCTTTTTCCTGGCAGCCATCCTCGCCCTGGCTATCGCCCTTATTACGGTGATCTACCAGGCCATTCGATCTGCCAAAGCCAATCCGGTGGAAGCCTTGCAATACGAATAACCATGTCTCTAATTATATCCGGCAATCCTTTCAGCCCAAACCTTACTCCTGTAAAATGTTCAAGAATTTTATCAAAATCGCGATCCGCTCCATCTGGCGGCAGAAGATCTATTCCCTGATCAATGTACTGGGACTTGCAGTCGGGCTTGCGAGCAGCATGCTGATCACCCTGTTCATCATCCATGAGTTAAGCTACGACAGCTTTCATTCAAAGCGTGATCAGATCTACCGGCTCTGTGTGCGGGGAAAAATTGGTGAGCAGGAAATGAACATGGCCCATACGGCTATACCGACTGCAGAAGCCTTCATGAGAGAGTTCCCCGAGATCATTAATGCGTGCCGGCTGGATGTGCGGGAGAATGTTTTTTTCCGGCATGGTGATCAAACCTTTATCGAGGATGGTATGATTTGGGCCGACTCCTCTTTCTTCCAGATTTTCGATTATGCATTGTTGTCAGGCCATCCCGATAAGGTCCTGACTGAACCAAATTCAATTGTGCTGACGCGGGATATGGCCCGCAAGTATTTCGGGGACGAGGACCCGGTGGGTCAATCCATAGCCGTATTCAATGACAGCTCTCTTTACCGGGTAACAGGGGTTGTCGAAAATTGCCCTGAAAACAGCCATATGTTCTTCAACTTCCTGGTTTCATTTAACAGCCGTGAAGATGACGGCCGTGCCATATGGTTGAGCCATAATATCAATACTTATTTCCTGCTTACTCCGGAAGCTGATGTAAACCTGCTGACCGAAAAGATCCAGCCTGTGATGCTTAAATACATAGGACCCGAACTGGAGCAATTTCTTGGCGTGCAGCTTGATCAGTGGGTGGAACAGGGAAACAGTTACGGGATGTACCTGCAGCCGCTTAAGGACATACACCTGGATGCGGATGTCGAACAGAGCCTTAAACAACCGCATGAAAAAAAGTACATCTATATCTTCGGACTCATCGCTGTATTTATTCTCGCCATCGCCTGTATCAATTTCATGAACCTTTCCACAGCCCGCTCTGCGAACCGGGCCAGGGAAGTGGGCATGAGAAAAGTACTCGGATCATCCAGGGCGCTTCTTACCGGCCAATTCCTCTGGGAGTCCGTTTTTCTTACCGCGATCGCAATGATCGCCGGGATTATCCTGGTATACCTTCTTCTTCCATCCTTCAACAATATGGTTCAACTTGACCTGAGTGCCAATCACTATAATAATTACCTGGTTGTTCCCATGCTGATCGTTCTGGTCATACTGGTGGGATTGCTGGCAGGCAGTTACCCGGCATTTTACCTTTCTTCCTTTAAACCCCTGGCAGTATTATCCGGAAAACTTTCCACGGAAATGAAAACCGGATGGCTGAGAAATATACTGGTGGTTTTCCAGTTTGCCATTTCCATCGGCATCATAATCTGTACCCTGGTAGTAGGCAAACAGATCAGATACATGCTGAATAAGGACCTTGGCTATGTAAAGGAACAGATGCTTATTATCAACCGCATTGGAGCCATCGGGATTGAACATATCAAAACCTTCAAACAGGAGATCGGAAGAATGCCGGGTGTGCTGGCATCCAGCAATTCGACCATGATTATGGGACATACCAATAATACAAACGCCTATATGATCGAGGGACAACCATTCGAACATTCCCCAGTCCTGGCTACGAACTGGGTGGATTTCGATTTTGCCGAAACCTATGGGCTGGAAATGGTTCAGGGCAGGTTCCTTTCTCCCGAAATTGCCTCAGACAGCACGAACGCCGTTGTGAACGAAGCGGCCGTTCGGGCATTTAACCTGGAAGATCCTTTGAGCCTCCGGCTCATTGAACCCGGCCGGACGCCGGAAGAAAGAGTCTATCACCGGATCGTGGGCGTGGTAAAAGATTTTCATTATGAATCGCTTCATACGGAGATACTTCCCTACATATTCATACACAAGGATGAAGGAATGAACTGGGGAGGTTATCTGACGGTCAGGATAAGGACGGAAAACGTATCTTCCCTTGTGAAAGAAATCGAAAAAACCTGGAAGGAATTCAGTAATAACCAGCCCTTTGAATATACTTTTGTGGACGATGACTTTGCACTCATGTATTCAGAAGAAATCCGCACCGGAAAGATCTTCGGAGTGTTCAGCATACTGGCCATACTGGTGGCATGCCTGGGACTCCTGGGCCTGGCGGGTTACAATACGGAACAACGAACCAGGGAGATCGGAGTGCGCAAGGTTATGGGGGCGGATGTGCTCACCATCGTTCGGTTACTGTCAAGGGAAACGATCATCCTCGTACTGATCGCAGCACTCATTTCCGTACCTGCAGCCTGGTATTTCATGAGCAACTGGCTGGAATCGTATGCTTACCGGATCAAACTGGGACCCGGACTGTTTTTCCTGGCCTTTCTGGGGGCTCTGCTCATTGCCCTGATCACCGTCTCATTTCAGGCCTGGAGTGCAGCACTCCGGAATCCGGCTGAATCCCTTAGATATGAATGATTAATTGTAACACACCGGGCATAAATTCGTCTTAGAAACAGACTACGGCCAAAACCCATGTAAAAAAATTATAGCTAATTTTACAAATCCACTCTCATCGGAATGTTCAGGAATTTCATTAAAGTCGCGATCCGCTCCATTTATCGGCAGAAGGCCTATGCACTGATCAATGTAATGGGTCTTGCCATAGGCATTGCCTGCAGCATCCTCATTACCCTGTTTGTCATCTATGAAAGCAGTTTCGACCGCTTCCACCAGAAAGCCGACCGCATCGTGCGTCTGTGGCTCAATGGCAACCTCGGGGAATCGGAAATTTCAGGTGCCAATACTGCCGTACCCGAGGGACCCATCTTCATGGATGAAGTACCGGAGGTGGAGAACTTCTGCAGGGTGGATCCATGGGACAACGTTCTGATCCGGGTGGGGGACCGGACCTTCCTTGAGGATAATTTTTACTGGGCAGACTCCGGATTTTTCGAGATCTTCTCGTTCCCCCTCGTCAGCGGGGATCCGTCAAAGGCCCTGTCGGAGCCGCACAGCATGGTCATCTCGGAAAGCATCGCCAGAAAGTATTTCGGCAGTGCGGATCCCATGGGGAAAGTGCTCAAGGTGTTCTCCGACAGCACGGACTATACCATTACCGGGGTCATGAAAGACATCCCCCCCAACAGCCATATCGGGTGCGATATCGTGGTGGATTTCAGGAGTTCATGGAGGGGAGCGCAGAATGAATGGACCAGCAATAATATTTATACCTACCTTCTTCTGGACAAAGTTATGGATCTCGATGTGTTGAATGAAAAACTCGATGTGGTCACCAGGAAATACGTGGGACCGGAGATCAAAAAGTACATCGGGATAAGCCTGGAGGAATGGGAAGCCACGGGGAATTTTTACCGTGTCCAGGCCCAGCCGCTGCTGGACATTCACCTGAATACCGATATTGAGCACGGAATGAGGCCCTCCAGTGACCGGAAATACATATACATCTTTTCCCTGATCGCGCTGTTCATCATCCTCATCGCATGCATCAACTTCATGAACCTGTCCACTGCCCGATCGGCCGGGCGGGCCAGGGAAGTAGGACTCAGGAAGGTGATGGGATCGGGAAAGGGGCAGCTGGTCTGGCAATTCCTTGCCGAATCGTTTATCATGGTCCTGATAGCCCTCATGCTTGCACTGCTGATAGTGGAATTGGTCCTCCCGGTATTCCAGAGCCGTACACAGGTAAACCTGTCGCTTGATTATTTCGGAAACTGGTATACCATACCGGTGCTGGCTGGCTTCGCCCTGATCGTGGGATTGATGGCAGGGGCCTATCCGGCCTTTTTCCTGGCTTCTTTCCGTCCAATTGCCGTGCTGACAGGGAAGCTGGAAGCAGGCACCCGGAGCAGTACTTTACGCAGCATCCTGGTGGTCTTCCAGTTCGGCATATCCATTTTTATCATCCTGGGAACCCTGGTGATCAGCAGGCAATTGAACTTCCTGGTCAACAAGAACCTGGGATTCTACCAGCACCAGTTGCTGGTACTGGAAAGATTCAGCGAGATCGGCCGGGATAAAATTGATGCTTTTAAACAGGAAATCGCGAAAATACCGGGCGTGGTATCTTCGACGTATTCTACCATGGTCCCCGGGCATACCAATAACTACAACGGGTTTATGATGGAAGGAAGGCCCCTGGACCAGACTTTCCTGCTGGAAGTGTGCTGGACGGACTTTGATTTTCCTGCTACCTACGGATTGACCATCAAGGAAGGACGGTTCCTGGACATGGACCATGCATCCGACAGTGCGAGCATTGTTATCAATGAGTCGGCAGTCAGGAATTTCTCGATCAAGGAACCGTTGAAAACCAGGTTCGTGCAGATCAGGGAAGGAGAATATAACTATTTGCCTGTCATTGGGGTGATTAAGGATTTTCATATCGCCTCCCTGCACACCGAGATCCGGCCTTATATGATCCAGGTCATGCCTCGTAACTGGAACTGGGTGCCTTACCTTACCGTGAGGCTGGAACCTCAGAACATGCAGGGAACGGTCAAACAGATAGGGAAAGTCTGGGAGGAATTTACCAGCGATCAGCCTTTCCAGTATTTTTTCCTTGACGATGATTTTGCATCAAAATACGAGCAGGAGAAACGGACACGGATGATCTTTCTTGTATTCTCGGTACTGGCGATTTTCGTGGCATCGCTGGGACTCCTGGGACTGACGGCCTTCACCACGGAGCAGCGAACCAGGGAGATCGGGATCCGCAAAGCTATGGGGGCCAATGCGTTTCAGGTGGTTCGACTGATATCAAGAGAGACGGCAATCCTGATCGGCATTGCGACCCTGCTCGCCTGGCCCGTATCGTATTACTTCACCCGGAACTGGCTGAACGACTTTGCTTACCGGATCGACCTTGGCATCGCCCCGTTCCTGCTGTCCTTCGCATTTGCTATGGTCATTTCACTTTTCACCATAAGCTTCCAGACCGTAGCCGCCGCCCTGAAAAACCCGGC
>CAYSJH010000066.1:0-24449 GCA_964431315.1 uncultured Bacteroides sp. | reverse complement strand
ACAAACAAAAAAGGAGAGCCACACTGACTCTCCCTGACCTTATGCAGTCCGTAGGAGGGCCGACCGTTAAGAAATGCTCCAGTGGAGCATTTCAGGGAGGAGCCAGGATGCAGGGATGGAGCGCTGGCGGGGGTTCGATTCCATCGGGTTATGACAAACAAAAAAGGAGAGCCACACTGACTCTCCCTGACCTTATGCAGTCCGTAGGGGAATCGAACCCCTGTTACCAGGATGAAAACCTGGCGTCCTAACCCCTAGACGAACGGACCGTTTTTTGTTCGGCGGTGCAAATATAATCGAATTTTATTTGTTGGCAAGGAGTTGAATCGTAAAATATTCGTTAAAACCGGCAGGTCCAGCTACTCAGAGAGGATCATAATATTTTCAGCTGTGATCGCGTAAATAATGCCGGACCGGACCGGTAATTCAATGATACGGATGTGGTCAACATCAATCAGGATCCACCCGGTTTGTCCTGCTCAAGCATCCTTTCAGCCAGGCCCTCCAGGTCCTGTCCGTCGAAGTTGCCGGAAGTCATGATCAGCAGGTTATTTTTCTCCCGGTGATTTGCCAGGAGATCCCGGATAAGCCTGTCCGCATCGTCATACACCATGAGACCTTTTTTGCCGAAGGCAGCCTGGATCTGCCGGGAGTTGATCTCCGGGAGTTTTTTATGGGTCACGGTCCTGGGATTGAAATAAACCATGGCATCATCGGCCGGTTCCATTGTACCCCTGTATCGAGGCATGAAATCCTTGTTCAGGCTGCTGAAGGTGTGTAGCTCCAGAATGGCCGTCAGGTGCCGGCCGGGGAACTGTTCCCTCAGGGCGGTGGTGGTGGCTTTCACCTTTGACGGGGCATGGGCGAAGTCAAGGTAAACGGCATTCTCTCCGGATTCGCCCAGCAGCTGCATCCGTCTTCCGGCCCCCGAAAAGGAAACGATGGCCCGATAAAAGTCTTCATGGCCGATGCCCAGCAGCTCGCATACGGTCATGGCCCCGCTGATGTTCTGCATGTTATGATGACCGAATATCTTCAGGGGATACCTGTTCCCGCCGTCAAGGAGGTATGTTGTTCCCCCGGTGATCTCTGCCGGGTGTTCCCGGTAGGGGATGTAATCCAGGATGCGGCCCGAAATCCTGACAAGATCCCTCAGGATCTCATCCTCCATGCAATAGACCAGGGAACCACCGACCTCGGTTTTCTCAATGAAGATCCGGAACTGTTCCAGGTAATCCTCTTCCCCCGGGAAAACATTCATATGATCCCATGAGATCCCTGAAATCAGCGAAATATGCGGTTTGTAAAGGTGGAATTTCGGCCTCCGATCAAGGGCTGAGGTCAGGTATTCGTCCCCCTCAAACACGGCAATTTCTGAATCATTGCTCAATCCGACCATGGTCTCAAATCCTTCCACCTGCGAGCCGACCATGTAATCGAACCGGATCCCGTGGTATTTCAGAACGTGCATGATCATTGAAGTGATGGTGGTCTTGCCGTGGCTTCCCCCGATTACGATGCGCCTCTTGTCGCGGGTCTGCTCGTACAGGAACTCGGGGAAGGACTGTATACGGAGGCCAAGCTCGCGGGCTTTTATAAGTTCAGGATTGTCGTCACGGGCATGCATGCCTAGTATTACCGAGTCGAGGTCGGGTGTGATCTTCCCGGGGTCCCAACCTGTCTTCTCTGGCAGCAGTCCATGAGCAGCAAGCCTGCTCCGCGACGGTTCGAAGATCTCGTCGTCCGATCCCGTCACCCGGTATCCCTTCAGATGCAGCGCGATGGCCAGGTTGTGCATCACCGCGCCGCCTATGGCTATGAAATGAACCCGCATTTTTGAATATCTTTGCCTTCTCGGCACAAAGTAAGCAAAGATATGGAGATTTATACAGTCCCCTGCGGGAACATGAAGCTGGACGGCGGGACCATGTTCGGGATCGTCCCCAAAAGCCTCTGGCAGAAACAGTATCCCGCCGATGAAAACAACATGATCGGGATAAGCATGCGCAGCCTGCTGGTTGTGGAGGGGGAACGGAAAATTTTGTTTGACAACGGGATAGGGGACAAGCAGGACCATAAGTTCTTCAGCCACTACTACCTTTACGGGGAAGAGACCCTGGAAACCTCGCTTGCCGCGCTGGACCTGCGTCCGGAAGACATCACCGACATGGTGCTTACCCACCTGCATTTCGACCATTGCGGGGGGAGCATCCGGTACAATGAGGACGGGTCGAAGCTGCTTTCGGTATTCCCGAATGCGCGATACTGGGTCAGCCGCCCGCACTGGGGACTGGCACAGCACCCCAATAAGCTGGAAGGAGCATCGTTCCTGGAAGAAAATTTCAATCCCATCCGGGCAAACGGGCAGCTGGAACTTTTTGAAGGGGAATTTGACCTGACCCCGGACATCCGTCTCAGGCTGTTTGACGGGCATACAGTGGGACAGGCAGTGGCACTGATCCGTTACAAGGGGAAAACCATCGTCAATGCTGCCGACCTGATCCCCCTGGTGGGGAACATCAGTATGTCCTGGGTCTGCGGGTACGATACACAACCACTCATCTCGCTCACGGAGAAGGCCGATTTCCTAAAGGAGTCTCTTGCCGGCGGTTATATCTACTATTTTTATCACGACCTGGAAAACCAGTGCGCCACCCTCAAGGATACCATGAAAGGAATAAGGGCGGACCGGACCTTTTCTCTGGAGGAGATCCGGGATCTGGACGGGTAATCAGGGATTCGTACTGTTGATCAGTAAACTGGACTGAAAACCCGATTACTCGACGGGTGATCCGCGAGTTGCTATGAAAAGTCGGGATGGACCGGATTGTACCCTGATGCATCTGTGGATCGGGGGTTTCCGGCTCAAAGGGCTTCCGGCTTAATAGGCCGGATGGCCCTTGTATATTCTTGATAACTCGGGGGGAACCAGCTTCCCGTGATAACTGAGAGATCCGGACCAGTTGCCACGTATAGTGGCATCTGCGTACCCTTCCGGATTGACCATCATGGTAATATCGTAAGAGCCAAGTGTGGACATGAAATTCATGGAAATGGAATAGGAATCCTTCTTTTTGCCGATCATCGTGTATTTGTAATTGCTGATCTTTCCGTCCATGGTCGTCCCGCCAACGCCGTTGTAACCGGCTGCCAGCGCCGATCCGAACTGGACCGTCCCGTTCAGGGAATCAACCATGATAAAATTGATCATGGCCTGGACGGGGACCCGTGTTCCGGTCTTATTGCTCAGGAAATCTGCCTCGAGGACAAACCGCCGGTTGGTGATCATCAGGCTGGTAAGCGCCGCCATCTGTTCCCTCTGAGCAGCTTCTTCTGCCTTCTTCTGCTCCTTCTGGAGCTTCTTGAGTTCGGTCTTCGAAAGTTTTTCTTGCTCCTGGCTGTATGCCCCCAGGACAAAAGAAAATGCCAGTAAAAGGCTTAATAAGGTTTTCATAACTATGGATCTTTAATTAAACTTTAAATTGTGTAAAATCCAGAACAATTAACGTGCCGGGAGCCTCGATTAATGCTCTGCTTTATGAATATTTAACATTTCCGGAATTAAAATTATGCTAAATCCGGATCAGATCAAAAAACCAGCCGGATGGCCAGGCCGGCGTTACCGAAACAGGTCCATCATGGTTCGAAAGTGAAGTATCATGATGCGGTCAGCAACTCGATCATTGCCCGGATCTGGCCCCTGAAACAATAAAAGAAAAGGATCCCTGACACAATGACATCGGCCGGTAAAAGGTACCTTATGAAATAAGCACCTCCGGGTAGGGGACGATTTCCGGCAGTCCTGTCTGCCCCACCCATGGTTCTTCTCGTTACGCCTGCTGTCCTGTCAGCCATATCCATTTTCCTTCCGGCCATAAGGGTTTTTTTAACGGCCAGGAGCAGAAGGAGGGAAACCACGAGGCGCTGAATGCCCTGGATCAGGAAAAATGCAAATATCATGGGACTATCGGGGTTGTATTCCCGTGCAGAGTTTATATTCCCCCTCATGATTTCTGAAAAAGCCCTCGACATTCCCGAAGACGATGAGGGCTTGCCGGTGATTTCCTCATAAAAGGAGGGTACGGGGTGGTCGTCCTTTCCGGCTGAAAAAATGCCTGAATACAGAAAGACCAGGCCGATCAGCCCGGCCAGGACCAGATTTATGATAAGGTATGGCTTAATTTCAGCCAACGGCTTTTGCTAAAGATTGTGAACTGCTTCTGCAATTGATTGCGGACTATCTCTACAATTGGTTGCAGGCTGCTTCTGCAATTGATTGCGGGACGCTTCTGAAAATGGTTGCCGGCTATGATCTGCCGGTGGATGCTGTCGCGGCCCGTGTTATTCCTCCTGTGTTTCCTCCAGGGCTTTCTCGTATTTCTTCTGGAGGTTTTCGAACCTCTGGCGCTGTTGTTCTGTTAGCCGGGGACTGATGGCTGTGATTTTCGTTGCCAGGGCAACAGCCTTTGCCGATACTTTGACGTATTCGGCAAGTGCGCTGACGTCTCCCTTATTGGCTTTATCCACGAGAACTATGTAATCCTTGATCAGGCTTTCATAAGCGTCGAGCACCTCCTGGAACTCATCATCGGTGATCTCCTTTCCCCATTTCTTCTCCCATTCCATATCGTATTCCAGGCCTTCGAGCTTTTCTTCAAGTTTGTTTCCGAGTTCATCGAGCTGGTCTCCCATATCCTCAAAGCTGTCTTCCATCCCGTCTCCAAAATCCTTGTGTATCCCTTCAATGATCCCTTTGCCTTCCCTCGACCACCATTTTCCCCCCTCAGTCGCCATACCTGCAAAGAGAAGCAGCCACATAAGCGCGATGCATGTGCCAAGAATGGATACCACGAGTCCCGCGACAGGCAAACCCTTTACCCCGTTGGATTTGGTGGCCTGCGACAGGCCGATTGCACTGAGTACGATCCCTGCTGAACCCAGGACCAGTCCCATTACCGAGGTGCAGCCCAGAATGGCCAGGGGAATGGCAACGATGCCTATGATTAGACCCGCTATGCCGAGGCCCTGACCGGCATTTGTTTTTACTTCTTCCATGATTGTCTGATTAGGATGTTTCTACCAAAGATATAAAACGCAGCGGTTTACATCAAACCCTGGGCAGGTATTTCGGAAATTTCAGGTTCAGCCGGGTGTTTCAGCAAGGAATTTCAGCCGGATTATTTATGGCTTTTCAGTGAAATGATGTCCCTCCAGCAATATTTCAAGGATTGTTTTTGCCGCCTGCGGGATGGAGCTTCCCGGACCGAAGATGCCCATTACTCCTGCATGGTAGAGTGCATGGTAATCCTGCTGGGGGATGACGCCCCCGGCGATGACCATGATGTCTGCCCGGCCGAGTTTTACAAGCTCCTCGATCACTTTGGGGATCAGGGTTTTGTGTCCCCCTGCCAGGCTTGACACCCCGAGGATGTGCACATCGTTTTCAACCGCCTGCCGGGCGGCTTCGGCCGGGGTCTGGAAAAGGGGACCGATATCGACGTCGAAGCCGATGTCGGCGTAGCCGGTGGCGACGACCTTTGCCCCCCGGTCATGGCCGTCCTGTCCCATTTTTGCGATCATGATCCTGGGCTGCCTTCCTTCAAGCCGGGCAAATTCCGCCGCCAGTTCACGGGCTTCGCGGAACGCTTCATCCTGTCCCGATTCGGATAAATAAATGCCGGAGATCGAACGGATGACTGCCTTGTAGCGGCCGTAAACCTTTTCGAGCGCGTAGGAGATCTCTCCCAGCGATGCCCTCCTGCGGGCGGCTTCCACGGAAAGTTCGAGCAGGTTGCCATTGCCGCTTCGGGCGGCTTCGGTGAGCCGGTCAAGGATCTCGCGGACCTCCTCGTTGTTCCTCCCGGCCCTGAGTTTTCTGAGCCTTTCGATCTGGGCCTCGCGGACCGCCGTATTATCGACCTCAAGGATATCGATCGGGTCTTCCTTCTCCAGCCTGTACTTGTTGACACCGACAATGGTATCCTTCCCGGAGTCGATCCGTGCCTGTTTGCGGGCGGCCGCCTCCTCGATCCTTATTTTCGGGAGGCCCGTCTCAATGGCCCTGGCCATGCCGCCCAGCTTTTCAATCTCTTCGATGAGTTTCCAGGCTTTCTCGGCAAGCTGTTTGGTCAGGTATTCCACGTAATACGATCCGGCCCAGGGATCGATGGCCCGGGTGATATCGGTTTCCTCCTGGAGGTAGATCTGCGTGTTCCGGGCAATGCGTGCCGAGAAATCCGTTGGAAGGGCAATGGCCTCGTCAAGGGCGTTGGTGTGCAGGCTCTGGGTATGTCCCAGTACGGCCCCCATGGCTTCGACACAGGTCCGGGTAACGTTATTGAACGGATCCTGCGCGGTGAGGCTCCAACCGGAGGTCTGGCAATGGGTGCGGAGGACGAGTGATTTAGGGTTTTTCGGGTTGAAATCCGAGACGATCTTTGCCCACAGCAGCCGGGCTGCACGCATTTTAGCGATTTCCATGAAATGGTTCATCCCGACCGCCCAGAAGAACGAGATCCTGGGTGCGAAAGTGTCGATGTCGAGTCCCGCATTTACCCCGGCGCGCAGGTATTCCAGCCCGTCCGCCAGGGTATAGGCCAGCTCCAGGTCCGCCGTGGCACCGGCTTCCTGCATATGGTACCCGGAAACGCTGATGGAATTGAAGCGGGGCATCTTTTCCGAGGTGAACTTGAAAATATCGGCAATGATCCGCATGGATGCCTCGGGAGGGTAAATGTAGGTGTTGCGGACCATGAATTCCTTGAGAATATCGTTCTGTATGGTGCCGTTGAGCTTTTCAACGGGAACCCCCTGTTCGAGTCCCGCTACAATGTAAAACGCCATCACCGGGAGGACGGCCCCGTTCATGGTCATGGAAACCGACATGATGTCGAGCGGGATCTCGTCGAACAGTATTTTCATGTCCAGGATGGAATCAATCGCCACCCCGGCATTTCCCACATCGCCGACGACGCGTTCATGGTCCGAATCATACCCGCGGTGGGTGGCAAGGTCGAATGCGATCGAAAGGCCTTTCTGTCCCGCTGCAAGGTTCCTCCGGTAAAAGGCGTTGGATTCCTCGGCGGTGGAAAACCCGGCGTACTGCCGGATCGTCCAGGGCTGTTGGAGGTACATGGTGGAATAGGGACCGCGAAGGAAAGGCGGGATCCCCGCTGCATAATCCAGGTGGGTCATTCCCTCCAGGTCTTTTGCCGTGAAGACATTCCTGACATCGATATGCTCGGGCGTAATCCAGCTGCCCGGGGTAGGGGATTTTACCTTTCCTGGTTTTTTCCTGATGTCGATTTTTTTAAAATCCGGTCTCATTCCCATGGTAATCCCTGTTTAAATACCCAGCAATTGCTGGTAGGTTCTCAGTTCCTCCAGTACGTTTGATTTCAAATCTATGAAATGCTTTATACCAGCTTTTTTCAAGGCAGCTGCATGTTCCCTGGGATAGCCGACGATAACCGGTATCAGGTCGCTTCCCGCAAGAGAGACCAGGTCGGCAGCCATAGAGGGGTATTCCTCGTCCGAACTGCAGAGTACAACGATGTCGGCTCCCTCACCGTGTGCCGCATCGATCCCCTGCCGGACGGTTTTAAATTTCCCGATGTTGTCCACCACCCGGAATCCTGCACAGGCAAAAAAATTCAGGGTGAACATGGCCCGGGCCCTCCGTATGGCGAGATTGCCCAGGGGTATGATGAAGACAACGGGCTGTTTCCCGGGGTGGTTTTCGGTTTTCAGCCTGAGTTGCTCAAATTCGGCTGCGCTGCGGAACGATTCAAGCGGATCGACCAGGTGCTGTTCCTCAGGGGTTCGGCTGACAGGGATTTTATTTCCACCCCGCCTTTTTTCACCGGTCGCTTTTTCATCAAATATGGGATACTGGTTGGTCCCGATCAGCATTTCTTTCCGGATGGCCAGGTTGTCCATCCTGAGGCGCGCCGTCTTGTTCACCTGCTCCTGGATGAACCCGTCGATCAGGGCTTTCTGGTATCCCCCCCGTTCCTCCATTTTGAGGAAAAGATCCCATGCCCCGCCGATCAGGGTATCCGTAAGGTTTTCGATGTAATAGGAACCGGCAGACGGATCGATTACTTTGTCCAGGTAGGACTCTTCCCGCAGGATGATCTGGATGTTACGGGCAATGCGCCTTGATAACTGGTCCGTTCCTCCTGCAGGCCGGTCAAAAGGCAGGACGGTCAGGGAATCGGTTCCCCCGAGAATGGCGGACATGGCCTCGGTGGTCCCCCGCAGCATATTGACATGCGGGTCGTAAAGGGTCTGGTTCCAGCCGGAGGTCTGGCTGAGTATATACATGGCCGGCATGTCTTCACAGAATCCCGGGTAAGCCTGCAGGATACGCGACCAGAGAAACCTGGCGGACCTGAGCTTGGCGATTTCCATAAAGTAGCTTGAACCGATGGAAAACCGGAATTGCATGCGCGGGAGGATGTCCTGAAAAGCATATCCCATGCCCGTGAGCTGTACAAGGTATTCGTTTCCCATGGCAAGCGTGAATGCAAGCTCCTGGGTTACGGAGGCCCCGGATTCATGGAAGATGTTGCCGCAGTTGAGAACGACCCTGAAAAGCGGCAGCTTGCTGCGTGCAAATTCCAGGCAATGGGCAAGTTCAGAAAAATCCCCGAGCATGTCTTTTCGCCAGTTCCCTGTTGCGGTCAGCCTACCCAGCGGGTTCATCGACAGGCTTCCCCTGATGAGGGAAGGATCCATTTTGCCGGCCACAGCGAAGGAGTGAAGCCAGCCGAGGACTTCACCGTAGGGCCCGTCGTCAAGGATGAAATTTACGGGAATCTTTTCCAGGGGAAGATTTTTAAGCAGGGAATGGATGTCCTTTTCCCTGATCGCAGCAAGGGGCGAAAGGTCGAATCCGATCGAGGTGACGCCCCTTTCAAGGATCCCGAGCGCATCCAGGTTGGCCTTTTTTACATCCCCTGCCGGGATGTCTTCCCGGATGAGCCATGCATTGTCTGTCGTTCCGGAACCCCGTATATAGGGGAACTGGCCGGGGATTGATTCGAGGTATCCGATTCCCTCAAGGTCTTCCCTGCGGTAATACGGCCGGATGCGGTACCGGTCATGGGTCTCCCATACCAGTTTCCTTTCGTAATCCGCTCCCTGCAGATCTTCCCTGATCTTTTCCTCCCATTCCCCGGTAGATACGGGAGGAAAACCGCCGGTAAGCATTCCTTCGATGGTATTTTCCATGTCCATGTGAACAAAATCGGAATGAGTTGCAAATTTAAGGGATTTCCATTACCTGCAAGCAATAATATTTATAAGGGCCTTCAGGGGCCGGCCGGATTCAGAAACGGTAGGCGATTCCGAGGTTGAGGTTTACCGTGCCCACGCTCATTTCATAGTTCGATTTACCTGTGATGCTGCCCACCAGGCCGTTCTCATCAACAGAGAAGGAAGGCTTACTGCGGAAATAATCAGCTGAAAGGCGGATCGCATAACTTTCCCGGACATTGAAGCGTATCCCTGCCCCGAGCATGTAGGCAAAATTCAGGTTCTGGCCGCTCCGGCTTTCAAAGTATTCGTCCTGTCCTGCAATCACGGTCAGCTCCCAGGGAGGGGACATCAGGAAACTGAGTCCCGCTACCCCCCTGAGATCAAAGTTGAGTATCCACACCGGTATGGTAATGACAGGTCCCGCCATAAGATTGGAGTAAAGCCAGTTGCCCATTTTCAGCTGCACTTTGGTGTCGGGTGGAATGGGACCCGGAACGGCCGCTTTCAGGTCTTCTCCCAGCTGGCTGCGGTCGGGTGAATTGGAGCTGAAGGTAAAAGTCCCTGCAATCCCGATGTAATAGTCGAAGATGTAAGCGCCGGAAAATTCCACCACAAATCCGGGCAGGGCATAGCCCCCGTCCTCGAGGATGCTTTTGGCGGCAAATTCCTCATTCGGCAGGGAACTCCCGAAACTCAGTCCCACGTAATTCCGCTGGCTGAAACCGCTCGACGCAACAATCAGCAGAAGTCCAATGATGGAACAGATCTTTCTCATTATGTATGGGTTAATCGGTCCGGGATAAAGATAGAGATTTAATCCATACGGGAATACCGCCTTCCGGTTTCTGCCTTACGGCAAATGGGTGGAACGACTTCGGTCTTCGCGAGACAGCGGCTGATTAATTGCCGGGAGACTATCCGAGCGAACCGGTCATTTTCGAGGGATCCACCCAGCGGTCGAAGTCCTCCGCACTCACATACCCCAGTGCCAGGGCTGCCTGCTTGAGTGTCGTATTTTCTGCAAAGGCCTTCTTGGCGATCTCGGCAGACTTGTCGTACCCGATGTGGGTGTTCAGGGCCGTGACAAGCATGAGGGAGTTTTCCAGGTTCCTTTTGATCACCTCAGGATTGGGCTCAATGCCGACGGCACAGTTGTCGTTAAAGGAAGCACAGGCATCCCCGAGAAGCCTTGCGGAATCGAGGAATGCAGCGATCATAACGGGTTTGAAGACGTTCAGCTCGAAATGGCCGTTGCTGCCGCCGATGGTGATGGTAACGTCGTTGCCCATCACCTGGGCACAGGCCATGGTCAGCGCCTCGACCTGGGTCGGGTTCACCTTTCCGGGCATGATGGAGGAACCGGGTTCGTTGGCCGGGATTGTGATCTCGCCGATGCCTGAACGGGGACCCGAAGCCAGAACCCGGATGTCGTTGGCGATTTTCATCAGGCTGACTGCCAGGCGCTTCAATGCGCCCGATGCTTCCACGATGGCATCATGGGCGGCAAGGGATTCATACTTGTTGGGTGCTGTAACGATCGGGAACCCGGTGAGCCCGGCGATCTTTTTTGCCACAAGTTCGGAGTATCCATTCGGGGTGTTGATCCCGGTCCCGACGGCCGTACCTCCGAGGGCGATCTCGCAGAGGTGCGGCAATGCGTTTTCCAGCGCCTTAAGCCCGTGGTCAAGCTGGGAGACGTAGCCGGAAAATTCCTGTCCCAGGGTAAGGGGAGTGGCATCCATCCAGTGTGTGCGCCCGATCTTGACCGTACTCATGAAAGCTTTGGATTTCTTGTCCAGTGTATCACGAAGCTTCCGGATCCCCGGGAAGGTATAGTTCATCAGCGCATAGTAGGCGGCGATATGCATGGCCGTGGGGAAGGTGTCGTTGGAGGACTGGGACTTGTTCACATCATCGTTGGGATGGATGAGCCGGGTACCCTCCCCGAGCTTGTTTCCCTCCAGGACATGGGCCCGGTTGGAGATGACCTCGTTCGCATTCATGTTCGACTGGGTACCGGACCCGGTCTGGTAGATCACCAGGGGGAACTGGTCATCCAGTTTCCCTTCAATGATCTCGTCGCAGACCTTCGCGATCAGGTCCCTTTTTTTGGCATCGAGCACTCCGAGCTCATGGTTGGCAAGTGCAGCGGCCTTTTTCAGGTAGGCAAAGCCCATGATGATCTCCTGGGGCATTTTGCGCGTGCCGATCTTGAAATTGTTCACCGAACGCTGGGTCTGTGCGCCCCAGTATTTGTCTGCAGGGACCTCCACGGGTCCCATGGAATCTTTTTCGATCCGTACCTTCATCGGTTAAGGGATTTTAAGTTGTTGATATGGTTAAGTTCGCAAAATTAATGGTCGGTTGAAATTAATGGTCGCTTGATTGTTATTTAACCCATTTACAGAACATGTGCATGATGTAGGTCCGGCCATCGGAAGCGGTACCTGTACCGGGACCCGACTGGGTGTAGTCCCCTTCCAGAATAATTTGCCCTATTGAGTCTGCGGCCCAGGAGGCAACCACTTCGGCAGCCGAGGCCGTTGTGATCTGCGAGGAAATATAGGCTTCGTTGCTGACGTTGGGTACGCCGAGTTTACCCTCGACGGTGTGCCACCTGATCTCCATGTCCGAATGGACCTCTGCATCGGAAATGCTCCCGTTTGCGCGGCCCCTGGCATGCTCCTGCGCTTCCTTCACCATGATGAACTGCAATACCAACTCGTTCAGTCCATGTTCTGTTCTGTATTTGTTCACCTCGTCATGGAGCGACTTCTCAAAACCAGAAACCTGGGTGAACTCATCGTCATTCTTCTTGCAGGATAACACAATGGTGCCCAGTGCAAGGATCATTATACAGGTCCGGAGTGTTTTCATAATTCATCAATTGTGTATGGTTTAAAATTACAATAAAATATCAAAATAATGTCTGTCAAATTTGCGCCAGGGTTGCATCGGGGTGGAAGCATTCCTTCCATTTCCCGGTCCCGCGCTGAAGAAATGTCATGCAGGGGGCATGCGGATCTGAGGCGCACCGGCTTACGAGCCTCCGAACTGCATCAGGTATTCCTTGATGAAGTTATTCAGGTTCCCGTCAAGCACATCGTTGACGTTGCCGGTTTCAAAATTGGTCCTCAGGTCCTTGATCATTTTATATGGATGCAGCACATAACTGCGGATCTGGGAACCCCATTCGATCTTCTTTTTGGCCCCCTCGATCTCCGCCTGCTTTTCCTTCCGCGACCTGAGCTCCAGTTCGTAGAGGTGGGACTTCAGGATGCGCAGGGCGTTCTCCTTGTTTTTCAGCTGCGACCGGGTCTCCTGGTTCTCGATGACCAGTCCCGAAGGGGCATGCCTGAGCCTTACGGCCGTTTCCACCTTGTTCACATTCTGTCCCCCGGCCCCGCTTGAGCGGTATGTCTCCCAGGTGATGTCGGCAGGGTTGATGATGATCTCGATGGATTCATCCACGACCGGGGAAACGAATACCGAGGCAAAGGAGGTGTGCCTGCGGTTGGCCGCATCGAAAGGGGAAAGCCTCACCAGGCGGTGAACACCGTTCTCGCTTTTCAGGTAACCGTAGGCAAAATCGCCGGTGAATTCAAGGATGACGGACTTGATCCCGGCCTCATCACCGGGCTGGTAATCCACTTCCCTGACCTTGAAATCGTTCCGTTCCCCGAAACGGATGTACATGCGCATCAGCATCTCGGCCCAGTCCTGGCTCTCGGTCCCCCCGGCCCCGGGATTGATCTTCAGCAGGGCACCCAGGGCATCTTCCTCGTTGCGGAGCATGTTCCTTGATTCCAGGTTCTCCACCAGTGACAGTGCCGTCCGGTACTGCTGTTCCACCTCCTTTTCCTCCGCCTCTCCCTCGCTGTAGAAGTCAAAAAGCACGGACAGGTCCTCCACGCTGGTTTTTACCTCCTGGTAAGCCTTGGTCCATGATTTCAGACGGGATATCTCTCTGAATTTTTCTTCGGCCTCATGCGGATCGTTCCAGAAATCGGGGGACTGGGTGATTTTTTCCTGCTCGCGGATCAGTTCGGTTTTTCCGTCGATGTCAAAGATGCCTCCTCAGCGCCTGCTCGCGCTTCACCAGCTCCTTGACCTGTTCTGTGGTGATCATATTATCGGGATTTGCATGGGTTAGCCGGATGCAAAAATACAAAACTCGGGAATATAGCAGTTAATTTTCCATGATCTCATCCAGCACGGCGTAGATCAGTCCCGTTTCAAATCCCCTCTGCTGGGCAAAACGGAACAGTTTCCCGCGCAGGTCAAAAGCATTGCTCCCTTTGGTGGTCCTGCGTTTTTTCAGGAGTTCTTCCCGCAGGATCCCCCGGTACCATTCCTCATCGATCCCGTCCAGGGCCTCAGACACGATCGCTTCGGGGATCTTCTTATGCTCGAGCATGTAGCGGATCTTGACCTTCCCCCATTTGTTGAAACGGAGCTTGTCTCTCGTAAACGTCCCGGCATAACGCGATTCATTGATAAAATTCTCCCTGGCAAGGGTGTCGAGGATCTTACCGGTCTCTGCCTTTGAAAGTCCCGCTGCAGCCAGCTTTTCCGTGATCTCGCTGCGGCATCGTTCCTGCTTGCTGCACAGGTCCATCACATATTTCAGGGCTTCATTGTAGTTCATTTGCTGAGGTGGTTTTTCATTTACGGCGAACCCGGGCCATTTGCTGTTTGCTGCCTGAACGGGCCATTCGCTGTTTGCTGCGCCCTGACCATGCGCTGTTTTCCGTTGATGTCATTTCTCAGAACAATCTCCCCGAATCCTGCCTGTTCAAGGACCTGCCGTATGCGGGGACCGGATTTTTCATGGATCTCCAGGTAGAGCAGTCCCCCGCTTCGCAGGTTTCTCCGGCCGAACCGGGCGATATGCCGGTAGAAGATCAGGGGATCCGAGTCCGGAACGAAAAGAGCCGAAGGGGGTTCGAACTCCCTGACATTTACCTCAAGGGAAGCTCTTTCTCCCCCGGGAATATAGGGCGGATTGCTGACGATCAGGTCGAGTTGCGGCAATCCCGACGTTTTCCATGCATCTCCCCGGCCTGTTCCCCCGGATGCTTCCGCCTCCCCTTCCCCGAGGATATCATGCAGGAGGAAATCCACCCTGAGTCCAAGCCTGCGGGCGTTTTCCCGGGCAAGATCAAGGGAGGGGGAATGGACATCCGTTGCGAACAGTGTTGCCTGCGGAAGCCTGCTGGCCAGGGCCAGGGCAATGCATCCCGTGCCGGTCCCGATATCCAGGATGCTTAACCCACCCTGGTTTTGGAGGAGTTTTCCCGCTTCAAGGTCCTCCAGGATCCACTGCACCAGCTCCTCCGTCTCGGGCCTGGGGATCAGGGCTTCCGGTCCCGCTTTCAGCTTCAGCCCGAAAAATTCGGTTTCCCCCGTAATGTGCTGTATGGGGACCGACATTTTCAGGCGGCCGATCGCTTCGGAGAACCAGGCGGCATCTCCGGGCTTCAGGATCTCATTCCTTCGCAGGCCGATCTCATGACCCTTTATATCAAGGCGGTGGCTGAACAGGATTTCCGAGAGGGACTCGATTTCCCGGTCCGGATAGTGTCCCGCGAGCTCTTTTTTAATATTTTCGCGTATGTTCTGAAGGGTGGATGCCATGGGGGCCAATTCGTATAAAATTAGCAAAATGGACGAACATTACATGGAGCGTTGCCTGGAACTGGCCTCGAAGGGTCTTGGTTCCGTGGCGCCCAATCCCATGGTGGGCTGTGTGATCGTCCACGGCGACAGGATCATCGGGGAGGGGTACCACAGGGTCTACGGCGAAGCCCATGCCGAGGTCAATGCCATCGCCTCGGTAAAAGACCCCGGGCTCCTTTCGGGATCAACCCTGTACGTAAACCTTGAGCCCTGCTCACACCAGGGGAAAACCCCTGCCTGCTCCAGGCTGATCCTGGACAGGAAGATCCCCCGGGTGGTAATAGGCAAGGCCGATCCGAACCCTGTGGTTGCAGGCAAAGGCCTGCGGATGCTGAAAGAGGGGGGGACGGAAGTCAGAACCGGGGTGATGGAGAAAGAATGCCTCGAACTGAACAAACGGTTTTTTACCTGGCACCGCGAAAAAAGACCATGGGTTTTACTGAAGTGGGCCCGGACAAGGGATGGTTTCATCGACCGGCTCAGGCCAACGGAAAACCCCGATGGCGTAAGCTGGATCACCGGTCCCCCTGCAAGACAATGGGTCCACAAATGGAGAAGCGAAGAGCAGGCCATTCTCGTAGGCACCCGAACGGCCCTGCTGGATGACCCCCAGCTTACCGTTCGCCACTGGCAGGGCAGGAATCCGCTCAGGCTGGTGATCGACCGTAAGGGGACATTGCCCGGGCACCTGAAATTATTTGACGGGATTGCAGAAACCCTGGTTTTTACATCGGAACCGGGGAAAGTATATGAAAATGCCGGGTGCATCCAGATTCCCGGCAGCACCGATTACCTCCCGGCCATACTCGGGTATCTGTATGAACATGAGATCCAGTCCCTCCTGGTCGAAGGGGGAGCCGCACTGCTCAATTCCTTCATCCGGTCGGGCCTGTGGGATGAAGCAAGGGTCTTCACCGGGAACGCTTACTTCGGTCAGGGGATCCCTTCACCCGTACTTCCATCGGTTCCGGTCCACCGGATCACCACGGGGGACGATCTGCTCGAGATATACAGCAAAATGCCTCGTTCACATGCAACAAAACGGGGTGAATTTAAGTCTTGATAAAAGGGCAGGATTTGCCTGTTCTGGCATGATTTTTATGGATATTCGTTCGGATCGGGACAACCGGTTCTGATTCGTATCCGTTTATTCTTTATATTTGAAAGGATTTGCTTGATTATCTGAAATATAGTATATAACTGAAGCGAAATGAAAACGATACACCTGGTCTCATTCGGCATATTCCTCCTGGCATCGACTGCTTCGTTCGCCCAGAGCGCAAAAAAACACCTGAAGACGGGGGAGGATTTCATTCTTGCCGGTAACTACAAGGATGCCGTCGAACAACTGAGCAGGGCCCTGGAACTGGAGCCTGATATGAACAAGGCCTACCTTGCCAGGGCAGAGGCCTATGAACACATGGGAATGATCAGGGAAGCCGCCGGGGACTATGACCGGGCCTCCACGTTCCTCGAAAAAAAGCCCGATGTTTTTTACAATGCCGGACGGCTGTACTTTACCCTTGAAGAGTACGAGAAATCGCTTGACAGGCTCGATAAGGCCATTGCGATCAAAAGGAACTACGTTGAACCCTACCTGGAAAAGACTAAAGTGCTGCTGGCCATGGGAAGATACGAGGAGGCTCTGAAGGTATCCGATCTTGCCCTGACCCTGAAGGAATCCTCTGAAAACTATTACTACCATGGAATGGTGCAGATGAAGCTTGGCAACCTGGAATCGGCCGAATCAGATTTTAATAAGGCGGTAACGGAGGACCGCAGGAATGCCATGGCCCTGCGAGCCCTGGCAGATGTGCGCATTCAGCTCAGCAAGACCGATTTTGCACTTCAGAGCATAAACAGTGCCATCCAGCTGGAGCCGGATAATGTTGAAGGATATGTGATCCGCAGCAAGGCGTATGTAAAGAAACTCGATTATCCCAGGGCCATAGATGATATTTCGAAGGTCATCATCCTGAAACCGGAAGATCCGAAGATGTATTACCTGCGCGGCGTCTATTACCAGGAGTTCACGCAGCATAATAATGCGATCAATGATTTCAGCAAGGTGCTCCTGATCGAACCGGCCAATGCGGATGCCCTGTATAAAAGGGCCTGGTCGTACGAACAGGTGTCAAATTACCCGGCGGCCATAAAGGATTACGAAACACTGGCAAGCCTTTCGGAATACGATGTGAAGGCCCAGAAGCTTCTCAAGGAAGCCAATGCCAGGCTTTTCGAGCTCTACAGGGAGAAAAACAACCCCGAGATCGTCATCCTCGAACCGGCTCCCAGGGATAAGCAGGTGCTTCAGTTCCCCAAAGATTCCCGGATTGTCAGCATCAAGGGCAAGCTGGTCGATCAGAGCCCGATCAAGAAACTGACGGTAGACGGTCTGGAAGTGCAGGCTGTAAAAGGGGACGAAGGATGGGGATTCCTGGCAGCCCTCGACATTGAAAACAGGGAGGACGTGGTGATCGAGGCAACCGATGTTTACGACAATACGGCGAGCGTGCGGTATATCATAAACCTGACCGAAGTGCAACCGCCGCTGATCGCGATCATTGCCCCCTATGCCTCGGACAACGGGATCATTTACCTGGATTCGGAGGACCCGGACATTTATGTGGAAGGAAGGATCGAAGACGAGAGCCTGATCGCATCCATCATGATCAACGGGGTCCTGGCAAGCTACATCCCGGGGGAATTGAATCCCAGCTTTTCTGCCAACCTGAATATCATGAACCAGAATAAGATCACGGTCACTGCGGAAGATGTTTTCGGAAACCAGGCTATGTCGGAATTCAGGCTGAACAAGGAAGCGGCGGTGATTTCGGAAAACAATCCCATGGGGAAAACCTGGGCGGTGTTCATCGAGAATTCCGATTACCAGACCTTCGCCAGCCTCGACGGTCCCTCTAAAGACGTGACCCTGATGCGTACGGCACTGGCCAAATACCAGATCCATAATATGATCCATAAAAAAGACATGACCAAGAGCGATATGGAAAGGTTCTTTTCCATCGAGTTGAGGGACCTGGTCCGGAGCAACCGGGTCAATTCCATCCTGATCTGGTATGCGGGACACGGGAAATACATCCATGAAACGGGATACTGGATCCCCGTGGATGCCAAACGCGACGACGAGTTCACATATTTCAACATCAACGCCCTGAAGGCATCACTTCAGTCCTATTCCAACTACGTGACCCATACCCTGGTCATTACCGACGCCTGCGAGTCCGGCCCAAGTTTTTACCAGGCCATGCGCTCCACGCCGAAGGAACGAAGCTGTGATGACTGGCAGGCCACAAAGTTCAAGTCCTCCCAGGTCTTCGCTTCGGCCGGGTACGAGCTGGCGGTGGACAATTCCCAGTTCACCCGGACCTTCGCCAATTCCCTGGCCAACAACCCGAATGCCTGCATCCCGATCGAATCCATCGTCAACAAGGTGACCACCGCGGTGGTGAAGAACAACCAGCAGAAGCCGAAATTCGGGAAGATCGAGGGATTGGAGGACGAGGACGGTACATTTTTCTTCATTTCAAAGGATTTTTAGCGGACCAAACAGATATTTCCCGTGAAAATCCCATGCCATTCCAGGAAATGCAACCGGTGGAAAGCTTTCCTCTGGAGAAACCTTTCATGGATGGCTTCCCTGTGGAGTAGCACTTCATGGAAGGCTTCCATGCGGACAGGCTTCCTTACCGGAGCTTTTCTGTTTTTTGGGGGAACCCTTCCTGCCCAGATCTATTATTTTGACAATTACAGTGTTTCAGAGGGACTGGCACAATCGAAGATCTTTGCCATCATTCAGGACCGGAACGATTACATCTGGCTTGGTACGGAAGGAGGGGTAAGCCGCTTCGACGGGGTGAGTTTTGAAAATTTCACCTCGGAAGACGGCCTGGCTATCAACGGGGTCAGATCGCTGTTCGAAGATACCCGGGGAGTGCTCTGGTTCGGGCACACGGGAGGGGGCATTACCCGTTTTGACGGACGTCGTTTCGAGATCTTCCGCCAGGCTGCAACGCTCATAAACAGCGACGTGACGTCCATAAACCAGGACCCCGAGGGCAGGGTATGGATCACCACCGCCCAGAACGGGGCGCTGTACATCTCGAACCCGGAGGCGGCTTCCTCATCTGAATTCAGGTACGAACAGTTTAAGGGGGGAAGACTGAGCGACCGCGTCTTCGGTATGTACATAGCCCGTGACAGCACCCTGTATTTCATCACAGATATCGGGTTGCAGAGGAAGAGCCCGCAATCCCCCGATTTCGAAAAATTCTTCATCCAGGGAATGGGCTATTTCCAGGTCACTTCCTTTTTGGAGGACCGTAAAGGCAATTTATGGTTCGGAACTTACAACGACGGCCTGTACCACTTTGATAAGGGAACGGAGAAGCTGAATTTCTACAATACGCGCCACGGGCTTGCGCATAATTTTGTTAGCACCCTGCTGGAAGATTCGAAAGGGAACCTGTGGGTTGGCACATGGGGAGGGGGACTGACACGTATCCGGGACGGGAAGCTTAAAACCTTCAACCAGGAAAACGGCCTGCAGGACCTGAAGATCTGGTCCCTCCTGGAAGACGTGGAAGGGAATATCCTGGTCGGCACCAACGAAAACGGCCTGTCCATCTTCAAAGGGGAACAGTTCGTTTCCTTCTCCGAAAAAAACGGCCTGGTGAACAACCAGGTATGGGCCGTGCTGCAGGACCGTACCGGGAAATTCTGGTTCGGTACCAACGGCGGCATCAGCATCTATGATCCCGGCCGGCCTGCAGGCCAGGATTTCAGGCACCTGACGGGGGAACAGTATGCCATCGGGAACCAGGTCCGGTTCCTGAAGGAGGACCGGAACGGGCATATATGGATCGGGACTTACGGGAACGGGACCTATGAGTACGATCCCGTCAGCCGGAAATTCAGCTATTCCTTCCAGATCAATTCCTACAATCAGCAGCTGATCGTAACGGCAATGGACATCGACCGGGAAAATAATCTCTGGGTCGGGACCACAGACGGACTGATCTATTACAACATCGACCACCGGCAGGTGCAATACCTGACCCAGGTCCACGGGCTCGCGGGGACCGATATTTCCGCCCTTTATTCCGACTCCGGGGGCACCCTCTGGATCGGGTCCAAGGGCAAAGGGATCACCACCATTGTAGGTGACTCCATCCATCAGCTGTCGCTGGATTTTGAATTTACACCCAATTGTTTTGCCGAAAGCAGCGACGGCCGTGTATGGGTCGGCACGGAAGGACAGGGAATATTCGCGATCGAAAACCGGAAACTGGTCGGCCAGTTATCCAGGGAGGACGGCCTGCTGGCGAACCTCATTACGCTGGTGAATGTGGATGGGGAGAACAATGTGTTCATCGGGACCAACAAGGGACTGAATAAATACGACATTTCGGAGGACAGGATCTTTACCTACATGGAAAAGAACGGGTTTGTGGGGATCGAGACCAAGAATAACGCTTCCTTCCGGGACCGGGACGGGAAATTATGGTTCGGGACCGTAGCCGGGGTGATCCGGTATGACCCGGACATGGAATACCGGTCCGGGATCGATCCACTGACCCACATCACCCGCATGCGGGTGAACCTGGAAGAACGCGCTATGACACCGGGAATGAGGCTTGGCTATACGGAGAATTCGATCATCTTTGATTTCAACAGCATCTGCCTGACCAACCCGGATGCGGTGAGTTACCAGTACAAGCTCGAAGGGGCGGATGTGGACTGGCTGCCCCAGACGGACCAGACCACGGCCACATATCCCGCACTTAGGCCAGGCAGGTATGTTTTCCAGGTCAGGGCAAGGAACAGCGACGGGGTCTGGAACGCCGAGCCCGTTTCCTTCGCCTTCCAGATCAGGCCCCCGTTCTATGCACGGTGGTGGTTCATTTTAATCTGTGTTTTCCTGGGGGCGCTCGCCATCCTTACCTACATTACCCTTCGTACCCGTAAGCTCAGGAGAGAGAACCAGATCCTTGAGGAAAAGGTGAGGCTGAGGACCGCCCAGGTGGTTGCCCAGAAGGAAGAGCTGGCCCAGAAAAACAAGGACATCACGGATTCCATCCAGTACGCCAGGCGGATCCAGATCGCCATCCTTCCACCCGAGATCCCTTTCCCGGATACCTTCATTCTTTTCAAGCCAAAGGACATAGTGAGCGGCGATTTTTACTGGCTCCTGGAGATGGAAGGCAGGCAGTATATCGCAGCCGTCGATTGTACGGGACACGGGGTGCCCGGAGCTTTCATGTCGATCATCGGGCATAATATGCTGAACAAGGTTGTGAAGGAATTCGGCATAATGAAACCTTCCGAGATCCTCAAGCAACTGGATGTCGAGGTGACCAAAACCCTTCACCAGCAGGTGGATACGGTCAGGGTGCTGGACGGCATGGACATGACCCTGATCGCCTACCGGAAAGACTTGAACATGATCGAATTCGCCGGTGCCATCAACCCGATCTACCTGGTCCGCGGAGGGGAACTGATCGAGACCAAGGGGGACCGCTTCCCGATCGGACGTTCGGCGCTTAAGGTGAACAAGGAATTCACCAATCATGAGATCCCGCTGCAGAAAGGGGATACAGTCTATATGTTCTCCGACGGCTTTGCCGATCAATTCGGAGGGACAAAAGGCAAGAAATTCAAGATCGCCCGGATGAAGGACCTGATCCTCGAGATCTGTGAGAAATCGATGGAAGAACAACGCCTGATCCTTGACCGAACGATCGAAGCCTGGCGGGGCAGCATCGAACAGATCGACGACATCCTTATTATCGGAAGGAGATTCTGATAAGTGCCCGGGTAACGGCCCAGGCCAGGGCTCAGGCGGCGTCGAATCTTGCAAAGGACGAAAGCCTGTCCGGGAAGGCTGGGTTGTTCCGGTGATCAGGCAGGCGCGTACTTGATGGCTGACCCGTCCCACCTGGGGGCGGACCGTATGGCATCGAGGACCTCTTCGGGTTGATCGACGACCGTCCAGATATCCCGGTGGATGGGTCGCATGAATCGCTCCCTTACCATGCGTTCGAGCATTTCGAAAAATGGATCGAAAAACCGGTTGGTGTTGATGATCACAATGGGGACCAGCACCTGTCCCAGCTGTTTCAGGGTGATCATCTCCAGGAGCTCTTCCAGGGTGCCTACTCCCCCGGGCAGTGCGATGAAGGCATCGATATCCTCTGCAAGCCGTTTTTTTCTTTCATGCATATCCTCTACTACGAGCATTTCCCCGAGTTCCGGGTGGTTCCATCCGTGCTCGACCATGAAGCCGGGAATGATCCCGCGGATCGATCCGCCGGCTGAAAGCATGCTGTCCGCCAGGGCGCCCATCAGTCCGACCGCCCCTCCGCCGTAATTGGCCGCGATGCCGGCTTCGGTAAGGATCTTCCCGAGCCTGTCTGCCGCTTCAAGATAGCTGCGGTCTACTTTTGCGCTCGAAGCACAGAAGACCGAGACTCTGCGGTGAACCATATGGGTGGATTGCTCTGTCAAAATGAGTGAACTACTCTGTCAAAATGGGTTAAATGCTCTGCCAAAATGAGTGAACTACTCTGTCAGAATGAGTGAACTGCTCTGTCAGAACCGGATCAGAGGATTGCTTCCAGCTTGCGGACCAGGTTGCTTTTGGGCACGGCACCCACCTGTTTGTCAACGACCTCTCCTTTCTTGAAGAAAAGCACCGTGGGGATGTTACGGATCCCGAATTTGGCGGTAATCCCCGGATTGCTGTCAACGTCGAGTTTGCCCACCAGGACCTTATCGGAGTAATCGTTTCCGATTTCCTCCACGATGGGTCCGACCATACGGCAGGGGCCGCACCATTCTGCCCAGAAGTCCACGATTACGGGCTTGTCTGATTTCAGGACGACGTCATTAAAATTCTGATCGGTGATTTCGAGTGCCATAGTTATTCCTTTTTGATGTTACGAGTAATTTAATCAGTTAAAACAGTATTTTATGCATGTGGTTCACCAGGGGTGCTGTTATTAATTTGCCGCCAAAAATAAGCCTTATTGTTCGAACAATTTGTTAATTAAGTTTAAAATCCAGCTCCGGTTGTTCCTGGAGGTATTTGATAAGATCATCGCTCAGCCGGACCCGCTTGGTCCTGGAAAACATCTCAATATACAGGTTATCTTCCTGGTCGTGGACCATGATCTTCAGCCTGGCCGATCCCTGCGACGGGTCAGTATACTTTTCGATCTCGTTTATCATATTTTCGTCGATGAATTTCAGGGGCACCGTCAGGATGAGGTTTTTGATCATATCTTCGCGCACATCCGCCAGCATTTTGATCTCCCTGACCTTTAATTCATAATCCACCGTATCGTTATTGAAGGGCCGTGGCTGGACAGTGGCACGGATCAGCAGGGCATAGCCCGGTGTAAAGTAGTTCTGGAAGGCAATGTAATCCTTGTTGAAAAGGACCATCCGGAACGAATCGGTGTAATCCTCTATGCTAATGGTTCCGTAGGGCTTATTGTTCCGGGTATAGGCAGATTTGTGTGATTTTACCAGTCCCGCTACAGTCACCTCCTGCCCGTTCAGCATGCTGAGGTTGTCGAGCTCGGCAAGGCTGTGGCTGCAGAAATGCTCGATCTCGAGCCTGTAGGTATCCAGGGGATGGGCGGACAGGTAAATGCCGATCAGCTCCTTTTCCATATCGAGCTTGACGAGCTTCTCCCATGCTTCTTCGATGGTGATCTCGGGTTTGCTGATCTCGATGTGGTTGGAATCTTCAAAAAGCGATTGCTGGGAGGCTGAACTTCCCGTCTGGAACTTGTTCCCGTAGCGGACCAGCTGCTCAATGAAACTTATGCCCCTGGCATCCTGCCCGAAATACTGTCCCCGCAAAATGCTTCCCAGGCTGTCGAAAGCACCCGATCCGGCCAGGGCTTCAAGGCTTTTCTTGTTGACCGCCTGGAGGTCAACCCTTTCAACGACCGAATAAACATCCGTAAAGGGACCGTTCGCATCCCGTTCCTGGATGATTCTCGAGGCCGCCGATTCCCCCAGTCCCTTGATCGCCCCCAGTCCGAAGCGGATGTTCCCCTCGCTGTTCACCGTAAACTTGATCCGGCTTTCGTTTACATCCGGTCCCTTCACGGACAGTCCCATCCGTTTGCACTCGTTCATGAACTGGGTGATTTTCTTGATGTCGGAAATGTTCCGGCTCAGCACGGCCGCCATGAATTCGGCCGGGTAATGCGCTTTCAGCCATGCCGTCTGGTAGGATACCAGGGCGTAGCAGGTGGAGTGGGACTTGTTAAAGGCGTACTCGGCAAATGCTTCCCAGTCCCTCCAGACCTTGTCGGCCGTCTTCTCGTTTATTCCGTTGGCGGCGCAGCCCTCGACGAATTTTTCCTTCAGTTCGTCCATCATCCTGCGCTTTTTTTTGCCCATGGCCTTGCGGAGGCTGTCCGCCTGTCCCCCGCTGAACCCGGCCATTTCCTGCGACAGGAGCATGACCTGTTCCT
>CAYSJH010000065.1:0-24463 GCA_964431315.1 uncultured Bacteroides sp. | reverse complement strand
ATGAACATTTACGCAGGAAATCTCAATTACAGTCTTACCGAAGAGGAGCTTGAAAAAGTATTTGCAGAATATGGAGCAGTAACATCCGTGAAAATCATTCGTGATAAGTATACGGACCAGAGCAAGGGTTTCGGGTTCATTGAAATGGCCGATGACTCGGCCGCCCAGAAAGCAATCGATGAACTGAACGGCACGGAAGTTAAGGGCAGGGAGTTACGCGTGAACCAGGCGAGACCCCCAAGGGAACAATAGACTTAAAACTCACCGATCTCCCGGGAAAACAGCAAGTATAACCGGGAATTCCTTTACTGTTAAGAGAAATAGGAAAGGACCGGCCGGTCAGCCAGAATGACCGGACAGACCATCGTATGCCCGGACCGTTCCTACATGTGCCCGGAATCATCGTAGCATATGCACCGGAAGGTAAAAAGGCAGATTCATGGACGGGTCAGTTTTTACGGGACTTTTTAAGCTTGTAAACATCCCCGTTTGTGACGTTGAAAATAAATATCCGGTTATAACCGGTATCAAATCTCCAGACCATGAATTTATTGTGCAGGTTATACCGCGGATTGTCTGAATGATCGTGAACGGCAAGTATAAGCCAATATTCCTGCAGTTTTTTACGGCGGTACAGGACAAGTTTTTCTTCCTTTGATTTCAGGCATTCCGAAATATTTTCAAAGGAAAACGGATCTGCGCCTGAATGGGAGCGCTGCAAACGGGTAAGCTCCAGGCCGATTTTTTTCCTGGGACCCAGGCTGAGTATAAAATCGGGCGATTCGGAGGCATTCAGCATACCTTTCGGGAAATCTATGTAACATTCCCTGAACGATTTCAGGATCATAAGTTCTTCTGTCTTCTTGTCTTCCATAATTATTTATAACAGCCACCTGAAAAGGGGACTGATCACGGAGAATACCGGCAACTCCATATAAAGCTGGTAATGATTCCTGAACAGGTTATTCAGCGCCGGGTATTGTTTTATCAGCGGGATGAACAGGCGGTCAGCGGAAATCAACCTGAGCAGAGCTTCAAGCATGGGATCCAGGAAAAGAAATATGAAGGCATAACCGTGGAAAAACCAGATCAACAAAAACCATACGGAGAATTTGATCATCATCCCGTAACTGACCAGGTAGGAAACCTTGGACCGTGTGCCCGAAAGAAGCAGGAAGATCCAGGCCGCAGCACCCCCTAGCACGATCCCGATGGGCAGGCTGAGGCGTGCGTAAGGATTGCGGGTGATAAAGATCATGCTGGAAATCAGGACGGAGATTTTGATCATGGAGACAAGGGCGTGCACGATAAATGCCCTGCGGCTTCTTGGAATAAGAACGGTTTTTATCTCCCGGTTCGACCCGGCCTTCCTCCGGTCCAGCGAACCAAAGGTCTGAAGCTGAATGCTGTGTATACGGAATATCTGGATCTTGTAAGGAAAAACCATGGCCTTCTGTCCCGGGCAGTAATAGCATTCCTGCTGGGTCTTCCTGGAGGTATCTTTCCAGAATTTCCGGATATCGCTGAGGTGATAATAAAAAGCATCAATTTTCAGGTAGCCTTTCCAGTGATTGATCACGAAAACAATCAGCAAACAGGCCAGCAACCAGAATATAACGTATCCCGTCGGGTGCTCGGAGACCTCTTCACTGATCAGCGGTAAAGCGAAGAAAACAGCGATCACTGGAAAAATCAGGATGCGGATCATATACCGGAGAACCAGTATCAGGTCGTGCCAGCCGCTTTTTTTGAAAGCTTCCTGTTCCTGCTGGAATTTTTCGAACTTCATCCGGGAATAGCGCCGCGCACTTTCCTGGGCTTCCCTGCGGGCCTGCTCGTAACGGGCACGCATAAATTCAGAGTCAGTCCTTTGTTCGCGGTGTATATAGTACTCGTGAAGATCCCGGTTTATCAATATTTCATAGGCTTCAGTAATCTCAATGAAACGTTCATGCGCATCCGGGGCATCGTTGATGTCCGGGTGGTATTTCTTGGCCATGCTGCGATAAGCCTGTTTGATTTCATCCGGGCCGGCATCTCGGCCAATTCCGAGAATTTTATGGTAATCCCTGTAGGCAGGCATTAATTTTTTACATAACAGGGGGATATTTTTGCCTGTTCCGCTCTCCAAGGTAGGAAAAAATCATGCAGGATATAAAAATCTCGTACATTTGATGCTTTAATACAAAACCTTATGACAGGCCGGGATAAATTAACCATTCCCTCGATGTTCGCAAGTTCAGCCGCAAAGCATGCCAATGCAAACGCACTTTCTTTCGTCGGGGAGAAACCGCTCATTTACAGCCAGATGCTATTGCGCATTGATTCACTCATTGCTTACCTGGAAACCCTGGGCGTGAGGCCGGGGGACAGGGTGGCCATTCTGAGCAGCAATATGCCAAACTGGGGGATATGCTACCTGGCCATCTGTTTCATGGGGGCGGTGGTGGTTCCCCTCCTGCCTGATTTCCTGCCAGGGGAAATAGAAAATATCCTGGATCATTCCGCGTCCAGGGTGCTATTTGTTTCGGCCGGACTGAAACCCAAGCTGGAAAATATTAAGGCAGGAGGACTGAAACAGGTGATCCGAATGGAAGATTTTTCAACGGACGGTCCACCGGTTTTAATCCCGGCATACGACACCGGGAGAAAATCCCGGAATCAATACACCGTCAGCGATGAAGACCTGGCAGCCATCATTTACACTTCCGGCACCACGGGATCTTCAAAAGGGGTCATGCTTTCGCACGGGAATATCTGCTCGAACGTGTTATCCTGCAGGCCCTTTCATGCGGTTAAGGAGGGGGACAGATTCCTGTCCATCCTGCCGCTTTCCCATACCTTTGAAAACACCATCGGATTTATGGTCCCCATGATGAACGGTGCCTGTGTGTATTACATACAAAAGCCGCCATCCCCTTCCGTTCTGATGTCTGCCATGAAAGAAGTCCGGCCGACGATTATGCTTTCTGTCCCCATGGTGATCGAAAAGATCTATTTTCAGAAGATCATGCCCGCACTGTATGGGAAAAAAGCCATACGATTCATGATGCGGATGCCTTTGATGCGTCGCACCCTGCACAGGGCGGCCGGGCGGAAACTAATGGATTCATTCGGCGGGGAACTGGAGTTTTTCGGCATCGGCGGAGCCAAGCTGAACACACGGGTGGAACAGTTCCTTATGGATGCCGGATTTCCTTATGCCATTGGATACGGGCTGACCGAGACCTCTCCCCTTCTCGCCGGTGCCGCAGTCGGTAAAACCCGACTGGGATCGACAGGACCGGCCGTTGAAGAGGTGGAATTAGAGATCCACGATCCGGACCCGCATACCGGGAAAGGAGAGATATGGGCCAGAGGTCCAAATGTCATGAAGGGATATTACCGGGAACCCGGACTGACGGCAGAGGTGCTCACAGGCGATGGATGGTTCCGCACGGGCGACCTGGGCACATTTGACGCAGACCGGAATCTTTATATAAAGGGACGTCTGAAGAACATGATCGTCGGCTCAAGCGGCGAAAACATCTATCCTGAAGAAATCGAATTTGTCATCAACAATTTCCGGCATGTGGTGGAATCACTTGTCATCGAACAGAAAGGAAAACTGGTTGCCCTGGTGCACATCAACCTGGAAGAGATCGAGCAGGCCTACCAGAACTTGCGTGAAGAGGTGAGCAATTTCATGGAAGAGAAGGTGGAGGAGATCCTGAAAGAGATCAAGGAGTATGTTAATGCAAGGGTCAACAAATTCTCCCAGGTACACGCCGTCGTCCTTCAATCCGCCCCATTCAAGAAAACGGCCACCCAAAAGATCAAACGCTTCCTGTACAGCTGATTCGGCAATCCGGACGAAAATTTGTAATTTAAAACGGTCATGCAGACAGGCACCATACTGGCGGGATTCATAACTTCCATGGTCATCGGACTGCTGGCCATACCGAGCATCGTCACCGTGGCCCGGCGAAAAGGGCTATATGGGACTGTGCGTGAAAAGGATGCGGGACCCGGAAAGGTGCCGTCGCTGGGGGGACTGGCCATTTTTGCCGGGACGATCATTTCTCTGAGCCTTTATGCGGATCTGAAGGCCATGCCGGAACTGCCCTATTTCATTGCGGGGGCCCTTATTCTCTTTTTCATCGGACTGAAGGACGATATCATGGTCACAGCCCCCCTGTGGAAATTGCTGGGACAGATCCTCGTAGCCCTGGTCATTGCCATGCCCGGGGGATTAAGGATCCATGATCCGGGAAGTTTCTTCGAACTGGATTTCAGCGGGGAAGCTTTCGAGGTCCTGGTCACCGTACTTGTCATAGTCGGGGTGATCAACAGTTTTAACCTGATTGACGGGATCGATGGGCTGGCATCGGGGATAGGGATGCTCTCCACCCTGCTGTTCGGGCTTGTATTCAGCAGGGAGGAACTTCCGGTATGGGCCCTTATGGCAGCAATCCTCTGCGGGAGCCTGGCAGGATTTACCTGGTACAATGCATTCGGCCGCCGCAACAAGATCCTAATGGGGGATACCGGCTCCCTGTTGCTCGGATTTATCCTGTCATTGCTGGCGGTCCGCTTCCTGAACCTGGAACATACGGGACTGTGGAAATGGCAGATCCGCGACCCCCTGGCTTTTGCACTGGCAGTCCTGATCGTCCCCCTGTTTGACACCCTTCGCGTCATTTTGGTGAGGCTCTTCAGGGGACAGTCTCCCCTGCACCCGGACCGTAAGCATATCCATTACCGGCTGATTGACGTCGGATTCACCCACCTGCAGGCAAGCGGCATTCTGATCGGGGTTAACCTGGTCATGGTGATCCTAGCCATGGTCCTCCAGGGCATGGGGGAAATCCCGCTTATTTTAATTCTTCTGGCGCTTTCCGGGCTGCTGAGCCTGATCCCCGGGTACTACCTGAAGAAAATTAGCAGGAAAACCAGGACCTGAGAAATTACCGCGGCGTAACGGAAGGCAGCGTTTTGAGGAACATACCGGCTGTTTCCCTGATGGAGCGGGCAATGGGAATAAATTCCATTCCCAGGGTTTCCTTAATTTTCCGGTTTGAAAAAAGCGACCTGGTCCTGCCCGACCGGGCAGCATCACGGGTGATGAACCTCCGTTTACCGCTCAGTGCGCTCAACAGCCAGTCCCCCCGCCAGGTCAGCGAGGTCAGGAAAGGCGTGGCATGGAACCGCGGAGGCTTTTTTCCGAGTTCCAGGGCAATCATTTCCAGGACCTGGCGGTAGGAAAGATTCTCCGAAGATACCGTGAAACGTTCGTTTTGGTAATCCCCTTCCATGAGCCGGGTCATGGCCTTAACAACGTCCCTGACATCCACGAAACCCGTGATGCCTTCGGTGTAGAACTTCATCCCTGCCCATACGGCTGAAAAAAGGTAACAGGAACTTCGATCCCAGTTACCCGGACCGATTATGACCGACGGATTCACGATGACGGCATTCAGTCCCTCTGCCATCCCCCTCCAGATTTCCATTTCAGAGCTGAATTTGCTGATGGAATAGAGGGACCTGGTCCTGGAGTGGGACCAGGGCAGGTTTTCCGTAATTTCTTCCCCCGGGGGTGCGGACCCCAGGGCTGCTGTTGAACTGACGAAACAAAGTTTCCTTACCGGTTTCTCGAGGCAGGTATTCACGAGGTTCGCGGTACCGCTCACGTTATTATACATAAGTTCCCGGGAATCCCCCGGCCTGAATGAGACATTGGCTGCCGCATGGTACACGCATTCCACTCCTTCCAGGGCTTCGAACAGGGAATCGATGTCGGTAATGTCGGCCGCAAACCATTCGATCTTCCGGTATTGTATTCCGGGATCCTTAAGGTAAAGGCCGAAAACATCCAGTACATGCCGGGTATCGGACATAGGACGGTAAATGGCCCTGATCCGGTCATGACTCCGGGTAAGTTCCAGCAGCAGATGAGTTCCCACCAATCCGGTACCCCCTGTAACAAGGATCATCAGCAAAGCGGTTGAAGAGCCCGTTAAATTATAAAAAATCGTGCACAGGCCACCGATATTTCGGCACTTTATGGATTAACAGGCAGGAAATCCAAAAAACGATACAGATGACGGAAAACACCTACAACATTTCCATTTCGATGGCGGCCGGGCTGGGCGTCTCGGTCAGGGAGGCCGGCGATTTTTCAATCTTTCTCAGCATACGCAGGGAACTGAACCATTTTTTACTGAACCTGAACCACAGCCACCGGGCGGAGTCCGCCGGGCAGCAGATCCATTTCCTTTTTCTTGCCCTGGAAAACCTGGACAGGGCAGACAGGGAGATACGCATTTACGGGGCGGACCAGGATGTCCTGCGCATGGAAAGGATCCACGACAAGATAAGGAGCCTGAAAAACCTGATCCTGGATTACATCAGGTATCTCACATCCGGAAATTAAGGAGAAAGAAGACTCAGGCTTTCCTCAGGGTAAAGGAAAACGATGCACCCTCCCCGGGCTTGCTCATGACCGAAATGGTCTGATTATGAGCCTCGATGATGTGCTTGACAATGGCCAGTCCAAGCCCGGTGCCCCCGCGGTCCCTTGACCGGCTTTTGTCGGTGCGGTAGAAACGTTCGAAGATGCGGGGAATTTCATCTTCTTCAATGCCGATCCCGTTATCCGTGACTTCTACCAGGATGTTATCCCCCAGCCGGTCTATGCCGACCGTTGTTTTGCCTCCCCGGTTCCCGTAAAAAATGGAATTTACGATCAGATTGTTGAGGACTTCGGTAATCCGGGCCTTATCGGCGTTCACCATGACGGGCTTATCGTAATGCCTTTTAAATTCCAGGCTGATGTTGTATTTGTTGCGATTGGTATCCTGAAGTTCAAACACATCACGGATCAGGTCAACAATATCAAAATCTTCCATTTTCAGTTTCAGTTCACCGGCCTCCAGCTTGGTAATGGATTCAAGGTCTTCTATGATGGAAATCATGCGGTTGATGCTTTTTTCGGTCCGCTCCAGGTATTCCCGGTTGATTTCAGGGTCTTCCAGTCCCCCGTCAAGAAGGGTTAGAATATACCCCTGTATATTGAAGATCGGGGTTTTAAGTTCGTGTGAAACGTTCCCCAGGAATTCCTTCCTGTATTTTTCAAGCCTTCGCAGTTTTTTGATCTCCTTGGCACGGTTCTGGGTATAATTGATCACCAGGCTGTTGACTTCCTGTATGACATCCTTCCCCTCCATTTTCCGCCGGAGTTCCTTTTTGGTCAGGGGGATGTTTTCAAGGCTTTTATAGATCGGATTTATTTTTTCCAGGATGAAATTTTTCACTGCGAAGTGGATCAGGAAATAAGAAACGGCGAAACTGACAGGGACCGATGCCAGGAGTATGACCAGGCCGTTATGTGGGACCCGGTAAGTTGCCATGGCAACAATAAGAAAACAGACCAGGGAAATTAAAAGCGAAATCAGAAACGCCAGTCGTCTGGGAGATGCACTCTTCATGGCAGCTAAATTTTACCGAGTTGACTGAGGATCTTAGCGATGTACTTTCCAATAATGTCAAATTCGATGTTGACGATTGTCCCCGGTTCAATCTCATGGAAATTGGTGACCTCGTAAGTATAGGGGATAATCGCCACCTGGAAGGATTTCGGTCGGGAGTTGACAACGGTAAGACTCACGCCGTTGACCGAAACTGAACCTTTTTCCACAGTCAGGTGCTCTGCTGTAAGCGGTTCGTATTCGAAGGTATAATACCAGCTTCCTTCCGCTTCCATGACCTGCGTGCATACGGCGGTCAGGTCCACATGCCCCTGTACCATGTGCCCGTCCAGGCGGCCATCTGCTTTCAGGCTGCGTTCAAGATTGACCTTAACTCCCGGCTTCAGCCTGCCAAGGTTGGTTTTCAGAAGGGTTTCCCGGATGGCCGTCACGGTGTATTCCCTTCCGGTTTTTTTCACCACGGTCAGGCAGACCCCGTCATGCGAAACGCTCTGATCGATCTGCAGTTCATCCACAAAAGAACAGGTGAGGCTTATGTGTATGTTTTCACGTTCCTTTTCGACCCGGGTTACAGTGGCGGTTTCTTCAACAATTCCGGAAAACATGGGCGGTATTTTTTACATAGTGCGAAATTAACATTAATTCTTTTTCCGGTCCCAATAACGGCTCATCTTTCCACAGGCCTTTAACCATGCTATTTCCCGAAATAATTCTTATCTTTGTCGCTTTCTGAAAAAGCGGGAATCCGCAGGTTAAAATGAGTGCAAAATTTCCTGAATATAAGGGACTTGACCTCCCGGGGATAAACCGGGAAATTGTTCGCCTCTGGAAAGACAACAGGACCTTTGAGAAAAGCATTGAAATCCGCAGGGAAGCCCCGGCTTTTATTTTTTATGAAGGACCCCCCTCGGCCAATGGTATGCCGGGCATACACCATGTGATCTCCAGGACCGTAAAGGATATATTTTGCCGTTATAAAACCCAGAAAGGTTACCTGGTGGAACGGAAAGCGGGATGGGACACCCACGGCCTTCCGATCGAACTGGCCGTGGAACAGACCCTCGGGATCACCAAGGAGGACATAGGGAAAAAGATCTCCGTGGCAGAGTACAACGAGACCTGCCGCAGGGAGGTCATGCGGTACACCCGGGAATGGGAGGAACTGACCGACCGCATGGGATACTGGATCAACATGAACGATCCCTACATCACTTACCAGAACAAGTACATCGAAACCCTGTGGTACCTTCTCAAGCAACTTTATGAAAAAGACTTGCTGTACAAGGGATATACCATACAGCCCTATTCCCCTGCCGCGGGGACCGGACTATCCAGCCATGAACTGAACCAACCGGGATGCTACCGCGATGTGAAGGACACGACCATCGTGGCCTTGTTTAAGCTTATCCGTGACGAAAAGTCTGAATTTCTGTTCAGGGAAACCGATACGGACGTATTCATCCTGGCCTGGACCACCACTCCCTGGACCCTGCCTTCCAATACGGCGCTGGCCATGGGTCCCGGGATGGACTACGTTTCGGTTAAAACATTCAATCCCTACAGCGGGGAGCCCCTAACCGTGGTGCTTGCAAATGCCCTTCTGGAAACATACTTCCCTGCAGAGAATGAAAAGCTTGACTGGGATTCTTACAGGGCGGGGGATAAGAACATCCCGTACAGAAAAATCTCCGTGCACAGGGGAAAGGATTTTGAAGGGATCTCCTACCATCAGCTCATTGACTGGGTGAGACCCCAAAAACCGGCTTTCAAGGTATTGCTGGGAGATTTTGTGACCACAGAGGAAGGCACGGGCATAGTTCACATTGCGCCCACCTTCGGGGCGGACGATTACCGCATCGCACAGCAGTACGACATCCCGGCCCTGATCGTGGTGGACAGGGAAGGCAACACCCAGCCCCTGGTTGATAAAAGGGGACGGTTCTACAGGATGGAGGACCTTGACGGGGATTTTGTGAAGCAATTTGTCAATCCGGAAAGCTATGGTGATTTTGCGGGCAGGTTCGTGAAGAACGAATACGATGAATCCATTCCGGAAGATGCAGAAACTACGGACGTTGCCATAGCGGTCGACCTGAAGCAGCAGCATAAAACCTTCCAGATCGCCAAATACACCCACAATTATCCCCATTGCTGGAGAACGGACAAACCCGTGCTCTATTACCCCATGTCTTCCTGGTTCATCCGCACAACCAGGGTAAAGGAAAGACTCCTGGAACTGAATGATACCATCAACTGGAAACCGGCCTCGACCGGTACCGGGCGGTTCGGGCAGTGGCTTGAGAACCTGGTGGACTGGAACCTGTCGCGTTCCAGGTTCTGGGGCACCCCGCTTCCGATCTGGGTGAGCGAGGACCGGAAGGAATACAGGTGCATCGGGTCGGTCCGGGAACTCCAGGCAGAAATTGAAAAAGCCGTTGTCGCCGGCATCATGGAAAAGAACCCGTTGAAGGATTACATTCCGGGGGATAACTCGGACGAAAATTACAGGAGTTTTGATCTCCACCGCCCCTTTGTCGACGAGATCAGGCTGGTATCGGATTCCGGGAAACACATGTACCGCGAACCGGACCTGATTGATGTATGGTTTGATTCGGGGGCCATGCCCTATGCGCAGTGGCACTATCCCTTTGAGAAGAAGGATGAATTCAACAGCCTGTTCCCGGCGGATTTCATTGCCGAAGGGGTCGATCAGACCAGGGGATGGTTTTTTACCCTGCATGCCATTGCCACCATGATCTCCGATTCAGTTTCTTTCCGGAACATCATATCGCACGGGCTGGTGCTTGATAAGAACGGGAATAAAATGTCCAAACGGCTGGGCAATACGGTCGATCCTTTTGAAACCATTGAAAAACACGGTGCGGATCCGCTCCGCTGGTATATGATGACCAATTCACAGCCCTGGGACAACCTGAAATTCGATGTGGACGGAGTGGATGAAGTCAAGCGGAAATTCTTCGGCACCCTTTACAACACCTACTCCTTTTTTGCCCTCTATGCCAACATAGACGGGTTCACCTATGAAAAAGCGGAAGTCCCCGTAAAGGAAAGGCCTGAAATTGACCGCTGGATCATCTCCCTGCTGAATTCTCTGGTCAGGGAAGTGGACAAACAGATGGATGATTACGAACCCACCCGTGCCGGCAGGGCGATCCAGGATTTTGTCGTCGAACATCTCAGCAACTGGTATGTAAGGCTCAACCGCAAACGGTTCTGGGGGGGTGAATTCACCCCTGATAAGAGGGCTGCTTACCAGACCCTCTATGCCTGCCTGGAAACCGTTTCCCGTCTCATGGCCCCACTTGCTCCCTTTTATTCGGAAAAACTTTTTACGGACCTGAACCGGGTAAGCGGCAAATGTTCGGCGGAGTCCGTTCATCTCTGCGACTTTCCGGTTTATAACCCGAAGTTGATCGACCGGGCACTGGAGGAACGAATGGACCTGGCACAGCAGATCTCCTCCATGGTGCTTGGCCTGCGAAGGAAAGTGAACATCAAGGTCAGGCAACCACTGAACCGGCTGATGGTACCTGTGCTGGACAACGGATTTCAAAAAAAGCTTGAAGCGGTCCGGGACCTGATCCTTGCAGAGATTAACGTTAAGGAAATGGAATTCCTGTCCGACACCAGCGGCATCCTGGTCAAGCGAATCAAACCGAATTTCAAATCCCTCGGTCCCCGGTACGGAAAACTTATGAAATCAATCGCAGCCGAAATACAGCAAATGGGCCAGGAAGACATTGCTCGATTCGAGAAGGAAGGTCAGTGGAAACTGCATGCAGGCGGCGAGGAGATCAGCATGCAGGCGGAAGATGCGGAGATTACGACGGAAGACATCCCGGGATGGCTGGTTGCCAGCGACGGAAGCCTGACCATCGCCCTGGATGTGACAGTTACCGAAGAACTTCGCCAGGAAGGGATCGCCCGGGAATTGATCAACCGGATACAGAATTACCGGAAGGAAAGCGGGTTTGATGTCACGGACAAGATCCGGATCCTAATTTTGAAGCACCGGTTACTGGATGAGGCCATACTTCACCACAGGGACTACATCGGCTCCCAGACACTGGCAAACCAGGTCGATCTGGTCGAGAAACTGGACACGGAAAATGCCCGGAAAGTGGAGATAGATGAGGAGGTCCAGACCTGGATCAGGATCGAAAAAGTGGCTGGGATTTAAGAACAAATTTGCATATATTTATTTTTCTTATATTTGGCAAAATTTTGTGAGTCATGGGAGAAAAGACGAGATATTCAGACCAGGAACTGGCGGAGTTTAAACAGATCATTCTTGAAAAACTCGATAAGGCCAGAAAGGACTATGAACTGTTAAAGGAAGCCATTACCCACGGGGAAAGCAACGATACGGAAGATACCTCCCCGACTTTTAAGGTCCTTGAAGAAGGCGCGGCAACCCTTTCCAAGGAAGAAGCCGGAAAACTGGCCCAGCGGCAGCAGAAATTCATACAGCATCTCCAGGCTGCACTGGTGAGAATTGAAAATAAAACTTACGGCATATGCAGGGTGACGGGCAAATTGATCAAACCCGAACGGCTCAGGGCCGTCCCGCACGCAACCTTAAGCATTGATGCGAAACAGCAACAACAGTAAGCTCTGAAATGGACCGGCCCGGCCCGGTCTTTTTTTTACCAAATGTCAATTACCAAGAAAGCCATACTACTCATCGCCGGTATTCTTGTGATCGACCAGGTTATTAAAATTCTGGTCAAGACAAACATGTCCATCGGCGAGGAGATCCATGTTCTCGGGAACTGGTTCATCATTCATTTCACCGAAAACAAGGGGATGGCTTTCGGAATGGATCTTCCCGGGGATAACGGCAAATCAGTTCTCTCCATTTTCCGTCTTCTAGCAATAGCCGGAATAGCCCTTTACCTGAGGTACCTGATCCGCCACCGGGCCCACGGGGGATTGATCCTTTCGGTTGCCATGATCCTGGCGGGTGCAGCCGGGAACATCATCGATTCCCTGTTTTATGGGATGATTTTTTCAGACAGCTGGGGAAGGGTAGCCATCCTGTTCCCCGAAGGGGGAGGTTATGCGCCTTTCCTGCACGGGAAAGTCGTGGACATGCTCTATTTCCCGATCATCAGGGGCACCTGGCCCGGCTGGTTCCCCTGGTTGGGAGGTGGTAACCTGGTTTTCTTCAGGCCGGTATTCAACATCGCGGATTCTTCCATTACCATCGGGGTATTTATCATACTGATCTGGCAGAAAAGATTCTTTGCAGCAGAAATCAAACCCGGGCAGAAATCCGGTTCTCCGGCCGAAACATCAGGCCAGGCTACTGCCGGAAGCTCATCCGATTATGCCTCAGCCAGGACTCCCGACGAAACCTCATCCGGTCTCTAAGGCTCCTTGACCAGGAAAAAGTCAAGCTGCCTGCGGGCAAGGTTGGCACGGGCCACCTCGACCTTTACATCATCTCCAAGCTGGAACTGCCTTCCGGTTTTTTTCCCGACCAGGCGGTAGTTGTCTTCATCGTAATCGTAGAAATCATCCGTCAGGTCCCGCATGGAAACCATTCCCTCGCACTTGCAGCCGATCAGTTCGACGTACAGTCCCCATTCCGTGACTCCGGAGATCACCCCTTCGAACACTTCCCCGATCTTATCGCTCAGGAATTCCACCTGTTTGTATTTGATGGAAGCCCATTCGGCGTTCATGGCCTTACGCTCCATCTCGGAAGAATGTTTGCAGCGGGCCTCGTATTTGGTGTGGCTTTTGGATTCGCCCCCTTTCAGGTAATGATCAAGGAGACGGTGGACCATGATGTCTGGATAGCGCCGGATAGGGGATGTGAAATGGGTGTAATAGGGGAAGGAAAGGCCGTAATGACCAATGTTCATGGTGGAATAAGCGGCTTTGGCCATGGCCCGTATGGCCAGGTTCTCGATCATGTTCTGTTCTTTTTTGCCCCGGATCTCATCCATCAGGCGGTTGATCGAGCCGGCAATTCTTTTCTGCCCGCTGGTCTGAATGCTGTATCCCAGCCGTTTGATGAAGTAGGCAAAGGATTCCAGGCGTTCGCTGTTGGGCTTATCGTGGATGCGGTAGACGAAGGTCCTTGATTTGGTTTTGGGGGCGGCGTCCGATCCGCTTTCGGGCTTTATGCTGGTCCCAGAGGGCTTCCCGATGAACTCCGCCACCCGCTTGTTTGCAAGCAGCATGAACTCCTCGATCAGCTGGTTGGATTCCTTGTTTTCCTTGTAATAAACGCCCGTAGGGGTCCCCGTTTCGTCGATATGGAATTTCACCTCGACCCGTTCGAAAGAGAACGACCCTTCGCGGAATCTCCGCTCGCGGAGCACCTGGGCAAGCCGGTGCAGCTGCAGGATCTCCTGCTTCATATCCCCCTTGCCGGACTCGATTATCTCCTGGGCCTCCTCATAGGTAAACCGGCGGTCGGAAAGGATGACGGTGCGGCCGAACCACTGGTTTATCACCTCTGCCTGGTCATTCAGTTCGAATACGGCGGAATAACAGAGTTTTTCCTCACCCGGCCGCAGCGAGCAGACCAGGTTCGAAAGTTTTTCCGGAAGCATGGGCACTACCCTGTCCACCAGGTAAACTGAAGTTGCCCGCTCGTAGGCTACCTGGTCGAGCAAGCTCTTAGGTTTCACGTAATGGCTGACATCGGCAATGTGCACCCCCACTTCCCAGTGGCCGTTTTTCAGTTTCTGAAGGGACAGGGCATCATCAAAGTCCTTTGCATCTGATGGGTCTATGGTGAAGGTGGCCACTTTGCGGAAATCCCTGCGCTCGGCATAGTCTTTCCCAGTGATTTCGGTTGGGATAGCCTCTGCGGCCTGTTCCACTTCGGACGTGAATTTTGAAGGGAGTTCAAATTCCGCAAGGATGGCGTGCATTTCCACCTCGTTATCCCCGGGATTTCCAAGCACCTCGATGATCTCACCAACCGGGTTTTTTGATCCCGCGGGCCATTCGGTGATCCTGGCAATGGCCTTCTGTCCGCTTTTCACCCCTTTCAGCTTGTCGGGGGGGATGAACAGGTCATAGGGCATTTCCCTGCTGTCGGGGTTCAGAAAGGCCCAGTTCCTGGAGACCTCGACAATACCGACAAAGCTGGAACGGGCACGCTCGATGACTTCCACCACCTCTCCTTCGGCCCGTTTCCCTTTCCTGCGCGCATACAGGTAAACCTTGACATAATCCCCGTTCAGTGCATGGTTCAGGTTATTCCTTGAGACAAAGATATCCTCCTTGCCGGCTTCCGCGAGGATGAAGGCATAACCGAACTGGGTCATGTCCACCGTACCGTAAATGTAGCCTCCCTTTGATTTAAGCTTGTACTTCCCCGGATAGATCTCCACCAGCTCGTCTTTCCCTGCCAGGTATTCCAGCACAGGGATGATCTGCCGTTTCGTGGATATATCTTTGATAGCCAATCTTTTGGACAACTGTTTATAATTGAAGGTCTGGTTGGGGTAACTGGTAAATACGCCGAGCACCGAATTTTCAAGGGCATCTCTTCCCTTCGATTTGCTGTTTTTTCTTGTCATGGGGAAAATCGCTTCAAATGGAAAGGTAAGAAATATTTGAGGGTTTGTTAACTTTAGGGTTTGAAAACAGATCGCCCCAATCCATGGAAAAGTCCCTCCTCATATACAATACCCTAAGCAGGAAAAAGGAAATTTTCACCCCGCTGCATCCGCCCATGGTCGGCATGTATGTCTGCGGTCCTACCGTGTACGGCGATCCCCACCTGGGCCATGCCCGTCCCGCCATTACCTTCGACGTGGTTTTCCGTTACCTGCAGCACATGGGATACCGGGTCCGCTATGTGAGGAACATAACCGATGTGGGACACCTGGAGGGGGACCGGGATTACGGGGAGGACAAGATTTCAAGAAAGGCCAGGCTGGAACACATGGAACCCATGGAGATCGTTCAGCGCTACACCAATGAATACCATTTGAAAATGATGCAGCTGAATGTGCTTCCCCCGAGCATCGAGCCCACGGCATCGGGACACATCATCGAACAGCAGGAACTTGTCGAAAGGATCCTTGAAAACGGATATGCTTACGAACGGGGAGGATCGGTATATTTTGACGTTGAGAAATACAACCGGGAGCACCACTACGGCAGGCTTTCAGGGAGAAAAACAGACGATCTGCTGGCAAATACCAGGGAGCTCGAAAAACAGGAGGAAAAAAAATCGCCCCTTGATTTTGCCATCTGGAAAAAAGCCGATCCGCAGCATCTGATGAAATGGCCTTCCCGCTGGGGAATGGGATTCCCGGGATGGCACCTGGAATGCTCGGTGATGAGCTCCAAATACCTGGGGGAGGAGTTCGATATTCACGGGGGGGGACTCGACCTGCTGTTTCCGCATCATGAGTGCGAGATTGCACAGACCGTCGCAGGGTACGGCAGTGAACCGGCCAGGTACTGGATGCATAATAACATGATTACCCTGAACGGGCAGAAAATGGGCAAATCCCTCGGGAATGCGATCAGCCTGGAAGAATTTTTCACCGGCCGGCACGCATTGCTGGAGAAAGGCTATTCCCCCATGGCCATCCGGTTTTTCATGCTCCAGGCCCATTACCGGAGTACGCTTGATTTTTCGAATAAAGCACTTAAAGCTGCTGAAAAGGGACTGGAAAGACTTTTCGAAGGGATGGCAAACCTGGACAGGATCAGTGCCTCTAAAAAACCAGGCATCGACATAGCAAAGATCGAAAAGGGATTCTTCGACGCCATGAACGATGATTTCAACACACCCATTGCCATTGCTCATCTTTTTGAGGGGGTAAAGACCATTAATTCAGTCCTTGCCGGTGACGGATCCCTCGCCCTGTCGGAACCGGAAAAGTGGAAAATGTTCTACCGGCTGGCGGTCGGTGAAATCCTCGGACTGACTGTCCCGCTTGCAGAAGGCAGGGACCATGCCCTGAGCGAGAACCTGATAAAATTTCTGTTGAAGATGAGAACCGATGCCCGCCAGAATAAGGATTTTGCCCTTGCCGACAGAATCCGGGATGAATTGGCCAATCTGGGCATTGAGGTTAAGGATACTAAGGACGGGTTCGAATGGAAACTGACCAAATAAGCGCCTCCATCGGGAACGTTACACTGGGCCCCGGCCATCCCGTTCTGATCCAATCCATGTGCAGCGTGCCTACGATGGATACCCGGGCCTGTGTGCAGCAGTGCATGAGGATTTTCGATGCTGGCGGGGGACTCTCACGCATGGCGGCCAGGAACCTGGATGAAGCCCGGAACCTTGAAAATATACGAAAGGAGCTTGACAGGCGCGGTTACCGTCAGCCGCTTTGTGCGGATGTCCACTTCAACCCGGCAATAGCCATGACGGCAGCTGCCGTGGTGGAAAAGGTCAGGATCAACCCGGGCAATTTTGCCGGGGTGGACATCGAAAAACCTTTCCTGGAATTGCTGGAAATCTGCCGGGAAAACAACACCGCGTTACGCATCGGGGTGAACCACGGCTCGCTGTCTGAGCGGATACTTAAACGGTACGGGGACACACCGGTAGGAATGGTTGAATCTGCCCTTGAATACCTCCGCATATGCAAAAGGAGAAATTTCCCCAATGTGGTGGTCTCCCTGAAATCCAGCAACACCCGGGTCATGGTCTATGCCAACCGGCTGATGCGCAGGCGCATGAAGGAAGAACACCTGGAATACCCCCTTCATCTCGGGGTCACGGAAGCCGGGGCAGGGGAGGACGGGCGCATCCGTTCCGCTGCCGGCATTGGCACCCTGCTGAACGAGGGACTGGGGGATACCATCCGGGTTTCCCTGACCGAAGAACCGGAACTCGAGATCCCGGCAGCAAAAAAATTGCTGGAGACAACGGCAGGGAGAAAAAGGAGTCTTGGTAAAGATTTTCCGGTTGAATTCAAACGGCGCGAGACGGAAAAATGCAGCATCCTGGGAGGGGACCGGGTACCCGTGGTGATTGCCCGGGCCACAGACAATGCAAATCAGGGGATAACAGGTGCGGTGGAACCGGACCTTTATTTCCTGCCAGACCATCTCCTGTCCGACCACCTCCTGTCCGACCACCTCCTGCTCGTTCATCCCATGCCAGGCAACCTATTGCCCGACCATCACCAGGCGGGGAATTTCAGTCCCCCTAATAAATACCTCCTGAACGCCGGGATCTGGATGGTGGATGACTATCCGCAGGAGCATTTTTTCCCGCTTTTTGACCTGTCCGGTTTTCAGTCCCGCTCCAGGATGTCGCCCGTTCTGAATTTCGTTCTCGCAGGACCGGATGAAATCCAGGAAGCTGCCCGGCAGCTGGCTCAGTCGGATCTGCCCTGTTGCCTGGTCTACCTGCATGATGAAAAAACCTCTTCCAGGGTAAAATTCCTGGAAATGGCAGAAAACCCCGGGTTTCGTTTTCCCGTCATGATCCGGGCAGCATACCATGACACCGATCCGGAGTTGTTCGGGATCCGGGCAGCATCTGAGCTCGCGTGGTATTTCATCGACGGATACGCCGATGGGATCTGGCTCGACAATACTTTTACGGGACCCTCAATGCCTTCCCCGCTTCCCCCGGCAACCTCTTTCAGGATCCTGCAGGCCTGCCGGGCACGAATGACCGAAACCGAGTACATTGCCTGTCCCTCCTGCGGAAGAACCCTTTTCAACATACAGGATACGCTGGAAAAGGTCAGGAAAGCCACCTCCCACCTGAGACATCTGAAAATAGCCGTGATGGGATGCATCGTGAACGGTCCCGGGGAAATGGCGGATGCGGATTACGGGTATGTGGGTTCCGGAAAAGGCAGGGTGAACCTTTACCGGAAAAGAGAGCTTATAAAAAAAGGCATCCGGGAGGAGGATGCAGTGAAAGAACTCGTAATTTTAATCCGGGAAAATGGGGACTGGACCGATTGATATTACAGGCATACGAAACATTATTCTGGACCTCGGTGGAGTGATCCTGGAACTGGATGTTGACCGGACCATACGTGCATTTCACACGCTTGGTTTTCCTCCCCTTCAAAGTTCCGATATCATATTGTCAAAATACCCCTTCTTCCTGGAATTTGAAACCGGAGAAATTACCCCGGAACAATTCATAGACAGGGTCAGGGGAATATCGGGCGATCATGTATCGGACGAGAAAGTACTGGAAGCCTGGAACGCCATGATCCTGGGTTTCACCACTGATAGCATTGAGTTGCTCATGGAACTGCGCAGCAGGTACCGCCTGTTTCTCCTCAGCAACACCAATGCGATTCACGAGGTCGTTTACAACAGGCTGCTGAAACAGGAACATGGCATTGAGAATCTTGATAGGATTTTTGAAAAGATCTATTATTCGCATCAGCTGAAAATGCGCAAACCGGATCCCGAGATTTTCAGGCATGTTTTAAAAGACAGCGGACTGGAGCCCGGGGAAAGCCTTTATATAGACGATACCCTGATGCACATTGAAACGGCACGTTCACTGGGCATACGGGCGTATCACCTTGTTCCCCCGGAACGCATTACAGATGTCCTATGATCGTCGGAGGGAAACATTATCAATCCATTTGGCCGGATCCCGATAATCCGGAGGTAATCAGGATTATCGACCAGAACAGGCTTCCCTTTGAGTTCAGGATTGATGAGATCACCACTTCGAAGCAGGCACATTATGCCATCCGGACCATGAAAATAAGAGGAGCTCCATTGATCGGAGTGACCGGTGCATTCGGGGTCTACCTGGCCTGCCTGGAGGCAAGACGCAATAAAGACTGGAAAAAATTTGTTGAGGATCGGGCGTTGCTCATTCGTTCAGCCCGTCCAACTGCGGTTAACCTGGAATGGGCGGTGGACCGGATCATGATGGGTATCCGGGATGCGAAGAACGTCGAAGAATCGATCCTTCGGTCAAGACAAGAAGCCATCCGTCTGATGGAAGAGGAGAAAGATGCCAGTTTCCGAATAGGCATGCACGGATTGGAAATTATTCGTGAAATAAGCCTCCGTAAAAAGGGCCACAGGGTCAATATCCTTACCCATTGCAATGCCGGATGGCTGGCATGCATCGATTACGGGACCGCTACCGCACCCGTATATCTGGCCCACGACCAGGGGATTCCGGTGCATATCTGGGTGGACGAAACCCGGCCGAGAAACCAGGGAGCCCGGCTGACCGCCTGGGAACTCGGCCAACACGGCGTGCCCCATACAGTCGTGGTGGATAATGCAGGGGGATACCTGATGCAACGGGGACTGGTGGACCTGGTCCTTGTGGGGAGCGACAGGACGACCCGGACGGGAGATGTGGCCAACAAGATAGGCACCTACCTGAAAGCCCTGGCTGCCCATGATAACAACGTTCCCTTTTACGCCGCAGTTCCTTCTTCCTCGATCGATTTTGGAATTCGCTCGGGACTGAAAGAAATCCGGATCGAGGAAAGAAATCATTCCGAAGTGCGGGAAATCGAGGGCAGCGTGGACGGAGAGATCAAGACAGTGAAAATCCTGCCGGCAGAAAGCCCTGTATCAAACTACGGATTTGACATTACCCCGGCCCGGCTGGTTACGGGACTTATCACTGAAAGGGGCATCTGCGCTGCAAACGAGGAGACGATTATGCAATTATTCCCTGAAAAAAAGCCATGAAACTGGCAGTCATTTCCGACATCCATTCAGATTTGACAAGCCTTGAGAAAGCGATCAGGGCAATCCGGGATTCGGGTTGCGACCGGATCCTTTGCCTCGGGGACATTGTGGGTTATGGATACCATTATACAAATTCCCTTGACGGGAGGGATTCCAATGCCTGCATACGGATGGTGCGTGAACAATGCGATGATGTGATCTGCGGGAACCATGACCTGCATGCCATTATGAAGCTTCCTTCCAACCACGCGGAAATTGGTATGCCGCCAAACTGGTACGACCTTGACCTTGGGGATCGGATCAGGATTTCGGCCGGCCGGTTCTGGCTGTATGACGATGAACTCGAAGATCCGGTCGATGAGGAATCCCGTGATTATCTTAACCACCTGCCGGAGATGAAAGTCATCAGCGACAGGAGGATGAATATGCTGGCCACGCATTTCGTATACCCCGACATTACCGGGAGCATGCAAAAATCACCTTCGGAGCTGGATAATTTCAGGGATCATCTGAAACTGGTGAAACAACACAGGTGCCTGGTGGGACTGGCCGGACATGCGCACCTTGAGGGATATGCTCAGATCTCGAAAAAGGCGCTGGGCATGAACTATTTTCGAAAGGCCCGGCTGATCAGGCGGCCGCAGCTAATTGTCGTTCCTGCCATAACCAGGGGAAAAGGAAGAAACGGATACTTGGTCGTTGATACGGAAAAACTTAATTTTGAAGCAATTCCCCTTAACTGACCCTTGCCGTGCAAATTACGAAAGCCTTAATTAAAAAATACCTCCTGCCGGGCGGTCTGATCATCATACTGTTTGCCGCTGCTGCTGTTCTGGCTGTGCAATCAGGGATCAAGGCGGTTTCGTGGAAGTTCTATGTGCTTATTCTCATATTTTTACTCATCGCACTGTTTCTGGCACTGGTATTCAGATGGATCCTGGAGGACGAAGCCGGACGGCAGGCAGTAACTGGACGAATTGAAGAAGCCGATGAGAAATACAGATCCCTCCTGGAAACCTCGGCAGACGGCACTCTGATGATCATGGACAGGCAGATAGCACATGCTAATTTTGTTTTCCTGGCCATGAGCGGGTATACCCTCCAGGAACTTGCTGAGATGAAATTTGAGGACCTGATCAGGGGGAAGGAAAAAAACGACCTGCGCCTTGAAAACCTGTTCAGGGAACTGGGCGAATCCGGCCGGACACAGGTAATGGAAGCCGGAATTCACTGTAAGCGAGGTGACATAAGGGAAGTGGTCCTGGCCGTGTCAAAGATCAACCTGGAAGGCAGGGAGGGTCTGCTCATTATAAGCAAGGATATGTCGGGCAGGAAACGAATGGAGCAGGAATCCACAAACCTGAGGAATGAGCTGCAGTCCTCGATATTGATGATGAACCTTCCAATTGCTTCCTTTTCCAAGGAATACCTGAGCTGTGACATGGATGCTACCATTCACGCCGCCGCCCTGCTCATGCATCGTAAAAATCAGAATGCCATCATCGTCAACAAAGATGGGAGCAATCCTGTCGGCATTCTCACCGATTCGGACTTGAGGGACCGGGTTATCGCGAAGGAAAAGGACTACAAGGACCCCGTTTTTGAAATAATGAGTTCTCCGCTTATCCGTATATCTGACCAGGCCCTGCTCTATGAAGGGATCCTTCAGATCAAGGAGAACGACATTTCCCACCTGGTCGTGGAAGACAGGAACGGCAGGATTACGGGCATATTCAGCACCGAGGATCTTCTGGAGGTGCAGCGAAACTCCATTTCCTACCTGATCAGAGAGGTAAATGCAGCCGAAACAGTCGATTCCCTCAAGAAGATCCACAACAAGATCCCTGTCCTGGTTAAGATTCTGCTGGAAAGCGGTGCCCGCGTCCGCAACATCACCTATATGATCAGTACCGTGACCGATGCCATCACTCAGCGCCTGATCGGATTTGCCATCGAGGAGATGGGAGAACCTCCTGCTCGTTTTTCCTTTATGGCCCTGGGAAGCGAGGGACGAAGGGAACAGACTCTGTTAACGGACCAGGACAATGCCATCATATTTGAAGACGTGCCCAACGAAAAACTTTCGGAAGTGAGCCGGTATTTTCTTTATTTCGGCAAGAAAATAAACCTCTGGCTTGACCGCATCGGTTACCAGTACTGCAAGGGGGAAGTCATGGCCGGGAATCCTCAGTGGTGCCAGCCCCTTTCGAGATGGGAAAATTACTTCTCCGACTGGGTTGGAAGAAAATCCGATGAAGGGATACTGGGCGTAGCCGTTTTTTTTGATTTCAGGATTGTATACGGAGAGGAGCAATTTGCCAGGGAACTGAGACAGCATATAAATAAAACAGTATCCGGCAAGGAAGCGTTTTTCTCCAGCCTGGCCAGGGAAGTGGCATCGTATGATATCCCTGTGAATATCTTTAAGGCAAACGGAGCGGAAACTTCTCCTGCCCTGCCGGAGGCCTTCAATGTCAAAAATGCCCTGTCTCCCCTTACCGGTTTCATTCGGACCTATGCCCTGCATAACAGGGTGGCCGAGAGCAACAGCATTCAAAGGCTTGACAAATTGCTGCGCCTGAACGTGATACCCGAAAGCGAATGCCAGGAACTGGAAAATATGTACTGTCTCCTCATGGAGATACGCTTCCGGTCACAGGTAAATGCCATACTGGCAAACCGGGCCCCGGATAATACAGTAGGACAGCACGAACTAATTGCCATTGAGCAGACTATGGTGCAAAAAGCTTTCTCCGAGATCAAACGCTACCAGGAAATGATCGTGGAGGTATTCGGCTCTTGACATCTTTTTAGGAAAAACGTAACTTTATCTAACGGCCCAATTACTGCCTGTTATGAAGATCGATCTCTCTAAATACCTGACCCAGCGTTATATCGATTCCCTGTCCGGACAGGATTTTGAAGGCCCCGTCATCACCATTGCAAGGGAATTTGGTTGTCCGGGTAAAAAAGTTGCATCAAGGCTTGTCCGGCGGCTCAATGAAATTAAGAGTCCCCGGACCAAACCCATTCCCTGGAGATGGATCAACAAGGAGATCCTGTTTGAATCGGCGAGGGAACTCAACCTCGACCCGGCCGAAATACAATACGTTTTTAAATACGAGAAGAAGACGTTTTTCGATGATATCCTCTCTTCCCATTCCAGGAAGTATTATAAAAGCGATCGAAAGATACGCAGCACCATTGCAAAGGTAATCCGCAACATTGCCTCCGAGGGGAACGTCATTATCATCGGAAGGGGAGGGGTTGCGATCACCCGGGAAATGGAACGGTCCCTGCACATCATGCTCGAAGCTCCTCTTAACTGGAAGGCCATGCGGACCGCCCAGAAATATTGCATGACGGAAAAGGAAGCAGAGAAATACATAACCGATATCGATAAAAAGAGAAAGGAATTAAGGGATTATTTCCATGGTAAGGGAACAGACTATACCCGGTTTGATGTCCGTTACAATTGCATGACCCTGAGCGTAGAAAACATTGCCGACAGCATAATCAGCCTGATGCAATCCCGGAATTTTGTTTGAGGATACGGTTTCCGTTTACTCTTTCACGGGCCATCCGGGAAATCCGTTTTGTCAAACGTTCAATAAATCCTTATTTTTATTTTTTTTCAACCCTACGCTTAATACGGACAATGTCGCTTAAAAGGTTCAGATCAGTTTGTTTTCTTCTAATACCTGTGCTGATCCTTTCCGGTTGCAGGAAGGATAAACCGGCACAATCAGAACCACAAAAATCCGTCGATCTGACGGAATTCCAGGAAACCATTATTCCCGGTTCCCGGGCCATTTCCTATGAGATGACCCTGCCCGTGGAAATGGCCGGGCTATTTGACCACGTCGGGGCAAACTTTTTCCCGGAGTTCCTGAATCCGGCCGACGAGTTCGGGAAATACGACCGGCCGGTCAAGATTGCCCTGAACCTTGGGGTTTACGGGGTGGATCTGAGCTACGTCAAAATGTTCGGCCAGCACCAGAGGGCCGTCGCCTACCTGAATGCCATCCATCGGCTGGCAGGCGAAATGGGCATTCCAAGGGAGATATACGGGGATGTTCTGGAAAACATTGAATTATTCGTCACCAATAAAGACAGCCTGACAAAAATGGCCATGGATCTGTATTTGGCCACAGATGAATTCCTAAGGCAGGACGGCCAGGAAGGTGCGGCATCGCTGGTGGCCATGGGGGGATGGATCGAATCCATGTACATTGCCACACGCATCTGGGAAATGGACCGGGGGAACCTGGCTTTGCAGGACAAGATCGCGGAGCAGAAATATTCCCTGAACAGCCTGATCGCCCTGATGAATAACT
>CAYSJH010000064.1:3123-26025 GCA_964431315.1 uncultured Bacteroides sp. | reverse complement strand
AAGTGCTGATCACCGGAAATGGACCGGGTGGCAATGCCGCAAGCGTCCTTGAAAATGCAGGTGTTAAGATATATGTCGGAGCAGGGCAGCTTACTGTTAAGGAAGCTTTCGATGCGTATAAAAACAAGGAATTGAATGAATTTTAATCATGATAGCGGAAGCGGGTGATATCATTAGACAGGCCATTTTGATAAGCGGTTTTGTTTTTGTAATGATGCTGGTTATTGAATAGATGCTGAATACCTGGGAACCAATTTAGAAGGTGCTCTGGACTGAATAAGTTTTTTAAAACAAATATTAGATGATAAAACTAAAAAATAAATTCATTATGGCTCCCGTAAAGCTTGGTTATGGCGATGGGACGGGATTAGTAGCTGACAGGCATCTTCAGTTTTATCAACGGAGGAACAAACATATCGGAGCCATAACCCCCGAACCTTTTTATATGGATGCAGGTTTAAGGGAATTACCAACCCAATTGGGCATGGATAATAATGACAAGATTGAAGGAATTCAGAAGCTTACAGACATTATTCATCTGCATGGAGCCAAAGCCATTGCCCATTTAAACCATCCCGGAAGAATGGCCAATCCCGCCATACCAGGAAATTATTTTTGGTCATCAACAACTAAGGCTTGTGAGAATGGGGGGGCTGCGCCTCAAAGAATGGACAGGGAAATGATGGACAGGGTAATTCAAATCTTTACAGATGCTGCCAGAAAGGCCGTTATTTCTGGTTTTGATATTATCGAACTTCAACTGGGACATGGTTATTTGCTGGCACAATTCTTATCACCGCAAGTCAACGATCGTACGGATGAATATGGGGGAAACTATGAAAACAGAATCAGATTTCCCCTGGAAGTTGTTCAGGCGGTTAAAAGTTCTGTTGATATTCCGATTATTTCAAGAATTAGCGGAGATGAAATGATGCCTGATGGAATTCACATCAATGAAATGCTTGAATTTTCCTGCAATTTGGAGGAGAATGGTGTAGATGCAATTCACGTTTCAGCCGGTTCCGTTTGTACAACACCTCCATGGTTTTTCCAACACATGTTCGTTCCGAAAGGAAAAACCTGGGAATTTGCTGATGACATCCGTGAAAAAATAAATATACCAGTGATTTATGTAGGCAGGATCAATACAAAGGATGATATAGATAATCTGTTGAATAAAAACAAAGCAGAATACCTGGCCTTTGGACGATCTTTGATTGCCGATCCTGATTTTACAGGGAAATACCTCGGAAAGGTAGAAGGCAATATAGCTCCATGTTTAGCCTGTGCAGAAGGCTGCCTGGGCGGAGTAAAATCAGGACAGGGGCTTCAATGCATGGTAAATCCGGAAGTCGGCCATGAAGCAGATATCGTTAAAAAAGCAAGAAAATCCAGGAAATATGCTGTTATTGGCGGGGGGTTGGCGGGCATGAAAGCGTCAATCATGCTTAGAAAACGTGGACATAGTGCTGACCTTTACGAAAAGGATAAATTAGGCGGACAATTCAATTTAGCACCTTTAACTCCACATAAAAAATCAATGGCACTATTGGTTCCATATTTTATTAAAGAGGTAAAAAATAATGATGTAAACATAATTTTTAAAGAAGTTACAGCATCAGATATAATATCTAAATATGATGGTGTGATATTAGCAACAGGTTCCAAGCCGTCTGTGCCAAAAATTCCTGGATTGGACAAATTCTATAACGCAGATATTCTTTTGGAACAAAATCTGCCAAAAGATAAAACAGTATTGATAATTGGTGGCGGCCTTATCGGTGTTGATATAGCGACAGCTTTAATATTACTGAATAACCGGGTAATCATTCTAAAAAGAACCACTGATTTTGGAGAGGATATGGAAATGATCGCAAAAAACCTGTCATTAAAAATGATGCAAGAAAAAGGGACAATCTTTAGTGATCACACTATAGTAAAAGAAATTAAAGGCAATACCGTATACGCAGAAAGAAATGGAGAGGATATTCAATTTAGCAATATAGATATTATTGTAGTTTCAACAGGTATGGATAGTTATAATCCTCTTGAAAAAGATATTAAAAACAAAATACCGGTTTATGTGATCGGTGATGCCAGACATCCAGGCAATGCCCAGGATGCCATTTCCGATGCCTATAAAACAGCAAAGGATTTATAAAATGAATTTGGAACACATTGCGCTAAACATAGCTGACCCGGAAGAGATTAAAAGTTTTTACTGCGAGATCCTTGGTATGAGGGAGATCAGACACTTTGTCCTGGACAAGAATCTGGCCAGTGAAATATTTGGCATTGAGAAAGAAACCGCCGTTTTTCAATTACAAAAAAATAAAATATTACTGGAAATATTCTTAATACCGGAGCGATTTGAAAATGGTTTCAGCCATTTATGCATTTCCATATCCAATAGAGAAGAAATTGCCAACAAGGCAGATCAATATGGGTATTCATGTATGCGTTTGAAAAGAGGAAATTCCGATATGATATTTATAAAGGATAAAAGTGGGAATATTTTTGAACTAAAACAGAGTAATTAAATTCAAAGTTATGAGATTACGATTTGCATTTGCAGTGAATAGTGAAAACAGGTTTGAGAAAATGCACTTTGGCAATGCCCACAAGTATCTAATTTATACATTGAAGTCCGGTAAAATGATATTGTCATCTGAGGAGATCAATCATTTTAAGTTACTTGATGAAGAACATGAGCACGGATCAGTGCGTAAAGGGAATGCCATTATCAAGTTTTTAAAAGAAAAGGATGTAAACGTATTGGTATCAACACAATTTGGTAAAAATATTAATCTGGTTAACAAACATTTTATACCAGTTATAATTTCGCTGGAACAACAGGATGAGATAATTGGTATTTTAAACAAACACTTGCATTGGATTAAGGATGAATGGGAGAATAAATCATCCGGATTTAATTTATTTACAATAAAATCAGGAATCCTAAAATCATCTATTGATAAATAGCATGCCGAAGACTGCACCTTTTGATAATTATCCTGATGAATATGAAAACTGGTTTGTCACAAACAAATATGCTTTTCAGTCTGAACTAAATGCCATCAAAAAGGCATTACCTTCCCGAGGAAAAGGAATTGAAATTGGCGTTGGAAGTGGCATTTTTGCAGAACCATTAGGAATCACTGAAGGCATTGAGCCTTCCCGGGCAATGCGCGAAAAAGCAAAGCAAAGGAATATTAAAGCCATTGATGCAGTGGCAGAAAATCTCCCATATTCCGATAAAAGTATTGACTTTGCTTTAATGGTTACCACCATTTGTTTTGTGGATGATATTAATAAGTCCTTTCACGAAGCAAATCGTATCTTAGCCGATACCGGCCGTTTCATTATTGGATTTGTTGATAAAAACAGTCCCATAGGAAAATTTTATTTGGAACATAAAGATCAAAGCATTTTTTATAAAGATGCTGTATTTTATGGAACAGAAGACTTATATGAAATATTAAATAATACAGGATTTGAGGTCGAAAATACATTTCAAACTGTCTTCGGAGAGATTGATAAAATAAAAAAAGTCCAGGATGTTTTAGAAGGCTATGGACAGGGCAGCTTTATTGTGATAAATGGTAAGAAAAAATAAGATCGGAATCATTATTTGTGATCGTTACCGCAGTTGCGGTGGCGGTAAATGTTTCAGGGCCCTTCATAACAGGGAGGGAGCTTTTGATATATACGATAAAGATGAAAATGTAGAGGTGGTTGGATATTCCACTTGTGGGGGCTGCCCGGGGGGCAACATGGAATATGTTCCAGAAGAAATGAAGAAAAACGGCGCAGAGGTTATTCATTTTGCTACGGGTTTTGTAGTCGGGTATCCACCCTGTCCTTATATCAAATATTTCCAGGAGTTGATCATGGAGAAGTTCGATATGAGAGTAATCGTTGGTACACATCCAATTCCACAAAAATACTATGATACACATTCCAGACTCGGCACCTGGGCATCAGATAATTACAGGGTACTGCTTAAACCCACATTAGCAACGGAGAAGATCAGACTATTGTACGATTAAAAAATTAAATTGAAGATCACTCCCGGTATATCCAGGCATAATTATTATGCCTTCCTCTGGCATGCCTCATTTCTCGCCCTTGCACAGAATTTCATGGATGTGGACACGGTTATTCCTGCCATGCTTATTGAAGCCGGAGGCAGTGGACTTCATATCGGACTGATGACGGCAATTATGATGGGCGGTTCAAGTTTTACACAGTTGTTCTTTGCACCTTTTATCAGTAATTACCCTTACAAGAAAAAATTTCTTCTGCTGGGCATCAATGCCAGGATCATATCCGTGCTGTCCATGGGCCTCATGTTGTATTTTTCGATACGTGGAACCTATACGATCGGGTTAATATTCCTGCTCATTACTGTTTTTTCGCTTGGCGGTGCTTTTGCGAATGTCAGTTATACGGACATGCTGGGGAAATCAGTTGACCAATCCACAAGGAAATCCTTTTTTTCCATGAAACAGGTCCTTGCCGGCAGCGTTTTATTCCTCTCTGCATTACTTGCCAGAAAGGTGATCACCATGCAGGCATTTCCCCTGAATTATTCGTACATGTTTCTGATCGGATTTCTGGCTCTTTTTATAGCATCCCTGGGTTTCTGGCGCCTGAAGGAATCTGTGCCTTCAAGGATGGTGATCCGGAGCCCGGGTCATTTCCTTTCCCTTATTAAAACCGAATTAAATCAGAATAAACGACTGGTATATTTCCTCGGATTCATCAATACGATGGGAATCAGCATTGCCCTCCTGCCTTTTATTATGTTGTACGCCAAGGAAATGTATCAATCCCAGAGCCAGGATACCGGTTTATTCCTGTTGTCGAAAGTAACAGGCAGCGTAGCCATTGGTTTTTTGCTTTTTATCCTGAACAAGAGATTTAAGTACCGCTATTTACTGTATGGGAATACACTGCTGGTTTTATCTTTACTTTCCATACTTCTGCTGACAACAGGCAAACCTCCGTTCGTTTTAATATTTCTGACCGGCGGGATTATCATTTCCATGTATGCCATCTCGATGAATGGTGTATTGCTTGAAATATCCGGGACGCAAAACAGGGCTCTGTACACCGGGATTGCGGGAGCGGGCAATATCCTTCCGGCTTTATTCCCGCTGGCAGGCGGATGGATCATTGAACATATGGGGTATCGGGTGTTCTTTGCCTTATTTCTGTTTATTGTTTTAATCTCGGTTTTTTTTATTTACAAACTGGACTGCAGAAAATGAATCCGTCAGAATGAATATCCATTCAGAATGTATACCGTGTACGATAAACAGTTATCTGCGGCTGGCCGGGACAGGTGTGGTACCGGAATCTCAGCAGGAACCGATCCTGAGGCTTTTGCTGGATGATTTAGCCAGGATTGATTACGGACAGTCACCACCGGTGCTGGGGCGAAGGATGCACAGACTGATACGTGAATTCCTGCAGAACCCCGATCCGTATCATCTGATTAAAAAGAAATACAATCTCATGATGATGGAAAGGTATCCGGAATTCGAGGGATTGATCAAAGCATCAGGGGATCCTTTTAATACAGCTATACGATTGGCTATTGCCGGTAATGTGATCGATTCGGGTCCTCAACAACAACTGGATGTAACGGAAACTATTGAGCGGGTGGCCGGAGCCAGACTGGCCATTGACGATTCCCGGCAACTCCGCCGGGATCTGGAACAGGCTGATTCGCTGCTCTACATCGGGGATAACTGCGGTGAGATTGTTATGGACAAACTGTTCCTGAGTTGTATAAATGTAAAAAGAAAGTATTTTGCTGTTCGTAATAGTCCCGTTATAAACGATGCGACCCTGGAGGATGCAAATACGACAGGCATGGATAAGGTAGCCGAGGTGATCACCACCGGAGATGATGCCCCCGGGGCGGTATGGGAGTCAGTTTCCGGTGAATTCAGGGACATTTTCAGAAATGTTGATACGGTCATTTCCAAGGGCCAGGGCAACCTGGAGGGATTGCTGGACATCCCCCATGAGAGTATTTATTTCCTGCTGGTAACCAAATGCGATCTGATCGCAAACCGGCTGGGTACCAGGAAGGGAGAATTTATAGTGAAAAAGGGAGGAGCAAAGTCATGATACCATTTGGTCCGGTCCCATCCAGACGCCTGGGACGAAGCCTGGGCATCAATAATATCCCGCCCAAGATTTGTACCTATTCCTGCGGGTATTGCCAGGTAGGCCGCACCCTCAGGATGCAGGTGGAACGGGCCGGGTACTATCCTGTGGACAGGATCATTGAGGAGGTCGGGGAGAAGATTGAAAAAGTGCGGGCCGGAGGGGATACGATTGATTATCTTACGTTCGTGCCGGATGGGGAACCGACACTGGATATTAACCTGGGGCAGGAGATTGAAATGCTCGGGAGGTACGGTATTAAAACAGCGGTGATTACGAACGCCTCACTGTTATGGCGTGAAGACGTCAGGAAGGATCTGTTGAAAGCGGATTGGGTCTCGGTAAAGGTAGATTCCGTCCGAGAAACAGCCTGGAGGAAGATCAACCGCCCGCATCCCGGGTTGAACCTGGATTTGATCCTGCAGGGAATACTGGAATTTTCAAGAGTCTTCGTGGGAGAACTCGATACCGAGACGATGCTGGTAAAAGATCTGAATGACGAAGCCCGGCAGGTGGAGGAAACAGCCAGGTACCTTTCCTCGCTTAGGCCTGCAAGGGCCTACCTGTCCATACCGACAAGGCCGCCGGCACTTGGCAATATCCAGTCACCCGCTGAAGCAGTAATCAACCGGAGTTACCAGATATTCAGCGAAACTCTCGATCATGTTGAATACCTGATCGGCTATGAAGGGAACGCTTTTACTTTTACGGGTAATGCCGAGGAAGATATCCTGAGTATAACCGCAGTACATCCGATGCGGCAGGATGCAGTCAGGGATTTCCTGGATCGTTCAAATGCTGACGGGGGGATCCTGAAAAAATTATTAACCGAAGGGAAACTGGTTGAAATCGAGTATCAGGGCAGCATGTATTATTTGAGAAAATTTACCGGAAAATACGGTACGGATTAAAAGATCGAGGTCTTTAATCAGGATATTCATTGAAATATTCAAAAGATGTCAATGGAATTGCTGAAAAAAGAAGTACTGGACTGTAAAAAATGCGGTCTGGCAAAAACCAGGAACCATGTAATTTTTGGGGAAGGCAACATCCATGCCCCGATCGTAATTATTGGTGAAGCCCCGGGCAGGGATGAAGACCTGCTGGGCCGTCCTTTTGTTGGAAATTCAGGCCAGCTGCTTGACAGGATCCTTGATGCCTGCGGATTTAACCGGAGGGACCATGTTTTCATCAGCAACATCATCAAATGCAGGCCTCCCGGCAACAGGGTTCCTGCTCCCGAAGAGATCAGGGCATGCTTTCCCTTTTTATTAAGGCAGATAGAACTGGTAAATCCGAAGATCATTATCTTACTCGGTGCAACCGCATTGAAAAATATGATCGGTCCCGCAATGAAGATTACAAAGACCAGGGGCACCTGGATCGAATGGGAGAACCGATTGGCCATGCCCGTGTACCACCCGTCTGCATTACTTAGAAACCCGGCATTGAAAAGGGATACCTGGGAAGATTTTAAAAAAATTGTGATGAAGTACCGGCAGATCGTAGATCCCGGGCACTACTCGGCCCATGTTTAATCCATTCCACCGGAATTCCGGCAGGATGCTTCAGGACCGGTACAATGGTATGCAATTACCGACAGTTTCCGCAAGAAAGGCCACGATAGGTTCCGGCTTATGTGATACTCCCCGGCTTTCCTGGAATTTCGGATCATATCCGTCCAGGAAGGTTTCATGAAAATGGTCAAAAGGATCATAATGCAAAGGAGTCCTCTTGAATTCATTTACCAGTGCAGCCACATCTGTAACTCTGAATACATCTGCAATCTCGTTTATGATCCAGGCAATGCGCTCATCCAGGTCAGGTCCGGCCAGATACCGGAACAGTTTCATCAGATAAGGATACGACAAAGGGATTAAACCGGCAGTATTTTGTCTTGAGAATTCTTTCAAAGCAGGTCCTCCATATAAGCGTGCGGCAAACATACCGTAAGAGATGGTTTGTGCATAGATGTTTGCAAGATCTCTGGCTGGAGTATTAATTTTGAGAGCAATATCAACATCTGCAAGCTGTTCTTTCAGTGAAATTCCTGATGTTTTATGGTTTTTATTTTCACCTTCCCTCTCATCCTGGTTTATCGCATTTTCTAAGGCACAGGCCAGTATTTGCGCTTTTCTGGCCATTGTCACGGAAAGGTCTGCCGTGGAATCGATGCCGGCTCTTTTATAGGCGAAAAACTCTTTGATCAGTGCCCCGGCGGACGGATGGTTGCCGGGTCCGGATACGATTTTTCCATGCTGGATTTCTGCAATTGAAACGCATGATTTGAGCACACCATCCCGGTATCGATGAAATTCCAGGCAGTTGGTGAGAATTAAATTGGACAGGGATTTTTTACAGAGATCCAGATCCTTTTTCAGTCCCTGGCCATCCAAGGGCTTGTCAATATCTGACAGTACCAGATAGCCGACCGGGAAGTCCCTTTTCAGGATAATATAATCCGGAGAACCGCATGCTGCCTCTGCAGGGCCGTTTGCAACAATAACATCCGGCGCGGAACTTTGAATCAGGATCTTTAAATATTCCTGAAAAAGTTGTCCTGTAGTGATTCCGGATCTGTACTTTTTGGTTATCCCCTCAACATATTGTTGAATCGTCATCGGATGGCTGCATAATATCACTCAGCTCCCTGAACAGTCCCATGGAATATTTTATCCTGAGTATGCACTATACATCCAGACCATTTTTTCCTGTTCATCGATGAATCCGGTGATCAGGTCAACGGTCCCGTCATCGCCGGCGCTGGAAGCCATGCTGACGATTTCCCGCTCTTCTTTGAGCAATAGTTTCAGGGAATTCAACACTTCCTTAACGGTCTCTTCTGCAGTGCAAATCCCCTCTTTCTCCTGAATTTTGGCCAATTTAAGGTATTTCGAAAATGAATGTACCGGGATGCTTTCCAGCATCAGGATCCTCTCGGCGATTTCATCTGCTTTGTCATTCAGACTGTTGTATAGATCTTCGAATTTTGCGTGCAGAAGAAAAAACTGTTTCCCGGTAATATTCCAGTGGAATCCCCGGACGTTTATATAAAATATCTGCACATTGCTTAACAGTGCATTCAGTTTCCCGACTATTATATCGGCATAGTCTTTAGGTAATCCGATTTGATTTTCCATAATGTTGTTCATTAGTTATAATTAAGCAGTATGATCCATTTTACAATGCTCACTCGCTGTTCCGGTTCCATGGTCATCAGGAAGAAAAAAAGGACCACGGCAATAGCCAGTGTGATGAGGTTGAAAGCAACCGGGTTGCGGAACATCAGCCTCGTCAGTCCCGTCGGTTCAAAATGTGCAATGGCGAACCTGCGGAGGGCGGAGACATAATCTCCGGATTCCGCTTCCCTGGGACAGGTCTCGGAGCATTTTCCACAGCCATAGCACAGCCACAATTCCTTGCTTGAAAGGATCTGGTCTTTAAGCCCCACAGTGTTCCATACCGGATCAGGTTTCTCGGGAAAAAGGCCCCATCCGGTGTCCAATACTGCCATGCCTACTTATTTAATTGGTAAACAAAATATTCATCCATGTCATCCTGCTCCCCGGCTTTGATGATGCCATACTTCCTGAGGCTCATTACATAATAGGTCGCTTCGTCCCTGCTGATATTCAATTTTTCTGCAATCTCTGGGATCGTCAGCGGGCCTTCTCCCAGGGCCTGCCGGATGTCTCTTTTCATCCGGTTGAACTTTTTAAGTTCTTCTTTCACTTCGGCTCTGACCTCGCGTTCCTTCTTCAGGACATCGATGGTCCGGACGGGGGAATCCTTTTTCTCCATTTTAGTTTTCCATTGAAATTAATGAATCGATCATGCCTTCCACTTCCGCATTCGTGTAACCTATCAGGTCAATGGCATCCACGGGGCAAACCGGGTTACACATCCCGCAGCCTTTGCAGCTTGATGACATGACCACGGCAACCTTTTTCCCCTTGTGCTCCTCCATTTTGATGGCATCGAAGGGGCAGACGTTTGAACACAGGTCGCACCAGGTGCATTTTACCGGATCGATGGTTGCAATGGTTGGATCCAGTTCGATCTTTTCCTCCCGCAACAGGGCATTTGTCTTGGAAACAGCCGAGAGTCCCGATTTTACAGATTCCGGGATGTTTTTTGGTCCCTGGCTCGTTCCCGCGATAAAAATCCCGTCGATCACCGTCTCAACCGGTCTTAATTTGGGATGTACTTCATTGAAGAACCTGTCCCTCCCGAGCGGCGCCTTGAACAATTTAGCAATTTTGTCCGATCCGTGGGCTGGGACCATGCCGGTGACCAGTACGAGCAGGTCGGGTTGAATTTCAATCTCCATCCCCATGGTCAGCAGGTCATTGATCGTAATGGAAAGCCGTTTCTGCTCCGTGTTTACAACCGGGGGATCATCGTCGCTGAACTTCAGGAAAAGGTCCCTGTTCCTGGATGCTTCTTCATAGATCAGCTCCTGTTTTCCGTAGGTCCGGATATGCCGGTAAAGATGGAAGCACTGGATTTCAGGGTTGGACTTCTTTATCTGGATGGATGTGTCAAGCGTTGTTGTGCAGCAAATGCGGGAACAATATTTGTTCTCTCCTTCGACCTGGCAGCTTCCCACGCAAAATATGAAGGCAATCTGCCGGACTTCTTTTCCGTTCCTGGAGGATATACGGCCTTCGGTTTCCAGGTTTCTTCTCAGTTCTTCCAGGGTGATGATGTCGGGATGGTTGCCATAGCCAAACTCTCCGGGTGCCGGTGTGTAGGGATCGAAGCCAGTGGCCAGGATCACGGCTCCGATCCGGATCTGGTGTTCTTCGGGGGACTGTCCGGGATCGATGCAGTCCCCGAAATTTTCCAGGTACTTCTCCTGGCCTTTCAGGGCATCCAGGTCAACCGCCGGCGTTTCAGGCTTTGCCCCCGGGTATCTGAAATTTACGGCAGGGATCTCTGTTTTGCTGAAATTGAATGGATCCGGAATGCTGACCGGACATTCTTCGATGAGTTTCCCGATTCGCTCCGGGCTGGCGCTATCTTTGATGTATCTCGGTCTTTGAGTAAAATTCAGGGTAAAATTCCCGACGCTGCCGTTCATGGATTCCATCTCCACCCCTGTAAATAATTCAATTCTTTCGTTCTCCGTAAGTTCCCGGTAAAGGCGATCGATCAGTTCCTTGCCGGTCTTTTCGCTGCCGATCAGTCTGCCCCACTGGGGGATCCTTCCGCCGACAAAATGGTCTCTTTCAAGCAGGTAGACCCTGGTTCCGAGAGCGGCCAGTCCCAGGGCAATCCGCAGGCCCGTTATCCCTGTCCCGATCACGGCCACTGCATTTTCAGCCTCAATTTCAATGGGATTCAGGGCGCGGGCAAATTGCACTTTTGTTATCCCTGCCTTTACCAGTTGAATGGCTTTTTCAGTGGCCTTTGCGGGCTGGTCGGAATGCGACCAGGAACACTGTTCGCGGATGTTTACCTGGACGTATTGATAGGGGTTCAGTCCCGCTCGTTTCGCCACATTCCTGAATGTGGGCACATGCAGCTTTGGAGAACAGGAAGCAACGACCAGTCCGTCAAGCTGCTGGACCCTGATGTCTTCAATCATCTCATTCTGGGCCGAATCGGAGCAGGCAAACATGGTTACCTTCAATACAAATACGCCCGGTAATCCGGCGATTACTTCCTTTACTTTCTCCACGTCCACCACATCGGATATATTCGATCCGCACTGACAGATGTATACTCCAATTTTCTTATTCATGACTGGTTTTTAAGTATCTGGCGGTTTCGGCGGAAGCACTGCTTGCACTCAGGATGGTATCCGGAATGTCCATCGGTCCCGCTGCAGTGCCTGCAACAAAAACACCCTCCATCGAAGTCATCGAGGGCGAGATCAGTTCATCAGACAGCCAGACATAATTGAATTCACTGGTCCTGGGTTTAACGGAATGGAAGGCATCCAGGAAACTTGTTTCGGGCAGGAGTCCCACGGAAAGAACCACCAGGTCATGTTCTGCCTGCGCCAGTTTCCCGCCATTCTCAATATCCTCATAGTGAAGTACCAGGTCCCCGTTGTCCTTCTCAGATATCTTGGCGACCCTTGTTTTTACGAATTCAACTCCCATTCCCCTGGATTGGTCGTAGAACTCCTGGAATCCCTTACCGAAGGCCCTGATGTCCATGTAGTAGATGGTCACATCCGCCATGGGGAGGGCTCCCAGGATCAGCTGGGCCTGTTTTATGGAGTACATGCAGCATACCTGTGAACACAGGGGATTGCCCATGGTATGGTCCCTCGATCCCGTGCACAGCAGGTAGGCGATGTTATCCGGCATTTTCCCGTCACCGGGCCGCAGCACGGTGTTGTAGGGACGGGTCGGAACCAGCTGCCGTTCCATATGCATGGCATGGACCACATTTTTATATATGCCGTATCCGTATTGTTTTTTGGCCCGGGCATCGAACAGGCGATATCCCGTGGCGATGACCACGCTCCTGGCGCTGACGGGTACCTCGATCTCTTTCTGGGTAAAATCGATGGCATTGGCCGGGCAGACCTTTTCACAGGCCCCGCATAAGGTACAGTTCTCCAGGTCGACGGTGGCAATTCTCGGCGAGGCCACACTGAATGGAATGTAAACGGCCTTCCGGCCAACCAGGTCATACTGGTACTGGTCCCTTACGCTGACCGGGCATGCATCCTCACATAACTGGCACCCGGTGCAGTCTTCTTCCACGACATACCTGGGTTTTTTAACAACGATTCCCTCGTAATGGCCATTGATCCTGCCGAGGTTTTTAACCTCAGTGTAGGTCATCACGGTGATGTTCGGATGCCTCATCGTTTCCGACATTTTTGGTGTCGAAATACATGCGGAACAATCCAGCGTTGGAAATACCTTGCTCAGGTGGATCATTTTTCCTCCGATGGAATAATCCTTTTCCACCAGGAGAACCTTGTATCCCATGTCCGCGAGATTCAGGGAAGCTTCCTCTCCGGCAATTCCACCGCCTATCACAAGGGTGTCGTAGGAGAGGGACTCAACTTTATTTTTATCTGTCCGGCCCATTTATTTTTCTTCGATTTCTGACAATTCCCTGGTGAATGTCTGGATGTGTTTTACAAAAGCCTCGGAACATACGGAGCATATTGCAGCCATTTTCAGGCGTTTGGGTAAGATCCCCTTTTCCTTCATCAGTTGATGGGTTCGGGTAACTATATTCCCGGTATTGGTGGTACATTCCTGTCCATAAGGGCAATCCGTGCCGTCGGCGGCAATAAAAACCCCGTCGAATCCTTTTTCAAACGCATGCAGGATCCACCTGGGCTTTATACCGCTTGAACAGGGAACGGAAACGGTATAAGCCCTGGGTGAATAGTGCATTTTTAATAATCCCGCCAGATCGATGGCCGGATCCGAGATCTTTTCAGTGGAAAAAATTAATATCCTGGGTTGATCGTTCTCACCTGACATTTCAACCTTTTTTGAGATAGATCCTGAAGTAACCGTCCTCCTCAACTACTCCCAGATAATCATGTCCCTTCTTTTCTGCCCATTTTGGAATATCTCTTTTGGTACCTTCATCCGCAGACAGGACCTCCATGATCTGGCCCGAAGAAATATTGGCAATTTCCTTTTTGGCCGCGAGCAGGGGTCCGGGGCATGCTGTTCCCCTGGCGTCAACCGTCTTGTCAACGGCCATTGATTTCAGTTCATTCGTTTCCATTGCTTTAAGTTTTTATTTAAATAAACAGGTGTACGTCGGCTTCCTGTGCGGAAGTAATATATTCCCCGATCCCGCAGATATCATCGGCCAGATCGTTGAAATCCTCAAGTTTTTCCCCTCCCCATATTTTACCTGCCAGTCCGCAGATATGAACTTTAACATTCGTCAGTTCCTTGGCCTCCCTGAAAAATCCCATCCAGGTGTTTACCTTCAGCCTTTCAAGGGATGCAAAAAATTCATCCTTCAGGTGTGGCAGTTCAGCCATGGTCCCCTTTTCATTGATATTCTCTTTTTTAAAGGCACGGGCTCCCATAAGGAGGACAAAAATATCCACCTCCATATCGTCTGCAGCCGCACCGCTCAGGATAACGCCTGCTGCGGTTAATTTGTCGACGCTTCCGGAAAACAGCGCCATGGTCATTTTTTTTGCCATAATGATCGGATTTAAGGTTAACAATTTGACATTCCAAAATTGACCATTAAATCTCACCATTTTTAATTATCGCAAGTGATATTAAGAATGGTTCCGGTGTGACATTAATCATTTTTTAAATGAGAGATTTATCACATTTTCATTATTTTTACCTTCCCTTTCAAGACAATACTGAAATGCAGGAACACGAGATACGGTGCAAGGATTGTATGGTAAAATCCATCCCGGCAGGGAAACTTACCGCGGAAGAACTGGCTATGCTGAACAGCAATTGTGCACGGATCTCCTTCAGGAAGGGCGAGAACATTATCAAGCAGGGTGCATTCACCACGAATATCGTATACATTAAATCCGGGCTGGTTAAGGAGCATATGCGGGGGCCCAACGGGAAGGATGAGATCATTAAGATCACCAAAGCCCCGGCCTACATCGGGGTGCCGTCAGCACTGGGAGGCAGGATCCATAAATATTCCTGTACTGCCCTGGAAAGCTGCAGCGTGTGCTTCATAGATCTTCACGTATTCAACGACCTGCTTTTAAACAATAGCTTTTTCTCCAGGGAGCTTATTCTGGGTATGAGCAAGGATCTGCTGGAGCATTTCACCAGGTGCGTCAACAAGTCGCAAAAACAACTTCACGGCAGCCTTGCAGAAACACTCATCTATTTATCGGAAAGCATCTATCACTCCGATTCCTATCATTTATCCCTTACCCGGGCAGAGCTGGGTGAAATGGTTGGCACAACCCGGGAAACGGTTACCAGGATCCTGCATGAATACACGGAGAATGGTTTTATCAGCATCCAGGGGAAAAATATCAGGATACTGAACAGGGATATGCTCCAGCGGATTTCGGATGCAGGATAGTTTTTGGAATTTATTCCATTATTTTCATTAAATTTACCTATAATCGGCATCCTGTTGAAGTAGTCCAAAGCTGTGAGATATCTTCTAAAAGGCTTGTCTCTCATACTGTTACCTTTAGTAACCTGGTTGTTCGTCAATGCCACGATTAACCGGCATACACATTTATTATCCGATGGTTATTATCTGACGCATGCCCATCCCTACGACAAAACCTCATCTGTCCCGGGCCAGCCTGATCCCCATCGCCACAGCGATACCGAGTTAATTATTCTGAACCTCATCAGCGATCCGGTGGCTCCGGTTATATTATTTTTTGTTCTCAGGCTGATTCTTCGCATCCTGCTCCAGATCCTGGATGACTTCCGGGATTACCCGGAACCTGCCAGGGAATACCACCAGGTGTATCATTATCACGCCCCGCCGGGACATTAAGGCACTGTTTTTCCCCGTTTTCCGGTTTTTCTTTTAATCATTAAAAACAACAGTGATCATAATGGATGGGAAAGTACTAATCGTATACGCGATTTCAGTGACTGCAGTTTTTGCGGCCTGCTGTAATTACAGCCAGGCTCAGGATACTGTTCAGTACCCGGGCCAGGACAGCCTGTACAGGCGAATTCTTTACATGGAAAGGACAATTGATGAATTGAATAAACTCATCCTGGAACAGAAACAGGAGGATGAAATGCAGAAGCTCCTGATGGAAGCGGACCGGCTTTCGGTCAAAGAATCGGAGAAGAAGGTGGACGTATCAAAAAAATATTTCAGCGGGGTCAGGCAGCAGCAGGGATTGAATCCCAATATCAGCTTTGGAATGGACTTTTTCTATGGCCTGAGTTCGACTCAGGATGCTTCAATCGTTGATCCCGGTAATTTAAGTTACGGCAGCAACGGGATTTATTTAAGGGAGGCAGAACTTTCCCTGGTTGCACCCCTGGATCCGTTTGCCAGGGGCAAGGCTTTCCTGTCGGCAGGTCCTGAAGGTGTCAGGGTTGATGAAGTCTATATCGAATGGTTGAATCTCCCGTTGAATGCGACACTTAAAACGGGAATTTTCAAGTCTGAATTCGGATTCCTGAACCGGTATCATGATCATGCCCTGCCCCAGTTTGACAGGCCCAGGGCCCTGGTTAACCTTTTTGAGATAGAGGGACTCGGGGGACCCGGACTGGCGGCCAATTTCATGCTCCCGGCCCTGGTTTCCAATGCCGCTTCTCTGGATGTTTCGATGCTCTATGGAAGCTGTTCCCAGAGCTTCCGGCCGGATTCTGCTCCGGGCCTGATGTTTACCGCCCAGTACCTGAATTATTTCGACCTGTCGGCCAGCACTTACCTGGAAGCCAGGATCAGCGGCGCAGCCGGCAGGAATGATCATCCGGGGGGACCCTACAATTCCTACGTGGGAAGTGCAGGCATAGCCTGCAAGTGGGCCCCGGTAGGCAGGGAAAAATACCGGACAGTGGACTGGAAATCGGAATTTCTTTACAGCTTCCAGGAATACCAGGGCGGTAATTATCAAAGCATCGGATTTTATTCAAGTCTGCAGGTTAAACTGAATATGAGATTCTGGCTCAGCGGCCGGGTGGGATATTCGGAAATACCCTACGATCCTTCCCAGCATGAATGGGATTACACACTGGCACTTGATTTCTGGCAGAGTGAATTTGTCTGCACCCGGATACAGTACCAGTACAATCAGCGGGACATATGGGCAAGGAAGGACCTTTCGGGTCCCTTTCAGTCAGACAATTCATTGATAATACAGGTAATCTGGGCCATGGGGCCCCATAAACATGAAGCATATTAGACACTTAACAGATGGCACCATGAAAAATATTTCAACCGGTATAAAAGCCGGATTTCTGTGCGGTTTTCTGTATGCCTGTCCATTTGTTTACGGACAACCGGCACAACCGCATCAACACCAGCATCAACAGCAGCATAAATACCAGCACGGCTACGGGGATGAAAGCCCTAATGCAGGATTGAATATCGTATGCTCCTTTTCCGATTACGCCTCGATTGCAAAAGCGCTTGTCGGTGACCGGGGGAATGTGGATTACATTGCCCGCGGAGAGCAGGATCCTCACTTCGTTCCTCCCAAGCCCAGCTATGCCATGCTGCTTCATCATGCAGACATATGGATCACAACAGGCATGGATCTGGAGCAATGGTCGGTAACACTGCTTGATAAGGCAAGGAATAAGCAGATTATGGATGGAGAACCCGGGTTTATTGCCGTCTCTGATGGAATGCACATTCTGGAGAAAGTCGAAAAGGCGGACCGGACCGAGGGGGATATCCATCTCATGGGAAATCCGCACATCAATACCGGTCCCCTGAACTGGAAGATCATCGCCACCAATATCGCGACCGGCCTGATCAAGGTGGATCCGGAGAATGCCTCCTACTACCTGGCAAACCTTGAAAAATTCAATGACCATGTCGACCGGGCCCTGTTTGGAGATAAACTGGTGGATATTTTTGGAGGGGAAATGCTTTCCAATTTGCTTGAGAATAAAACCCTTTTCACATTCCTTCAAAATGAGTACCAGGGTGAGAAACTTTATGACAAGCTGGGGGGCTGGCTTAAGAAAGCAGAAATACTGCGCGGATTAAAAGTAGTGGCATACCATAAAAACTGGATCTACTTTTCTGAGACTTTCGGCCTGCAGATCGTAGGGTATATAGAACCCAAACCGGGAATACCTCCATCTGCAAAACACGTGCAGAACATGATCCAGATCATCCATGACCAGGATATCAGGCTTATGCTGGTAGCCAGTTATTTTGAGAAGAATTCACCCCGGATGATAGAGGACAAAACCGGTGTAAAAGCGGTGTATCTGCCCCTTTTTGTTGGAGGATTGCCAGGGATTTCGGATAATTTTCAGCTCGTTGATTACTGGATCGATCAACTAATTGCAAACCTGCAAAAGTAGTCCCATGAAAGAGACCCTGGTTTTCCTTTCCACCCCCCTGGCAGCAAGCATCCTGCTGGCAGGCCTGCTTGGATATTTTGGCACCCACATACTAGCACGGGGTATTATCTTTATTGACATCGCTCTCACGCAAATTGCCTCGCTGGGTATCATGATCGGCCTGTTGATAGGTTTTGCCGAAGAATCGGTCAAGATCCAGCTGCTTTCCTATGCATTTACACTGCTTATCGCCGGCAGTTTCGCTTTCCTGAAAACAAAGGGATTGTTCATCCCGCTGGAAGCGGTGATCGGAATTGTCTATTGCATCGGATTGGCCCTGGCTCTTCTGCTGGCTGAATACCTGCCGGGAGGTTCCATTTACATAACGAAATCCATTTCCGGGAATATTCTCTGGGTAACCTGGAAGAAAGTCTTCAATCTTGCCCTGTTATTCGGAGGCCTGGTGGGATTGCATTTGCTGTTCGGGAATACGTATACCCGGCTCTCCGGAAACGGGACCGGTGGTCCGGATATGCGGACCGGGGACAGGCTGGTCAACCTCTTGTTTTACAGTACCTTCGGCATTATTGTTGTTAAAGCCGTCATGATCGGTGGCATTTTCCTGGTTTTTACCCTGCTGATCGCTCCTTCCGTAGCGGCCGGCCTGTATGTTAAAAGCTGGAAGGCCCGCCTGGCCTGGTCATGGATTATCGGTGGGACCGGCGCCATGGCCGGGATACTTTTGTCCTATTACCTGAATCTGCCCAACGGACCGGTGATCGTTTGCCTGCTCGGATTGGTTGTGATTGGGCTGGCCCTCCTGAAGTTATTGAAACCGGTATAAATCTCAGAATCGTATGATATCCAACCTGCAATTTATCACAGTGCCCCTCCTGGCCAGCCTGATCATTCTGACCCTGACCTCCTATTTTGGCATCCATGTGCTTAAAAGGGAGATCATTTTCATCGACATTACACTGGCCCAGGTTGCCGTCATGGGCGGGGTTGTTTCCATGGTTCTGGAACCTTTATTTCATGACCATGATCTCATGGTAGGATCCATCCACCTTTCAGATATCCTGGCCTATTTATTTTCCCTTGTTTTCTGCCTGGGAGCTGCGCTGATCTTTACTTTCCTGAAAAATCCAGGGATTAAGATCCCCATTGAAGCATTCATAGGCATTGCCTATGCCTTTGCCACCATGGCCACGGTGATTATCCTGGATAAAGGGGCAGGCAGTGACGTTCACCTGCATGACATGCTTACCGGCGCCTTAAACTGGACCGGCTGGTCCCATGTCATCAGGCTGGCCATAATACTGGCGGTGATCGGCGGTTTTCATTTGGTATTCAGGCAAAAATTCATACAGCTTTCAGAATCTTACCTGGATAAATCCGGTTCTTTTAAACAGCAAAAATTGTGGGACTTCCTTTTCTATTTTACGTTTGGGATTGTCATCATCGAAGCTGTCAATGTGGCCGGGATCCTGACCGTATTTGCATTTCTGATTTTTCCGGCTTCCATCTCCGCTCTTTTCACATCTCACTGGAACAAACGCATCGCAATCGGCCTGGCCTCGGGATTAACGGCTACCGTTGCAGGTCTGTATCTGTCTGTAAGCCTGGATATTACAGCTTCTCCATTGATCATAGTATTCCTGGGGATAATACTCCTGGCAGGGATCATGGTAAATAAAATTCTGCCCACCTGACCTGGTAATCCGTGCCGTCCTGATTAGTGGGATGGTTATCTCCGGTGGATAGGATCAGGTCCCTTCCCTTTTCCTGATTTCCTTTGCCGCATCGATCATGCCCATGTATCCCCCGACCGGAACGTATTCCGGGATGGAATTACCGGAGCCGAGTCCCCAGCCCCTGGTCTTTCCCCTGTAACGGGTCCCCGCTTCAAGGACGATCCGGAAAACCTCATCGTAGGGATTGTGGCAAAGAACGTCTACGTCGATCCCCCCGAACAGCCCGATCCGGTCGTTGTAAAGTTCGATCCACCGGTCAAAGGGTGCGATCTGGTCCTCGTTCGAATGCTTGGCGTCTATCCCGCAGGCGATAATCTCCTCCATGACCGGGAAAATGTTCCCGCAGCTGTGCAGGAGGAACTTCTTTCCCGCCCGGTGAACCAGCGAGATCACCCGCCTGTACTGGGGAAGGATATGCTGAATGATTGTTTCAGGGGGAAGCAGGGTGGAATTCTTGAATCCCAGGTCGTCGCCCATCCTGAAAAAAACGAAGAGGTCGCTGTAGCGCCGGATCATCTCCGACCAGAGTTCCGCGTAAAGATCACCGATCTGGGTAAAGAGGTCGGTGAACAGTATCGGATCGGAGTAAAGCATGATGCATAGCGGCTCGTAACCGACCAGGTCCTGGCTGGTTTCGAAGATCCCGTAACCGCAGCCCCCGAAGGCCTTCATTCCCGCAGGCATGGCCTTCCGGATGGCTTCCAGGTGCGGGGTGTAGGTTTCCCAGAATATCCGCGGGATATCATCAAATGGATATTTCTCAAAATCCGCCCGGGTCTGGATTGGACCCGGTCTTCCCCCGAAAATCGCGCCGTGCCCGGGCAGTATATCACAGATGGCGGCTTCATAGTCGAATGCATCGTATCCCATGTCTTTCCAGAAACCGGTCAGCAGTATATAATAATGCTCAAGGTCTGCTGGCTGTTTCTCCACCGGCACAAGCTGCCTGTCCAGCACCTTTGAGATGAACGGGGCATCGATGTGATGCTCATAAAGGGGCAGGCGTGGAGGTCTCCGGTTGTAAAGAACCTCCAGGATATTTCGGTAATCAGGCTGGAATTCCATCTGGCCCATGATCATGTCTGATTGAATTTTCCGGGTACTGTTGCCGGGATCCGGGGGCATCGGCAATGGAAGCATCCGGAAAATTATCCCTGGCCGTTCACCTCCTCGAGCATTGCCACGATATTTTCGGGCGGCACATTAGCCAGGATGTTATGCACCTGCTGGAAAACGAACCCTCCCTCCCTGCGGAGGACTGCCGTCAGTTCCCGCACATTTTTCCTTACCTCTTCCGGGCCTGCCGAGGGGAGTATCCGCTGGGTGTCGCAGCCCCCGCCCCAGAATGTGATCCGGTCACCGAAATCTTTTTTCAGGCGCACCGGGTCCATGCCCCTGGCCGTGACCTGCACCGGGTTGATGGCATCCAGTCCCGCTTCAATAAAATCATCCAGCAAATCGTAAACACCCCCGCAGCAATGGAGCTGGACCTTCACATCGCCCAGTTCCTTGGCCCGTTCCCACATTTTTTTATGGAAGGGTTTGTACAGCGTGCGGTAGGCATCGGGAGAGATCAGGGGACCCTGCTGTCCGCCCAGATCGTCTCCAAACAGGATGACATCGATGTAGGGACCCACGGCTGACATCCATTTCTCCAGGTTCTTCAAGTGGATGTTGCAAAGATTCTCGGACAGTTCCAGAACCCTGTCGGTATACAATCCCGTTGCCAGCAGGTAGTTATCCATCCGGTACAGCCACTGGGGCAGTTCGAACATATTACCCCCGAAGAGTCCTATGATGGCCCGGTCGGTTGATTCTCTCAGTGCCTTGGCCCGCCGGCTCATTTCTTTCAGTCCCCCTTCGTCGAGTTCCAGGTGTGCCCCCGGGTGCGGCACGGCGGACCAGATCGTTTTGCCCAACTGATACTCAAGGTCGCCGAAATCATCGTTCTCTATTCCCCTGTCCATAAGCGGGAACTGGGTCTGTTCAAAATACAGGCTCCCCTTTTTCAATATTCCCAGTTCATAACCGGTATCATCGTAGATCAGCCAGTTCCCCTCCCTGTTCTCCACGTTGAGGTACCCCGGGATCTCGCATTCGGTACCATCGGGAAGGACCCATGGTTTCCAGTCCCCGTCCTCCAGCAAAAATCCCCTTCCCATCTCAATGGTATCCACCCCGAACAGGTCCAGCACATCCTGGTCAATGATGGCGAGCTGCTGGACCATATCGTAAACCCTGACCGGCCTGTAGGGAAGTCCCAGGTGCCTGCGCAGCCTGGCATAGGCAATCGCGGCAATGCCCGACGACCGGTGCCCGCCCAGGTCGACCGGGACCAGGTCGGTTTCCTTATGGTTCAGGGCTGCAAGGACTCTTTCTCTTGAATTCATGGCCGGATTATTTAACGGGCAAGATATTCAATTATTGGAACATCTCAGTGGAAAGGATTTATTAAGCAAAAGGTATAAAATGAATATTGAAAATTTAATGCATTATATGCCGGAAGATTTAACTTTATTAGCGGTGACGAGGAGACTTGGCCTATGGACCAGGGGATCTGAATTATTTTTTTTTGGGGATTGTAAATAAAAACTCAGACCCCTTTCCAACTGCACTTTGTACCCGGATCTTCCCCCCGTTTTTTTCGACAAATTCTTTGCAAAGCAGGAGACCCAGCCCGGTTCCCATTTCATTGTCTGTACCCTGGGTACTGATATTTTCAGAAATGCTGAAGAGTTTATCGAGCTTATTTGCCGGGATTCCCACACCTGAGTCTGATACAGATATCTCAAATTCATTTCCCATATCTTTTCCGCTGATCCGGATCTCTCCACCAGGTTGCGTAAATTTTAACGCATTTGAAACAAGATTCCTTAAAACAGTATAGATCATTTTCCTGTCCGCATTGACTTCCCCGATAGCCAGGCCGCTCCCATCCAGTTTGATTTTTTTCTTTTCAGCTGTCCCGCTGTGAAGATCGATAACCTCATCAACCAGCTGTGCGAAGTCGAACAATACGGGTTCATATTTTATTT
>CAYSJH010000064.1:0-3023 GCA_964431315.1 uncultured Bacteroides sp. | reverse complement strand
ATTACATCTTCAGGTTCGGTTTTAGCAGTAAGAAATATTACAGGGATATCTCTGGTATCAGGATTTTTTTTTAGTATCTCGCACACTTCAAATCCCGTCATCTCCGGCATATTAACATCGAGTAAGATGAGATCAGGTTTATTGAATGAAACTGCTTCCAGCGCTTCTTTTCCGCTGGTGGCATAACTGAATTCTATATCCAGTTCATTGAGTATGTTCCCCAGTACCTGCAGATTTTCAGCGATATCATCGACAATGAGCACACTTGACTGTAGATCCTGGTCCTGAGTTGATATGATATCTTCCATAATATTCTGAATATTGGTTACCGGAAATTGTTTTCTATTCCCGGTTTCCTGCCTGTATTGCTTAATCTGAACCTGAGCCTCAGCCTATGCCACCTGGATCAGATTTGCCAATTCCTTAAACTCTTCAAGCAGTGAACCGATCTTTTGAACATTGAAAGCATCCAGCTGGGCAAGTAATTCCTTTCCGTAAGCCTCCATCATTTCCATGTTTAGTGTTCGCCCGGTTTCAACTATCAATTCTGCAAACTTCCGGATCCTTTTATTAGATCTGTTCTTCAACAATGCGCTGAATTCAGGGATGATCTCAAGATTTAACACCCGGGAAAATTCTTCAGGGATATCATTGTCAAGGGATAATCTCTGCCGCAGTTCCTTAAAATATTCAGTTTTATGTTCTGCCGATGCTTCCATGATTACTTTCTCTTCCTTATGTGGGAGAAATTTCTTCAACTCGGATAATAATTGAGATTTTGAAACGGGCTTCTGGAGATACCCATCGCATAACCTGGTAATTTCAGTTGCTTCTCTCTGCATTGTTGAGGCGGTTAATGCCACTATTGGTATATTTTTAAACTTCTTTTCTGATTTGATCAGCTTTGTAGCTTCATATCCATCCAGTACGGGCATCTGCATATCCATCAGGATCAGATCAGGTTCATATTCTCTGGTCTTTTCAATGCCAACGGAACCATCTTCTGCTTCGATTATGGTGATGTTATAGGCGCTTAAATATCCTTTTATTACTTTCCGGTTGGATTCAATATCCTCGACAAGCAGAACTAATGGATTCTGAAATGAAATATTCAAATTCTCCTCATCCTGGTTCGCCTTGCTCTCACTTTGTACTGCAACCTGTATGCCCGGAAGATGAACCGTAAAAGTTGATCCCTGATCTGGTACACTCGTGATGCTTATGGTACCACCCATAATTTTTACCAGTCTCGCTGTAATCGTGAGGCCAAGTCCTGTTCCTCCATACTTCCGGGTACTTTGGCCTTCCTTCTGACGAAATGGTTCGAAAATAATTTGCTGTTCACTTTCAGGTATGCCTATCCCGGTATCGGTTACTTCAATAGACAGATTAACATGACTTCCTTCTTCGTTAGAATTCACACTGATTACATTTACAGTTATTCCACCCTCACTGGTGAATTTAACAGCATTGCCAATCAGGTTGAAAAGAACCTGCCGCAAACGGGTTTCGTCGAATATCAGGCTGCGAGGAAGCTTTGGATCAACATTGATGGAAAAATCAAGTTTTTTTTCATTGGTCTTCATCAGGAAGATTTGCCTGATCTCCTCAATTATACTGTAAGGATGTATGGGTTCATAATTTATGTCCAGCTTCCCGGCTTCGATCTTGGAGAGATCGAGTATATCATTGATCAGGCCGAGCAAACCCTTTCCACTGTTTCTGATGCCTTTAACATAATCGAGATTCTGAGGATTATCGCCCAGCTGTTCCTCAAGAATTTCGGCAAAGCCCAGGATGGCATTCATCGGGGTCCTGATCTCATGGCTCATATTGGCCAGAAACTCACTTTTTGCCTGGTTGGCCAGTTCAGCTATGGACCTGGCTTCCTGGAGTTTTTCTTCAAACTCTTTTCGCTGTGTTATATCGCGGATGATCCCGACCGAATGGTATTGGTTCTTTATTTTAATGGCCGAAAGTGAGAGTTCAACCGGAAACATTTGTCCTTTTTTATTCAAAGCCTTTAGCTCCAGGCTCTTGCCTATTATAGCTCCTTTACCTGTTTTATTAAATTTGCTGAACCCTTTCGTGTGAGCTTCATGATATTCAGCAGGGGCAATAATATCATGGAAGTTTTTACCCGCAATTTCTTCAACTGTATATCCAAATATTTTTTCAGCTGAACTGTTCCAGAAAATAACATTGCCACCATTGTCGAGCATGATGATCCCATCGTGTGCAGAGCTGGTTATATTATTCAATAATTCTTCTCTTTCTTTAAGTGCCTCATCTGCCTTTTTGCGGTTTGTAATGTCCCTGGCAATCCCAAGCACCTGGGTTTTACCTCCCATCTTCACAGGATATGTAAGTATTTCAGCGATAACCTTCCGGCCATCCTTTCTCTTTAAAATAAATTCATCCGGTCCGGTTGGTTTTCCCATGACATTTTTTGCCAAAAGTTTTATCGCTTTCAGGATCTGGATTTCGCTCAGGATTTTTAAATTCATGAAACTCTGGCCTAATAGTTCTTCTCTGCTATAACCAAGCATAATCTCCGCAGCATTGTTACCATCAACAAAAGTTCCTTTCATGTCATTAATATAGATGGCATCAGGGGCAAAGTTGAATATTATTCTAAATTTCTCTTCGGATTGTTTCAGTACTGCTTCCACCTGTTTGCGATTGGTGTAATTACCTAATTGCCTGGCAACTGTGTCTATCAGATCCCGTTCTTCTTTCAGGAAGGGCCCTTCAAACAAACCCGGCATCTTCTTTAGGTAATATATTTCAACCGAACCGGAGGTTTTCGAATTCACCAGTATGTCCGCCGGCAGCATCCATTTGGTCTTCCTGAAATTATCTGTTTTATAACTCTTTTTATCTAACACTATGCGGCTGCAAGTGATTTCAGGATATTGCAAGCCGGATGGGATTATATTCACAATAGCCTGATATACTTCATCCGGAGTTATCTTTCTGTTTTCAATAATTTCAGAAATTCCATGAAGGCATTTCAGTTCTTT
>CAYSJH010000063.1:0-26766 GCA_964431315.1 uncultured Bacteroides sp. | reverse complement strand
AATATTGAAGCATACCGCTCATAAAGGGCTTTTTGAGCTTTTCTTTCATTGCGGCGACATCCTTCAATTATTTCCTTCTCATCCAGCATAAGAATTTGCTATCGTTAAGACCCGGCCGGCGGGAAAATGGTTGCACAATTTTTCAGGCTTCCTGTTAAATATTTGATAAAAAAGTTTTATCTGAATTAAGTCCCCCACCATCATGCCTGCAGGGCGGCAGACAGGATTCAGGTAGCCTGCAGCCCTGTGGATACACCAAAAATACTTAATTAAATGTTAAAAGTAAGGTTTCCGGACGGAACCTATTTAAATTGGTTATAAATAAACGTTTAAATTGTTATCTTTGCTGTAAGATCATAATTCAGACAAATGGACAAACGCACTTTCTTAAAAAGATCAGCCCTCCTGGGTGTCGGGGGAGCAATAGCAGGATCCCTTCCGGGGAGCCTGAAAGCAGCGGGACTGACTTCAGCCGGCCGGCCGGCCGGGGAGTCCTACAAATTGCCGGAACTGGACTACGCCTTTGATGCGCTCGAGCCCTATATCGATGCCATGACCATGGAAATTCATCACGACAGGCATCATGCCGGTTATACCAAGAACTTCAACGCTGCGGTTCTGGAGGCCGGACTGTCAGACACCGGGATAAAGGAAATTTTCAGGCAGGTCAGCAAATACCCTGCTGCGATCCGGAATAACGGGGGCGGTTACTGGAACCATAAAATGTACTGGAAGTGCATGTCCCCCAACGGAGGCGGTGAACCCGCAGGTGATCTTCAGAAAGCCCTGGAGAAGAGTTTCGGGAGTTTTGAGAACTTCCGCGAGCAAATGTCCAAAACGGCCGCGACCCAATTTGGTTCAGGCTGGGCCTGGCTGGTAAGTACTGCAGATGGACTGGTCGTGACATCCACGCCCAACCAGGACAATCCGCTGATGGATGTAGCCGGGGTGCAGGGCTTCCCCCTGCTGTGCATTGACGTCTGGGAACATGCCTATTACCTCAAGCACCAGAACATGAGGACGGATTACATCGAAGCATTCTGGCATGTGGTGAACTGGGACTATGTCTCAGGGAAGTATGCCAAAGCCATGAAATAATCCTGTAACGCGGTTGCCATTCCCCGGTCACCGCCCGGGTCTTCCCCTAAAAATTCTTTGCCGGAATTTGGATTTGATGTCCATATTGTTATACTTTTGTTTATATAGTGACTGATAGTCATAATATAAGCTATAGATAAATAATTAACCCGAAGTCAGATTCATGGGCATAGCAGAGCGAAAGGAGCGGGAAAGGCAGCAGCGCAGGAACGATATCATAGACGCAGCCGAACGGATCTTCTTTTCCAGGGGATCCGCGGTCGCCTCCATGGATGAGGTAGCCGAAGAGGCCGAACTTAGTAAAGGAACGCTTTACCTGTATTTTAAGAGCAGGGATGACCTGCAGTTTGCCATATTTATGCGGGGATCGGACATCCTGATGAAAATGATGAACCGGCAGCTGAAAGCCGGGGCGGACGGATACAGTAACCTGCTTGCCATGGCGGAGGCGTTTATCCGGTTCTCCCGGGAGTACCCGGATTATTTTAACCTTTTCATGCATTTTGAGAGCAGCCGCATGGTTAACCTGAATATTGACCAGAAGCAGATCCAGCTGTACCTGAGGGAACAATCGCCCCTGGCCCTGGTAAGCCGGCAGGTTTTGAAGGGGATCGGGGACGGTTCCCTGCGTTCCGACCTTTCGCCGGAGGTATTTTCGGCGACCCTGTGGTCCCAGATGCTCGGGGTCCTTATCATCCTGAACAACAAGGCTGACCTGTACGAGATCTTCGACCTGAAAGCCGAAGAGATCCTTCAGACACACCTTGAGCTGGTCTCCTTCGGCGGGATGGGATGGGAGCACAGGAAGAAGTTTGTGAAACCGCGGCAGGATCCGGCAGGTCCGGGACCGGCAACATAACCGGAACGGCAATATGACCTGTCCGGTAATACAACCTGAATGGAAACACAGTTTAATCCTTAATAACCGAACCTAACCAGAACCTGTCCAGAACCATGAAAATCGCCAGAATCATCCTGATAGGGATGCTCTCAGGATCATCAGCCTGGGTTGGAGGCCAGGAAATCTACCTTGAAAATTACATCCGGGCGGGACTCGAGAACAACCTGGCCCTGAAACTGAAGGAGGTGAATTACCGGAAGAGCCTGGAGGCCCTGAAGCAGGCCCGGTCCTGGTTTTATCCAGACATCAGCGTGAATATGAGGTATTCGGCCGCCGAAGGAGGCAGGATCATTGAATTCCCGGTAGGCACCATGCTGAACCCCGTTTACGAGTCCCTTAACTACCTGCTGGGACAGCAAAAGTTCCCGGATATAAGCAACATGGAATTTGCATTTTACCGGCCCACGGAACATGAAACGAAGGTAAGCCTGGTGCAGCCCATCGTGGACCCTAAGATTTATTACAACTCCAGGATCAAGAGGGAGATGAGCGAAGCCATGAGGGCGGATGCCGATGCCTACCAGAGGCAGCTCGTGGCGGATATAAAGACCGCTTACTTCAATTACCTGAAAACGCTCAGACTGATTGAATTGATGGACAATACAAGGGGACTTCTGGAGGAGAACGTAAGGGTCAATCTCAGGCTGTTTGAAAACCACAAGGTCACCATTGACTATGTCCACCGTTCCAGGGCCGAGCTGAGCAAACTTGAACAGCAGGCGGCCGTGGCCAGGAAAAACAACCAGGTGGCTGCCGCCTACTTTAATTTTCTCCTGAATCGCCCGCTTGAATCGGGCATAGCAGAGGATGCCCGGTATGATTCCATCCCTGAGATCCCCGGTCTGGATGCCCTGACCAGCCATGCAGTCGATGCCAGGGAAGAACTGGACATGCTCAGGTCCTATTCCAGGCTTGCCGATGATTATCTTAGCATGAACCGGATGGATCATATCCCGAACCTCTATGCCGCAGTGGATTATGGATTCCAGGGCCAGCATTACGAGTTCAATCAAAGGCAGGATTATTTTTTCGCTTCCCTTGTCCTTCGCTGGGACCTCTTCCATGGCTTTGAGAAAAGGGCGAAAATCAGCGAGGCGAGAATTGAGCAGGACCTCCGTGCAGCCCAGATGGCAGAAACTGAACAGCAGATCCGCCTCCAGGCGGTGGAGGCCTACTATGATCTGCTGGCATCGGTTGCGTCCGTGAAATCTGCCGGGGAGGAGTTGCGGAGTGCCAGGGATGCATTCCGGGTGGTCAACCGGAAATTCGCAGAGGGACAGGCTTCCCTGATCGAATTCATCGATGCACGAAACGGAATGACCCAGGCCGGGGAACGCCTGATCATAAGCAAATATGATCATCATATCAAATACGCGGAACTGGAAAGGGCAGCCTGCCTGTATCCGCTTGGAGGTCAATAATTCCATTAAACGGTTAAAAATCAAGTCCATGATCAATACTTCTATATACTGCCGGAGAATTAGTAAACTGGTATTGATGGGAGCTGGACTGCAGCTCCTCCTGCTGGCCGGCAGCTGCAGGAAAGTCCACCGTGAGGTATCAACCATACCGGCCATCGGCGTGCGTGTGGCCAGGGTAAGTTTATCGAGCTATGTGATCCCCGTCCGATGCACTGGCAGGCTGTCGACCAAAATCGAATCCCGGCTGAGTTTCAAAACGGGAGGGATCATAGAGCGGATCCTCGTCGACGAGGGACAATCCGTAAGCAGGGGCCAGCTGCTGGCCGAACTCAATCCCGAAGAGATCCGCTCTCAGGTCAGGCAGTCGGAGCTGGCCCTGGAAAAGACCGAACGGGATTTCAGGAGGGCGGAAAATCTTTACAGGGATTCCGTCGCAACGCTTGAACAATTTGAGAATGCAAGGACTGCGCTGGACGTGGCCAGGGCCAATAACCGGATAGCCCGGTTCAACCTCCGGTATTCTGCCATCCATGCGCCGGCCGATGGGAAAATCCTGAAAAGGATTGCCGAAACCAATGAGATCATTGCCGCGGGGTATCCCGTCTTTATTTTTGCCTCCACACAGGGGGACTGGGTGGTACGATCCAGCCTGACCGACCGTGACGTGATCCGGGTCCAGATGCTTGATTCAGCCACTATTTCCTTCGATGCATACGGGGAGGAGGTTTTCGGGGGACTGGTATCGGAGATCGGGACGGCGGCGGACCCCTATACCGGGACCTACGAAGTCGAGATTCGCCTTCTCGCACAACCCGAAAAACCTGTTTCGGGCTTGATTGCCAGGATCAATATTTTTCCCGCCGACCGGGTGGATAGGATCATCATCCCCTATGAGGCCCTGGTGGAGGGTACGGGCCTGACCGGGTACGTATACCTTATCCGGGACGGAAAACCGGAGCGCCGGAAGATCCGGATCGAATCGTTTTCCGACAGGGGAATTGCAATACACAGCGGGTTGACAGAAGGAGAGGAGATCATCGTGGAGGGAACGCAATACATCAATGCGAACAGTCGCATCGAGATCATTGGGCAGGATAATTAAAAGGCAGAACATGAAGCTACCGGGACTTGCCATCAGGAATTACCAGTTTACCCTCACGGTCTTCGGACTCCTGCTGATCATGGGTGTAAGCTCATTCCTGACCATGCCGCGATCCGAGGATCCGCCGCTTGACCTGCCGGGTGCCAGTGTGATCATCATTTACCCGGGCAGCAATCCGGCGGACCTTGAGCAACTGGTTGCAGATCCACTCGAAGAAGCCCTGAACGAACTCGACGACATTAAACGGATGGAAACCTCGATGCGCGACGGGATTCTCATAACCTCCATCGAATTTACATTTGACACCGATCCGGGTGAGAAATTCGACGAGGTCAGCCAGAAGGTGAACAGTATACGGAACCAGTTGCCGGAGGACATTTACGACCTGGAGGTCCTTGAATGGAGCAGCACGGATGTGGTGATGATGCACCTGGCACTGGTGTCCGAATCCGCAGAATTCGCGCTGCTTGATAAAGAGGCGGAAAAGCTGAAAAACCAGATGGAGAAAGTGCCGGGGGTCAAACTGGTCGAGATCATTGCGGTCCCCGAACAGGAAGTGCGGGTATCCCTCGACCTTGAAAAAATGTCGCAGATGTCGGTCTCCCTAGAACAGGTAAGCAGGGCCATCATGAGCAGCAATGCCAATATCCCGGGAGGAAGCCTGGAGATCGGGGACAGGGATTTCGGTATCCGGACGAGCGGATCGTACCGGGATTTGGACGAGATACGCCGGACCGTCGTAAGTTCCTACATGGGAAGGAACATATACCTGGAAAACATCGCCAGGGTTGAATTTGATTACGCGGACAACATTTACCTGGCAAGGTATAACGGGACCCGTTCCATATTCATTACCGTCCGGCAGAAGGAAGGGTATAATATCTTCAGCATCAACGGGAGGCTGGAGAGGATAATGGAGGATTTCAGGTCCACCCTGGATCCTGAAATGCAACTTATCACGGTCTTCAGCCAGGCGGACAGCGTGGACCAGCGGATCAACGGTTTCCTGAGCAACCTGCTCTTCGGCATTCTCCTGGTCGGCCTGGTAATCTTTCTTTCGCTGGGGTTCAGGGCCTCACTGCTGGTGATCATCGCCATCCCGCTATCCAACCTGATCGGACTGGGTTTCCTGAATATGACGGGTTTCGGGCTGCAGCAGATTTCCATAGCGGGACTGGTGATTGCACTGGGACTGCTGGTGGACAATTCCATCGTCATCGTGCAGAACATTGAACGATTCATCGGGCTGGGCCTTAAGCGGGAGGAAGCGGCCGAAAAGGGCAGTGCACAGCTTGGCTGGCCGATCATTTCCTCCACCGTTACGACCATGCTGGCGTTTATCCCCATCATATCCATGCCCGATAAAGCCGGACGGTTCATACAGAGCATGCCCCTTACCGTGATTTTTACCCTGTTCGCTTCCCTGATCATTGCCCTGCTTTTAACCCCTTATCTGAGCAGCATATTCCTGAAGAAATTCGAGCCCGGTAAACGGAAGAGGGAATTCAATCTCAAGTTCCTGTTAAAGTACCTGATCGAGGGACCCTACCGCCGGACGCTTGATTTTGCGCTGAAAAGAAGGGGACTGGTGATCCTTTCGGCCCTTTTGCTCCTGGCCGGTTCAGCGCTGCTTTTCCGGCAGGTTGGGGTCAGCTTTTTCCCGAAGGCGGAAAAGCCCCAGTTCATGATACGGATCCAGGCCCCCGATGGCACCGGCATACAGAAGACCGATGCCATCACACGGGAGGTCGAGGCGATCCTCGACACCATTCCCCTTGTCAGGCATTACACCAGCAACGTCGGACACGGGAACCCGCGGATCTACTATAACATCTTCCCGAAAAGATTTGAAAAGAACTTTGCCGAAATATACGTGGAGATGACCAGGTATGAAGTCGAGGAATTCGACGGGCTCATCGCCTCGCTGAGGGATCTTTTCAAGGATTTCCCGGGTGCACGGATCCATCTGAAGGAGTTTGAACAGGGTTCCCCCATCGAGGCTCCGCTGACAATCAAGATCACCGGGGCGAATCTGGACCTGCTCAAAAAGATCTCGGGTGACTTTGAAGCGATCCTCCGGCGGGAGGAAGGCCTGGTGAATATTGAGAATTCGCTCGACCGGACAAGCACGGATTTTTATGTCAAGATCAACCGGGAAAAGGCGGGCATGATGGGAGTGCCGGTTTACGAGATCGACCGGACCGTCAGGACAGCCATCAACGGCACAAGGGTATCGGATTTCAGGGACGAGGAAGGGAACACTTACAACATTGTTCTCCGGCTCTCCTTCAGGGACAGGCCCAGGGTCGAGGATTTTGACCGGATCTATGTAAGTTCATTATCCGGCCGGCAGATTCCTCTAAAACAGCTGGCAAGCCTTGAATTCAGGGAGGCTCCCGGGATCATCACGCATTTTGATATGGAGCGTAACGGGACCCTGACAGCGGATATTTTAAAGGGTTATTCGCTGGATGAGATCGTCGCAGGGCTGGATGCAAAGTTCAGGGAATACCCTATCCCGGCGGATTACCAGTATACCTTCACCGGGGAACTGGAAAACAGGGAAGAAAGTTTCGGGGGTATGCTGCTGGCAGGCCTGATCGCCATCATTGCCATCATTGCTGTCCTGGTCCTCCAGTTCAAATCCTTCACCCAGCCTTTCATCATCTTTTCCGCCATGCCGCTCGCTCTGATCGGATCCGTGCTGGCGCTGTTCATCAGCGGATACACCTTCTCGTTCACCGCACTTATCGGTCTGATCAGCCTGAGCGGGATCGTGGTGAATAATTCGATCATACTGGTGGATTATACCAACAAGCTTATTGGGGAAGGGATGGATAAGCTGGCAGCCGTAAAGCTTGCCGGGGAAACCCGCTTTATCCCGATCGTACTGACAACATTGACGACTGTAGGGGGACTGCTCCCCCTGACCCTGAGGGGAGGTACCCTGTGGGCACCCATGGGCTGGACAATCATCGGGGGTCTTCTCGTATCCACCTTCATGTCCCTCCTGGTGGTCCCCGTCCTGTACCGCATGTTTTCCAGGTGATCCGGGCGCCTGGTGGCAGTCCTAATTATCCCTGACGCGGTTGTATTTCAGGGCCTTAAGGATCCAGTTTGCCAGGGGTTTCTCGGGATCCCTTTTCTTCAGGTTAATGTACCAGCCGAGTCTTTCACTGATCGGCAGCTTGTGGGTCTCGACGAATTCGATCAGGGTGCCGTCCGGATCTTCGACGTAGGAAAAATGTCCCGCAGCCTCACCCATGTCAAAGGTTTCGTTGTGTTTATGGGTTGAATCCACCGTGAAGGGGAATCCCTTCTGTTCGCATTCCCTGCGCAGGGCATCCATACCCTTGATGTCATAACAGAGATGGATGAAACCGAGATCGCCCCACTGCCTGCCTTCGTAAATCCTGTTCGGTTTCCGGTCCCTTACCTCGATGAGTTCGATCTGGCTGGCCCCGAAAAGCCTGCTGAAGGTTCCCCGGACGCTCTTGCTGTGCTTAAGAAGGACCCTCCTGAACCTGTGTTTGCCGCCCGGCAGATGTGCCAGGTCCCCGAACGTTCCTTCCTTATCGTAGATTACCACATCGTAACCCAGGATGCCGCTGTAAAGCTTCCTTGCCAGGTCCACGTCTGAAACGCCTATCCAGGCCCCGAAAGTGGCACCGGAATGTTTTTTCTCATTTCTGAAAGTGCTTTCATCCCGGACCACCTGGAAAAGGTTATCGTACGGGTCGGTGACGAAGAAATGCTCTTCCCCGGCCGGGTCCACAACAATGCCACTGGAGATGAGATTCTTTTTCCTGAAGAATTCATAACTCCTGTGAACATCTCCGGATTTGATCTTCGCGGCATTGATGCCCAGGTCACCAAGTTGTACCTTGTTTTCAGGGGGTTTGGGTGTGCGTTTGGTATACTGCCAGATCTCGAATCCTCCACCTCCCTGAAGGTTGATGGTCAGGGCCGCATGCCTGGTCTGGGGCTGGCCTCCCGTATAAGGCAGCATGAGGTCCGCAACTGCCTTTTCTTCAAAAACGCGGATGTCCATCCCGAAGTGTTCCCGGTACCATTTCCAGGCCTCCCGGAGGTTCACCACGCCAATCCCGATCTGTTGTATCCCGGAGATGATTTTCTCCTTGATTTCACCTTTCCCCATAATGTCACGTAATTTTTTGCGAAGATAGAAAATCCTGCAATTTTATCCGGTTAAACTGCTGATAAACATTTAATTCAGAATTCAAATGAATAGTGTCGCAGTGCGGCTCCTGCACCGGTCCCGGGATCAGCGATCCGTTTTTACTGAATCATGAGTCCATTTTCCCGGCTCAGGGGGCCGTTTTTACTGGATCATGGATCAGCCTTTCCGCATGGCCGGTGATCTGTTTCCTCATTTCCTTGAGCCCGGCCAGTTCCTTATTCTGCGAAAGGGTCAGCAATTCGTACCTCCAGAGCGAGCGCAGCTTTTTAAACCAGATGAACCAGGTATGGGCGAACAGGCCGGTCAGCGGCAGGCTCCCCAGGAAAGCCCACTTGATCCATGCCGGTTCGGTGAAAATCCAGACCGGGATAAACAGGATAAGATAATAAACCGGGAAAAGGAAGGTCCCCAGCACAAATTTTACCGAGCTGCGGAACTGTGAATCCTTGATTTTCCCGCCTAACGTTTCAATCACAAGGTAGAGCGGGTAATTCGTCACAAAGCCATAAAGGAAAACCGGCAGCAGGAGCAGCATGCCAAGATCGGCAGGTAAAAGCAGGGAGACCGGGTAGCGGGGTCTGCCGAAAACCCAGTCCCGCATCCCAAGGTTTTTTACCCCCGCTGCGTAGGCCGAACAGGTTTCATGCAGAGTTGACATCTCTTCTGCCTTTTCCAGCTCCGCACGGGCAATTTCCCCGATCATAAATTGGTCCGCGAGCAGGCGATGGTAGAGATCCCTTTTAAGGATGCCCATGCGTTCGCACATCCTGCGGTTATAAACCTGCCTCAGCAGCATATAGGTATCGTAATACTCATCGGACTGTATATCGATGATGTATTTTTTCATCTCCGAGGCGAGCCGTTCACGGATGCTGTTCAGAGCCCTGGGCTGGTTTTCCAGGTAACTGGAATAGAATTCATTCACCTCGATGCCTTCTCCGTACTGGACGAACAATTTGCTCCGGAAATTGGAATAGTTACTGTAATCGATTCCCACCGGGATGATCACAACGCCTGGATTCTCTCCATAGCTTTCCTGAGCCTGGAAGGCGACCCGGAAAATTCCCTTGACAAGTGGGCGCAGCCTTCTTTTATTCCCGTGATTTCCTTCCGGCATTATGAAGACGGGACATTTCCGGCGCCCGAGGACGTCTATGGATTCTTTGAAGATGGCTTCATTCTTGGCGAGTTCGCCTGCACCGTCCCTGATCCTGTAAACGGGGAGGATCTTCATCAGCCGGAGGATATCCGACACGAATTTGTTGACAAAAACATCGGCGCGTGCCAGGAACACAGCGTCGCGACGGCAGGTCAGCAGCGGCGCCATTGCGTCCATCAGGGCATTCTGGTGGTTCGGGGCAAGAAGGACCGGCCGGTCTTTGGGGATCCTATCCCTGAATTTGGTCTGGATCTTACGGTAGAAGATCCAGTGAGTGAAGATTACATAACTTTTAAGAAGTCTGTAACGCAGGGAAAACCTGTCGATGGTCTTATTCGCCATGAGCTGCGTATTTCGGATTAGTTCAGAATGATTCAGGCTTTGAAGTCTCCCGCCCAAGGTAGAAAAAAATCCCGAAACCGGAACTGAGTGTTTTTATACCGGATTGACTATATTGCAGAAAATTGGTCATTAAATTATGTCCCGGATATTCAGGCAAACACCTCCCGGTGAATTAGTTAACGCAATTGACCTGATCGGTGAGGAATGGATGCTGATCACGGCAGGAAATCCCGAACGCTTCAACACCATGACCGCCTCATGGGGTACCCTGGGTGTGCTCTGGAACCTTCCGGTTGCCATATGCTTTATCCGGCCACAGCGGTTCACCTTCCAGTTTGCCGAGTCGTCCGCTTACTTTACACTGAACTTTCTTGAGCCCGGGAACAGGGAAATCCTTGATTTCTGCGGATCGCACTCCGGGCGTGATACCGACAAGGTAAGAGAGACAGGGCTGATCCCGCTGGCCACCCGGAACGGGAATGTTTTCTTTGAGCAATGCAGGCTTGCCATGGAATGCAGGAAACTCTATTCGGACAGGATAAAGGAGGATGAATTCATTTTAAGGGACCTGATCCGGAAGCATTACCCCGGGAAGGATTTTCATAAGTTTTACATCGGGCAGATCGTTTCCTGCCTGATACCGGACTGATCCGGATGTATGTATGACCGGATGAAGGATCAAGGCAAAGATAATTCCATCGTATTGTTCGACGGGTTCTGCAACTTCTGTTCCAGGTCGGTCTGGTTCATCATCCGAAGGGATCCCGGAAGGAAATTCCTGTTTGCCGCCTCGCAGTCCCCCGGGGGACAGAAACTGATCCGGGAGTATGCGATTGGTGAAATGGCGGACCATTCCATCGTCCTCGTCAGGGGCGGGAGAGTATTCAGCAAATCGGGCGCGGCCCTTCGCATAGCCGGGCAGCTCAGGTTCCCCTGGTCCCTCTTCCAGGCATTCATCATCCTGCCACCCGGACTTCGGGATTTCTTCTACGGGCTCATCGCGCGCAACCGCTACCGGCTCTATGGTAAGCGGGCCGAGTGTTTCCTGCCCGGACCGGAGATAAGGGAACGGTTCCTGGACGGCTGACAACCATATCCGGGCAGAAAGTGTCTTTGCCGGTCCGGGACGCCCGTAACGATATCGTCGGGCGCGGCATCAGGGCAGTTCCCTGGATCCTTCCTCGATCTCACGGTATCGGGTTGAAAGGGCAGCAAGCAGGTTGCTGAAGCTGACCATGGCATTCCGGGTCTCTTCCGAGACGTCGGTCTGCTTCAGGCGCAGCATGAGATAACCATATAGGCCGGTGAGGCATGCCTCGATTTCCGAGGAGAAGGTATCCGGACTTTTCTGCATGAAGGATCTGATGTTGGGCCGGGCATCCCGGTACAGGGACTGGTATTTTTTCTCCCGCGGGGATTGCAGCAGGCGAAGGTGGAGATCGTTCAGTTCCCTGATCAGGTTATTCAAAAAGGACATGTGTCCCTTGTTCACTATCCTTTCCTCTGCCATCAGGGTGATGAGGTTGGAATACCAGGTACGGATCTCTTCCAGGGTTTCGGGGGGGAGATCAAACTTGCGGATCACATTCTCGTCCACCCGTTCGAGATCGAATCCCGATGCCCTGATGAGATCTTCCACCTGCCACATATACAATATGAACTCGGCAATGTTGGTCTTCCTTTTTTCCTGTGCAATGATCATGGATGAGAACTGTTTTTCACTTGCCCCGCAATTTGTCGATTGTACGTCTTTCCTTCTTGGTCGGCCGCCCGGCGCCCCTGTCCCTCACAATATAGAACGAATCCCTCATTTTCAGCTTGTCAAGTTCCTCCACAGGCGTGATGTTTTCGGCGAATTCCTGTATCGCCTTTGCAGAAAGACGCTTTCCCAGGAGTCCCAGTACACGGTAGGAGTAAGTGACGGGGGACTTCCACACCTTTACCACATCCTTGATTTTAAGGACCCGCGAAGGCTTTACGGGTTGTCCTTCGATGGAGACCCTTCCCTTTCTGCAGGCTTCGGTGGCCTGGCTCCTTGTCTTGAAAACGCGGACGGCCCAAAGCCATTTATCAACCCTGACCTCACGATCGATCAGCATGATTGTCTTACTCTTTTACTTCAAGCATGAACCCCGTGCGGTGGATATTGGTGATATTGACCTTGGGATCATCCGAAAGGAATTTTCGCAGCTTGGTGATGTATACATCCATACTGCGTCCCATAAAGTAATCGTCTTCTCCCCAGATCATCTTAAGCGCAATCTCCCGCCTGAGGATCTTGTTCATATTGATGCACAGCAGCCGCAGCACCTCTGCCTCCTTTTTGGTCAGCCTCTTTTCACCTGCAGGCCCCTTCAGTATCTGGTTGGAGTAATCGAACGTGTACTTACCCAGCTTGTACTGGGTCTCCTGCTCACCGTCAAGCAAGGATAACCTTGTCCTGCGAAGGATGGCCTCGATCCGCAGGCTGAGCTCTTCCGTGCTGAAGGGTTTGGTAATGTAATCGTCGGCCCCGGACTTGAATCCCCTGATCTTATCTTCCTTCATGGTTTTAGCTGTGAGGAAGATAATGGGGACGACCTCATTGATGATACGGATTTCCTCTGCAAGGGTGAATCCGTCCTTCAGGGGCATCATAATATCCAGGATGCAGATATCAAACTTGCCGTTCCTGAAAAGTTCCAGTCCCGCTACCCCGTCTTCCGCGTGCTCAACGTGATAATGAGACATGGTCAGGAAATCGGTGAGTACAAAAGCAAGGTTCCTGTCGTCCTCAACAAGCAGGATGTTTGCTTTGGATTTTTTCTTCATGGTGCAATTAGCTAGACAGCTAATTTACTGAAATTAAATGGGTGCATCAAGAGGCAGGTAAACGTCGAAGCGGCTTCCCTTATTCAGCTCACTTTTAACTTCTATGTGTCCCCCATGTGCATCCACCATGTTTTTCACGTAGTAGAGTCCCAGTCCAAATCCTTTGACATTGTGAATGTTACCAGTCGGTACCCGGTAAAACTTGTCGAATATATGGTGGGTGGCTTCCGGTGACATCCCGATCCCGTTGTCCTCGATGGAAAGGATTATCCCGTTTTTCCTGTTGCAAGTATAGATGTTTATGCGGGTGCCGTTCCCGGAATATTTGATTGCATTGTCGACGAGGTTCACCACCATGTTCCGGATATGCATTTCGTCGGCGTGAAGGTTGTGCTGGGGTGCATCGAGATGATAATTCACGGTGGTTTTTTCCTCACATTGCTCGAAGCAGAGGTTCTGCACCGTGTCCCGCACCAGCCGGTGCAGGTCGAACTCGGATTTGGTGAGTGTGAACTCATCCCTGTCCAGACGTGCTACCTGGAGTACCCGTTCGACCTGGTCCCTCATACGGGTATTCTCCTCGTAGATGATCCCGGAATATTTTTTGATCCTCTCGGGGGTGGTGTCGGTACCGGAATGAAGCAAAACCTCCGCAGCCAGTGAAATGGTTGAAATGGGGGTTTTAAACTCATGGGTCATGTTATTGATAAAGTCATTCTTGATCTCCGAGAGTTTTTTCTGCCGGATGATGGTATTGATGATGTAAAGGAAGGCCAGGATCACGATGAGGATGAATATTCCGGAAAGCACCAGCCAGAGAGACATCTGCAAAAGCACTTCCTTGCGTTCGGATGGGAAGTAAACCTCGAGATGGAAGTATTCTTCTTTCCACAGACAGGACAGGCAGGCTTTGTGGGCCTTTTTCTTCATCGATTTCGAAATGACCGGGGTTGAGGAAAAAATTATGGAATCGTTGGAAGTCCTGACAATGGCGTACTCATAGTCATGGTTAATCTTGTGGTAATCAATGTACTTGGCGAGCAGCTTGCCGAGAAGGACCGTGTCGATCACGCTGAAAAAGGTAATGTCCTCGCAGGGCGATTTACTGACGGGCCTTTCCGAAAAAACGATATTCCTGTCATTGGCATCGACCAGGTCGTCGATAACCTCTTCGAGGGCCCAGTCTATCCGGTGATCATACTGTTCCTGGCCCAGCTTCACCGCATTCCGCACCCACAATAACTGTGTCGTGGTCAGGCCTACCAGTGAAACGGAAGCGAAAATGATGATGACTATGATGTGTGATCGTTGCATTCGGGAGCCTTGGTGGGGACAAAGATAAAGGATAATGGAACTGCCCGGGTTGCTTTAACAAATCTTTAACAGCCTGTGAACAAAGGGATTCAGAAGATCCTGGACTACCTGCTATTGAATTCGTTCATGGTTTGTTCCAGTCCCACTGTCCCAAAGCTAAGAATGATCTCCGATGCGAACCCGATCCTTTGGTCGAGTGCCGATCTCTCCTCCGGGGTCCATTCCCCCAGGACATGGGTAACCTGCTGCCCGGGATGGAATTCATCCCCGATCCCGAACCTGAGCCTGGCATAGTTTTGTGTTCCAAGGATCTGGTTGATGTGTTCAAGGCCGTTGTGTCCCCCGCTTCCGCCCATGGCCCTGAGACGCAGGCGTCCGAACGGGAGGGCAATGTCGTCAAGGACCACCAGCAGGTTTTCCAGGGGGATCTTCTCCTTTTTTAGCCAGTAATGAACGGACCGCCCGCTAAGGTTAACGTATGTGGTGGGTTTGATAAGAACGAAGGTCCGGCCTTTATGCCTCAGGCTGCAGCTGTCCGCGAGCCTTCGGGATTCAAACCGGATGCCGGACGAGCCTGCCAGCGCATCCAGTATCGTAAAACCGATGTTGTGCCTCGTCCCGGCGTATTCCTCGCCGATATTGCCGAGTCCGGCAATAAGATATTTCACCTGGAACTATGGTTGCGACCCAACGAAGATGGGTCTTATTCTTCCTTTTCTTCCTCATCCCCTGAGGCGGCCTCTTCGGCGGCTACTTCAGCAGCAGCTGCCGCTGCTTCCGCTGCTTCTACTTCTTCCGGTAGGGCTTCACGGAGTCCTTTGGCCACCAGCCTTGAGGAAACCACGCCGACCACCATCGCCCTCTGCGGATCGAGGATCTCGAGGTTATCGTAGAGGATATCTCCCACCTTCAGGCTGTCCCCGATCTCGAGCCCGGTCATGTCAATTTCCAGGTGATCGGGCATATGCTCCACCAGTCCCCTTACCTTAAGGGTACGGCGGCGCTCCCTGAGTTTTCCTCCTGCAAGGATCCCTGCGGAAGTTCCGGTAAGCTGGATCGGCAGACTCATGGTTACCTTTTTCCCGGGGAAGACCTGGGCAAAGTCAACGTGTATGATGTGGTCGCTGACAGGATGGAACTGGATGTCTTTCATGACGGCATCGTATTTTTCACCGTCGATGTCAAGTTTAACCAGGAATGATTCATGCGTGAATACCAGGTTTTTGAACTGTTTCTCGGATACGGAAAAGTGCACATTCTTTTCGCCTCCGTAAAGGACGCACGGCACCAGTTCCCGGTTTCTCAGGTCCCTGGCGTCTTTTCTACCGGTTTCCCTGCGCAGGGAACCGCGGATCTCATATGTTTTCATTGCAACAACATTGCGGTGTTACTCAGAATCAGAGGGAGCTGATTCCCCATCACACCATTGTTTGAATATTTACACCTTGAAAAATGAGCCGCAAAGATAATACTTATTGGATAAAATTGGAACTGATGGATTCATAATTGTAAACTTTGTTAATCACATCAGCAAAAAGTTCGGCAACGGAGATGATTTTTATTTTGGGACTGCTGCGGGGGAGGGGTATGGTATCGGTGACGATGACTTCCTGGATGTTCGATTTTTCGATCCTTTCGAAGGAATCGCCCGAAAGGACGGGATGTGTTGCACATACCCTGACTGAACTGGCGCCTTCCCTCAGCATTATATCGGCGGCAAGGCAGATGGTGCCTGCCGTATCGACCATATCATCGACAATGATGACATCCTTGTCCCTGAGTTCACCGATCACTTTCATATCTTCCACCACATTCGCCTTTTTTCGCAGTTTATAGCCGATCACCATTTCCGTGTTCAGAAAGCGGGAGTATGCGTTGGCCCTCTTGGTTCCCCCCATGTCCGGGGCGGCAATGGTGAGATCTTTGAGTTCAAGGCTTTTCAGGTAGGGTACGAAAAGCGAGGAGGCATAGAGATGGTCAACGGGCACGTCAAAGAATCCCTGAAGCTGGTCTGCATGCAGGTCCATCGTCATGACGCGGTCGATTCCCGCGGCAATGAGCAGGTTGGCGACCAGCTTGGCCCCGATGGCAGCCCTTGGTTTGTCCTTCCGATCCTGACGGGCATACCCGAAATAAGGCATCACCGCCACGATCTTGTAGGCCGAGGCACGTTTTGCCGCATCGATCAGCAGCAGCAGTTCAAGGAGGTTATCGGAAGGAGGGAATGTGGACTGGATGATGAAGACTGTGCACCCCCTGACCGATTCTTCATAGTAGGGCTGGAACTCCCCGTCACTGAAACGTAATACATTGGTTTTGCCAAGCTCGCTACCGAAGGATTTGGCAATTTTCTCGGCCAGGTACATGGATTTCGTACCGCTAAAGAATTTAATGGGTGAATTGGGTCTTATCATGTGGCTTGAATTGGTGTAAAGTTAATATTTATTCTTCATCCATTGTCCCCCGAATGAATTCCAGTATTTCTTCACGGCCCTTATTTGAATGTGCAGAGGTTATAAAGATTTCGGGAAGGGTTTCCCAGTGCTCCAGCAGCGCATTTTTATACTGCCCGGCGTTCCGCTCCATCCGGCTTTTGGATACCTTGTCCGTTTTGGTGAATACCAGGACAAAGGGGACCCGGTTACTGCCCAGGAAGTGCAGGAATTCACGGTCACTCTCCTGCATTTTCAACCGGATATCAATGAGCATAAACAGGCATACCAGTCGTTTGCTTTTAAGGATGTAATCCCGTATCATCCGGATCATTTTCTGTCTCTCCTTTACCGGCATCCTGGCATACCCGTAGCCTGGAAGATCAACCAGGTACCATGCATCATTGATCAGGAAGTGGTTGATCAGCTGGGTCTTGCCCGGCGTTGCCGAAGTCCTGGCAAGTCCGGACCGGTTGCAGAGCATATTGATGAGCGAGGACTTTCCGACGTTCGACCTGCCGGTAAAGGCATATTCGGGGAACAGCCCTGTGGGACAGTCCCCCACCATGGCACTGCTTTTGATAAAGGATACCTTCTTTATGGCCAGCTGATCCATCCCTGTTTATTTGACGAATATCTCCAGCAGTCGTGTGGATCCCTCCGGCAGGATCGTGATATTCTTGAGTGAAGCCGGGATGAGCACGGTTTCACCCCTTCCGATGCCCACCCTTGCATCTCCACCAAAGTCAATTTCTGCGCTGCCCCCGATACACATATAGATTACAAATGAATCAATCAGGATGAAGTCCTTCACCACGGGGGTGTCAAGATTGATGATGCTGGTGGTGAACCAGGGAGAATCCACCACGGTAACCCGGCTGTTGTCTCCAATTTCATAGCTCATCCGGTACCTTTCCGGATCGTCGTAGACGATCGCGTCCACGGCCAGGTCCGTATGCAGTTCGCGTCCCTTCCCGGATTTGTCGAGGCGGTCCCAGTCGTAGATCCGGTAGGTGATATCGGAGGTCTCCTGGATCTCCGCCAGGAGGATCCCGGCCCCTATGGCATGAACCCTGCCGGCAGGTATGAAGAATACATCGCCCGCCTTCACCTTTTCATAATTGAGTATTTCAGGCAGGGTTTTACGTTTGAAATGCTCCAGGTAGGTCTCCTTGCTGATCACATCCCTGAAGCCTGAGATCAGTTCGGCATTTTCATCTGCTTCAAGGATATACCACATCTCTGTTTTCCCGTATGCATTATGCCTTTTCCTGGCAAGCGCATCATCGGGATGAACCTGTATGGAAAGGAGGTTGTTGGCATCGATGAACTTGATCAGGAGCGGAAACTCCAGGCCGAATTTTTCGAAGATATGATCCCCCATGAGCTCACCCATATAAACCTCGATGATCTCCTGGAGGCTGTTCCCCTTAAGGAAGCCGTTTTCCACCACGGAAATGTGTCCCTGTACCGCAGAGATCTCCCAGCTTTCCCCGCAGGTGCTGGTCTGGCATTCCTTTCCGAGTTTGTCCCTCAAACGGGTACCTCCCCATATCACGTCTTTCAGAATGGGCCTGAACTTAATCGGGTACAGCAGGTTTGCCATGATGCCGTTTTAAACAGTATTTTTGAATCGTGGTTTTAATTCGTATTTTGCTGCTAAGTTAAAAAAATTTACAGGACGGAATCATGCTGATAGTCGGTGTCGCGGGCGGATCAGGATCCGGGAAAACCACGGTGGTCCGAAGGATCATGGAGAGGCTGCCGGAAACCGGGGTGGCCATTCTTCCGCAGGATGCGTACTATAAAGACAACAGCCAGCTCGATCTGGAGGCCCGGCAGGAGATCAATTTTGACCACCCCGATTCCCTTGAATTTTCCCTGCTGATCGATCACATCAACAGGCTCAGGGCGGGTGAAACAATCCAGCGCCCGATCTATACCTACATTACCTGTACGCGATCGGAGGAAACCGTTGCCATGGAGCCCCGTTCGGTAATCCTGCTCGAGGGGATCCTGATCTTCACCCATGAGGCCCTGAGGGACCTGATTGACATTAAGGTGTTTGTCGATGCGGATGCTGACGACCGCCTGGGCAGGATCATCTGCCGGGACATACAGGAGAGGGGAAGGTCCGTGAACAAGGTGCTGGAACGCTATGAAAAAACCGTTAAACCAATGCACCTGCAGTTCATCGAACCCTCGAAACGGTATGCCGACATCATTGTCCCCCAGGGCGGTGACAACCTGGTTGCCATTGACATACTCGTAGCGACCATTCTCAATAAACTGAATAATGGAGCGTGATGATGGAGGCCCTGAAACTCGAAAACGTGCTCTTCATTGACATTGAAACAGTACCGGTGGCCGAGTCCTTCGATTCCCTCGGCGAGCGCATGAAAAAACTCTGGGACGTGCGGTCCGCCCATCTCAGGAAGGAAGAAGAGGGTCCGGCGGATGTATGGTCGCGGGCTGGACTCTTTGCAGAGTTCGGGAAGATCATCTGCCTGTCCGCCGGCGTTTTCTCAAGCCTTGCCGAACCCCGCCGGTTCCGCATAAAATCCTTTTACGGTGACGACGAAGCCGCGGTCATCCGCCAGTTTGGGGATCTGGTACGGAATTTCCGCCAGGGAAAGGATCTGCGCCTCTGTGCACATAACGGCAAGGAATTTGACTTCCCGTTCCTTGCGAGAAGGACCATCATCCTGGGTGAAAAACTTCCCGGGATCCTGAACATTGCCGGGAAGAAGCCCTGGGAGCTGAATTTCCTGGATACCCTTGAACTCTGGAAATTCGGTGAATTCAGGAACTATACATCCCTGGCCCTGCTTTGCGAGGTCCTCGGCATATCGAATCCGAAAGATGATCTGGACGGCAGCCAGGTGGCCGGGGTGTATTACGGGGAAAGGGATATTGAACGCATCTCCCGTTACTGTGAAAAGGATGTTCTGGCCGTTGCACAGGTCCTGCTTCGCCTGCGTGGAGAGAAGCTCATTCCCGAGGAGAACGTCGAGGTCATCGGGAAAAGCTGAGGTCACAGGAAATACCTGATCGTCTTGACAAGCAGGGAGGGCTGCTCCGCGTGCAGCCAGTGGCCCGCTTCCGGCAGGGTGGTCACCCTGGCCATCGGGAAGATCTGGTGGATGGTCAGGATATCGTCGTCGGTGATATAATCCGATTTCTCTCCACGGATGAAGAGCACAGGGAACCCGGCAATTTCCTCCCCACCGCTGTACCTTTCCGGGTCAAGTCCCCCCAGCACATTCCCAAGGTTTTTATACAGGGCCGGAACATTCAGCCTCCATTCAAATCCACCTTCGGCTGTCCTACGGATGTTTTTCAGGAGGAAACTCCGGATCCTGGGGGATTCGATGCTCCGGGCAAGCTGGCTTTCCGCATCCTCCCGGCTGCCGACAATACTGAAGTCCACTCCCATCATAGCCTCCATGATCTTCCTGTGGGCCATTGCCTGTCCGCTGCGCTCCCCTTCACCGTATGCGGTTGGCGCAATATCGATGACGATGAGGGCTTCGATGCGTTCTGGATTGGATTCGGCCAGGAACATGCAGGCCTTTCCGCCCATGGAATGCCCGACGAATATGGAGCGGGACAATCCATGGCGGTCCATGAATTCCAGCAGGTCATCCCGCATGGCCGGGTAGTCATGCGTTTCACTGTGGGGGGAGCGGCCGTGGTTCCGCAGGTCGGGCAGGTATACCGTATAATGCCGGGAAAGGGCTTTCGCGATGGACAGCCAGTTATCGGAAGATCCGTAAAGTCCGTGGACGATTATCAGCGGGGGACCGCTGCCCAGTTTCCTGTAATAAAGTTTCATGCCGGATGATGGATGGAAATACGGGATCACTGCAGGAGCCTGCGGTACATCTGTATGGTATTCTCGAGACCGTAGTAAAGTGCATCTGAGATCAGGGCATGCCCGATAGATACCTCCAGGAGACCGGCAACCTTTTCATTGAAATACTTCAGGTTCTCCAGGCTGAGATCATGTCCCGCATTCAGTGCCAGTCCAGCTTCAACCGCCCGGGCACCCGCCTCGGTGAAGGGAGCAACGGCCTTCGCCGGGTCCAACTGATAATTGCGGGCATACGGCTCGGTGTAGAGTTCCACCCTGTCACACCCGGTTTCCGCCGCATTGTCGATCATCTCGGGGTTGGTGTCGATAAAAATGGATGTACGGATACCATACCCCTTGAGTTCGGAGATGACCTCCTTTAAAAAACTCTTATGCCGCCGGGTGTTCCATCCTTCCGAGGAGGTGATGGCATCGGGGGGATCGGGGACCAGCGTCACCTGGTCGGGCCTGACCTCCGCCACCAGGTCAAGGAAGGAGCGCGAAGGGTATCCTTCGATGTTGAATTCGGTGAGGATGACCTTTTTTATGTCCCTTACATCCTGGTAACGGATGTGTCTTTCGTCGGGGCGGGGATGCACCGTGATGCCCTCTGCGCCGAACCTCTGGCATTCGATGGCGGCTTTCCTGACATCGGGTATATTTCCCCCGCGCGCATTCCTCAATGTGGCAATTTTATTTATATTTACACTTAGTCTGGTCATGTTTTTTCATGTAAAATTAAAAGTATTTTAAGAGAAGGAGCAAACCATTGCTGGCAAAAGATCTCATATCCGATGTGGTACCCGCCCTGAAAACCTCCGATACCGGTTTACAGGCGCTTTCCTGGATGGACATTTTCCGGATCTCACATCTCCCGATTGTGAACAACCTGGAGTTCCTGGGACTGATATCCGATAAGGACATCTACGACCTGAATATGGCGGAGGAGGCGATCGGGAACCATAAACTTTCCCTTTTCAGTCCCTATGTAATGATGCACCAGCACATTTACGAGGTCATCGAGATCATCTCGAGGCTCGAGCTGACGGTCGTGCCGGTGCTCGATGAACACAATCATTACCTGGGACTGATCACTCTCAATGACCTGCTTCATACCTTTGCCAACCTCTCCGCCCTGAAACAGCCCGGCGGGATCCTTGAACTGGAGCTGAATATAAACGATTATACCCTGACCCAGATCAGCCAGATCGTGGAGAGCAACGACGCCAGGATCCTCAGCATGTACGTGTCCTCCCCGGAAAACTCCACCAAGCTGAACATTACCCTTAAGCTTAGTGTAACAGATGTAACCTCCATCATACAGACCTTTAACCGGTTTAATTATACGGTGAAAGCCTCCTACATGGAGAGCGATGAAATGGAGGACCTGCTGAACAACCGTTTCGACGCATTTATGAGGTACCTGAGCATTTAGATAAAAAAGCGTTTCAAGTGAAAGTAGCCATATACGGGAGGCCGGTCAGCAGGGGATCCGAGGATACCTTACCAGCCCTTATGCGCTTTCTTGCCAGGGAGGGGAAGGAAGTGTTTATGTACCAGCCGTTGAGGGACTTCCTGGCAGCCGGGAATCTCCTCGAAAAGGAACCGGCAGGGCTGTTCAAAACCCATGAGGACATCATTGGCAATGCAGATATTATGTTCAGCCTCGGGGGAGACGGGACCTTCCTGGAAGCGGTTTCCATCGTACAGGATTACGGGATTCCTATGGTGGGGATCAATACCGGCAGGCTTGGATTCCTGGCCGACATTCCCTCGGACCGGATCGATGAATCCCTGGCGGCCATCTTCAGGCAGGAGTATACGGTTGAAAACCGTTCCCTCGTGCAGCTCAGCCTGATCGGTGGGGAGCTGGACGGGTTCTGTTGCGCCCTTAACGAGGTGAGTGTGCAGAAACAGCAGGCTTCCATGATTACCATCCATACCTACCTGAACGAGGCCTACCTGAATTCTTACTGGGCGGACGGATTGATCGTATCCACCCCGACCGGTTCGACCGCCTATTCCATGAGTGTCGGGGGACCCATACTTACTCCCGATTCCAGCAGTTTCATCATTTCGTCGATGTCCCCCCACAACCTCAGCATCCGTCCCCTGATCGTACCGGATCACAACAGCATCCGCATCGAGGTGGAAAGCCGTGACCTTTCCTACCTGATGACCCTCGATTCAAGGTCCGAGGTCCTTGACGGAAATGTCCAGCTTCTGCTGAAAAGGGCTGACTTTACAATAAAAACCGTCAGGCTCGTGGGGGCAACGTTCTATAACACCTTGCGCAACAAACTGATGTGGGGGGTTGATAAAAGAAATTAATTTTTTACATTTGTTATGAATTACCCGGTACAATGGCAAGACGCATTATCCCATATATAATTCTGTTCCTTTTCTGCTTCCCCCAGCATGGTGAGGCACAAAAATGGAAGCTCAGGAGGTATGAAGGGATCTTCGGGGTAGGGTTCGTCAATTATTTCGGCGATATCGGGGGATCTGCCACCACTGAAAACTGGTGGGGACTGAAGGACCTCTCAATAAAAGACACCCGTCCCTCGTTCTATCTTGGAGCGAGGTACAAGATCCGGCCGGAGATGGCGGTTAGGCTGAACCTGATGTACGGGTTCATCATGGGGGACGATACCGGGAGCAAGAACAGCGACCGGGGTTACGCTTTCACCTCCACCGTGTTTGAACCGAGCGTGCAGTACGAGTACTTTGTTATTCAGGAGGAACAGCGAAGGCGTTCGAGCGCTCTGTACAATAGAAGGGGAATGATGAACAATTATTCCCAAATCAGCTTATATTTGTATGCCGGAATCGGGGGGGTGTTTTATAATCCAAAGGTGAACGATGCCATGAAAGCCTCTCCCAAATATGATCCTGACCATTCCACAATGGGGCTAGTTTTTCCGGCCGGGTTGGGATTGAAGTATATAATCAGCCAGTCCTGGTCAGTTGGGGCCGAATTCGGTGTCCGGTTTGCTATGACTGACTATCTGGATGGCTATACATCGCCTTTTTCAAAGAGGAATGACTTATATTATTTTGGACATGTACACGGGATTTACAGAATCAAGACCTCCAAAGAAGGCTACCCGATCTTATTCAGGAGAGGCAGGAGGCCGTTCTGATAAATTCATTGCCTGCATCCTGTGGTTCATCGTCCTCTTTGCTTTCCCATTCCAGGCAGCTGTCGGGCAGAAAAAAACGGACATCGGGATCATCGGGGGGACCGCCTATTATCTTGGCGATGTCAATCATTCCAGGCATTTTTATTCCCTTTCCCCTGCAGGGGGACTGATCTGCAGGTATAATTTCAATGAACGCAATTCGGTCCGTTTCCATGGCATCTATGCCATGATCAAGGGAGATCCTGCTGCAACAGGGGACCCGTTTCCGGGAGCACCCTACGAGGCTTTTACCACCAACCTGGTGGACCTGGGCGTAAATACGGAATTCAATTTCATGCCCTATGAGGCGACCCAGATCAGGAGGGACCGGTACACGCCTTATGTTGGCGGGGGACTTTCATATGCCATCGTGTTTGGCGGGGAATCGACCGCGGCACTTTCATTTGGTGCAGGCTTTAAATATAATGTGACAAGACGGATTAGCGGGGGACTTGAATGGTCCTTCCGCAAGTCATTCAGCGATTGGCTTGACGGTGTGCAAAATACAGGGTATGAAAATAATTTGTTTTTTCACAATAAAGACTGGTATTCCATAGTTGGAGTATTTATTACCTACAAGATTTTTGACTGGGGACTGGATTGTCCGGCCTATGAATAGCCAGGGATAAGACGTTATGGAAACATCATGTAAAGATCGGATAAACCGGAATAAATTACCACAGCACATCGCCATAATAATGGACGGGAACGGGCGATGGGCGCAGAAAAAGGGCAATGAAAGGATATTTGGCCACAGGAACGCCGTTAAGGCAGTCCGCGAAACGTTGGAAGCTGCCGCGGAGCTGGGGATACATTACCTTACCCTTTACGCATTCTCAACCGAAAACTGGAACAGGCCGAGGACGGAGATCGACGCCCTGATGTCGCTGCTTGTAAGTACCCTGGACAGCGAGACAAAAACATTGATGGACAATAACATACGCCTTGAGAGTATCGGGGATCTGGAGAGCCTCCCGCAGAAAGTAAGAAACCACCTGCAACGGACCATGGAGAAGACTGCGGCCAATACCGGCATGAAACTCATCCTTGCACTCAGCTACAGCGGAAGATGGGAGATCCTCGATGCCGTCAAGGCCATCGGCCGCAAGATCGAAACCGGCGAGATAACCGTGCGGGAATTATCCTGCGACCACTTCACCGAACACCTGCAGACCAGGGACATCCCGGACCCCGAACTCCTGATCCGGACAAGCGGTGAATTCCGGGTCAGCAACTTTCTTCTCTGGCAGATCGCCTATGCGGAATTGTACTTCACCAAGACACTCTGGCCGGATTTTGGAAAGGAAGACCTTTTTGTTGCCATCTGCAATTACCAGAACAGGGAACGGAGATTCGGAAAGATCAGTGAACAAGTTGTTACCTAAATCAGGACTCCAGGCTGGAATGTTGCGAAAAAAACTGCTCATATACCTGATACTTCTCACACCTGTGATCCGGCTGTGCGCCCAGGAGCTGGATTACGACAGACTGCCTGTGATCGATTATTCCAACCCGAGGGAATATGAGATCGCAGACATCAGTGTTTCCGGGGTCGAGTTCCTTCAGCCCCAGGTGCTCATTTCCATTTCAGGCCTGAAAGTTGGCGACCGCATCAAGGTTCCCGGGGATGCAATTACCAAAGCCCTGGATAAATTCTGGGACCAGGGCCTGTTTGCCGATGCAAAAATCACGGCCAGGAAGATCGAAGACGGGAAAATATACCTGGATATTTACCTGAAAGAACAGCCCAGGCTTTCACGACTGGTGGTGGATGGACTTAAAAAGGGGGAGACCCAGGACCTGATGGAGAAACTGAATGTCCGGACCGGGAGCCAGGTGACCAGGGACCTGATCAACAATACCGAAAGGCTTATCAAGGACCATTTCATTGAAAAGGGTTTCTTCAATACCACCGTCGAGACAAGGCAGGAACAGGATACTGCGCGTGCTAATAGTGTGAAGCTGTACATCACCGTGCATAAGAACCAGCGGATCAAGATCGATGATATCATTTTCGAGGGCAACCAGGTTTACGATGATCAAAGGCTCAGGAGGGTACTGAAGAAAACCAAGAAGGTAAACATGAACATCTTCAAGGCCTCCAAGTTTATACGGAACGATTACAAGGAAGACAAGCAAAAACTGATCGAGTTTTACAACGAGAACGGTTACAGGGATGCCAAGATCCTGGGTGACTCGCTCATCATGCTGACCGAGCATGAAAGGCTCCTGCTCAAGGTATTCCTTGTGGAAGGGAACAAGTACTACTTCCGCAACATCAAATGGGTCGGCAATACCATCTATCCGTCCGCACTGCTGAATGCAGTTCTCGGGATTGAAAAGGGGGATGTGTTTGACCAGAGCCTGCTCAGCAAGCGCCTGGAAGTCGATGAGGATGCGGTGAGTTCCCTTTACCTTGATAACGGGTACCTTTTCTTCTCGGTCGACCCGGTTGAGGTCAACATCGAAAATGATTCAATCGATTTCGAGATGAGGATCTACGAAGGCAAGCAGGCCACGATCAATAACATCATCATCTCGGGAAATACCAAGACAAACGAGCATGTAGTCCGGCGAGAGATCCGGACCAAGCCCGGGGAGCTCTTCTCCAAATCGGATATCATCCGCACGGTGCGCGAACTGGCCCAGCTCGGTCATTTCGACCCGGAGAAGATCGAACCCGTACCCATACCCAATCCGGCTGACGGTACGGTCGATATAGAATACAAGCTGGTCGAACGGGCCAACGACCAGCTGGAGATCTCCGGCGGATGGGGAGCGGGCATGCTTGTGGGTACCATTGGCCTCAGGTTCAGCAATTTCTCTGCGCGCGAAGTTTTCAATCCCAGGGCCTGGAGGCCCGTTCCCTCGGGTGACGGACAGACGCTCAGCCTCAGGGCACAGTCCAACGGGAAATATTACCAGAGCTATAACATGACCTTTATCGAAC
>CAYSJH010000062.1:19641-26811 GCA_964431315.1 uncultured Bacteroides sp. | reverse complement strand
CTAAATTCCCTGCGCCGGCATTACCCGGATCAGGTTCTAAGGGTATGATCTCAGCCCGTTCTGTTAAGGCACCCCCTTAGAGAAGCAATACAAAGATAAGGAAAATACCGGGAGGAGTCAAGAATGGGTAAGTCCAGACCTAAAAAAACCGCCCCGGGGCATCCCCGGAGCGGTTCCTTTCCGTCACCTTTTGACAGTTGGTTGTTTATTCCACGTTTAAAACGTCCTTGAACGCCTGGGTGAAGGTGGCCTTGGGCAACGCCCCCATGGCCATCTGGGGCTGTCCGTCCTTGGGGACGAACAGGATCGACGGAATGCTCTGGATTCCGAATATCGCGGACAGCTCACGCTCCTCTTCCGTATTCACCTTGTAAATATCCAGCTTACCGTCAAATTCTTCAGACAATTCCTCGAGTATCGGAGCTACCATCTTACAGGGTGCGCACCAGTCCGCATAAAAATCGATCACGCATGGTTTTTCTCCTTCAAATTTCCACTCCTTGTTCACTTCATAATTGAATACTTTCGTTTTGAAAGTGTCCGCTGTAAGATGTTCTGTCATAACTACCCTTTTAATATGAATAAATTTAAATATTTACAAAAATACAATTTTAACTGTTTCCGTCAAAAGACATGCCAGCATAAAGGAACTCATGATTTTATTGTAATTTTGTCATGAGACGAACAATTTGTCATATCTATATATGAAGAAATGTCTTAATGATAAGGTTTTCAATCTGATTGCTGAAATCTCAGCACGGGAAAGTAAGTCCATTTTTGTCATCGGCGGATTCGTGCGCGATTGCATCCTTGGAAGGGAGACACACGATATTGACATTGTCGTACAGGGCAGCGGGATTGAACTGGCCAGGATGTTCGCGGACCGCCTGGGGAAAGGGATCCCGGTAACCGTTTTCAGGAATTTCGGTACGGCGATGATCCATTATGAAGGGAGGGAAATCGAGTTTGTCGGGGCCCGGAAGGAATCCTACAGGTCCCACTCCAGGAAACCCATCGTGGAGGACGGCACCCTGGAGGATGATCAGAAGAGGCGTGATTTTACCATCAATGCAATGGCCATTTCCCTTAACCCGGTTAATTACGGGGAGCTGATCGATCCTTTCGGGGGGATAAAGGATATCGAGAGTAAGATCCTGCGGACACCGCTGGAACCCGAACGCACCTTCTCGGACGACCCCCTGAGGATGATGAGGGCCATCCGTTTTGCCTGCGAGCTTCGCTTCACAATAGAGCCGGGAACCCTTGCGGCCATTAAAAAGTCGGCCCATCGCATCGAGATCGTTTCGAGGGAAAGGATCACGGACGAACTGAACCGGATCCTGCTCGCGGACAAGCCTTCGATCGGTTTCAGGCTGCTCGAGGAAACCGGGCTCCTGGCTCTGATTTTCCCCGAATTCCAGGAGCTGAAGGGAGTGCATGAGGAGAACGGGCAGCGGCACAAGGATAATTTTTACCATACCATCCAGGTGATCGACAACCTCGCCCCCGTCAGCAAGGATCTCTGGCTCCGGTGGGCAGCCGTGCTCCATGACATCGCAAAGCCCCTCACCAGGAGGTATGACGAGGATGCCGGGTGGACCTTTCATGGTCATGAATTCGTGGGTTCGAAGATGGTACCGGGACTCTTCCGGAAACTGAAGCTTCCGCTGAATGAGAAAATGAAATACGTTCAGAAACTGGTGCTTCTTCACTTACGTCCCATGGCGTTGTCCCCCGAAGGCGTCAGCGACTCCGCCATCCGGCGCCTGGTATTCGATGCCGGGGATGACCTGGAGGACCTGATGATGCTTTGCGAGGCGGACATTACTTCGAAGAACGAGCGGACGGTTGCCAGGCACCTGGGGAACTTCAGGCTGGTGAGGCAGAAGATCTCGGAACTGGAGGAAAAGGATACCATCCGGAATTTCCAGCCCCCTGTCTCCGGCGAAGAGATCATGGAAACCTTCGGGATCCCTCCCTCAAGGCCCGTAGGCATCATCAAGGATTTCATCAAGGATGCCATCCTCGACGGGATCATTCATAACAATCACGACGAAGCCTTTGCCCTGATGCTCAGGAAGGGCGAGGAAATGGGACTCCACCCGGTCTCTTCCCGGGAAGACAGAGAAAAAAGCGAAAACACGGAAGACCCGAAAAAGAGCCGGAAGTAATTTGCTGAAGGGCCGCATGCAGGCATTTAAACTTCCTTATGAGACCACAAAAGAACCTGGAATAAAGACCTTCTTGATGGGGTGTAAATTACTCCCGCCTCCGGATATCGATGTAAACCGGGAGGTGATCGCTGAATCCCCCGTGATACTTATACCCGTTGTACGTCCTGAAGGGCCTTATCCCAGGGACGGCCGGATCTTTTTCGAGAAGGAAAGACGGAGCATGGATGGTTTTGCCTCCCGGCAGGACGAAAAGGCTGGAATCCTTATAGAACGAACCGCTTACGAAAATATGGTCGAACTCGTACCATCTTCCATGGTATTTCAGGGTACCCGGGAAGCCCCCTTGTGCCGGTCCGGTGTGATAGATGCAGGAATCCCGAATGGATTTCCCTGGCATCCTGACCCTGAGCACTGATTCCAGGCCCGGGTCCGATAATTCGTCGTTCATATCTCCTGCCAGCAGGATCCTGGGCCTGTTGCATGCATGAAGCAGCGAATCCAGGAGCTGACGTACAGTCCGGGCGGCCTCTGTCCTTTCCGGCAGGCTTTCCAGGTATCCCTCCCATCTCGAGGGAAAGTGGCAGATGACCAGGTGGAGGGTATCGCGGTCCATAACCAGTCCCCTTACATACAACACATCCCGCGTCGGATCGGTGAGTCCCGCGACAGGGATATACTTCCACTCCAGCGGGCAGAATTTTGAGGGCAGGTAAAGCAGGGCCACATCGATCCCCCTTTCATCCGGGCTATCCCGGTGGATGATACTGTAATTGTATTTCAGCAAAGGCGTTTCCCCGGCCAGCCAGTTCAGAACAAAACGGTTTTCCACCTCGCACAGGCCGATCAGTTCGGGAGGATCCCATCCCCCGGCCGAGGCCAGCACCTTGCAGATCTTTTGTTCCTTCTCCAGGAAGCGGGCCCATGTCCAGTTCCGGCTCCCCCCGGGTGTGAATTCATCATCAAGGGTCAGGCTGTCGCTGAAGGGATCAAATAGGTTCTCCACATTATAGAAAACAAATCTCAGGTCTCCCCTTTCCTCCTGTGCCATTAGAGTCCCCTGAACAAACAGTAGCAGAAAAATCATCCCACCCGGAAGCATGCAGTAAAACATTTCTTTCATCCGTGATGCTGAGAATGCACCATTTGCATCATAAATGAATGCCCCCGGGGTCCGAATATCGGTCAGCAATCAGGCAAAAATTTTGAAATTATGGCAAAAAGAATCTTTAAAAGTAATTATTTATTTACCTTTGTCTCACTGTGTCCTGATGAAAAGTTCTGAACTTGTAGGGCTTTTACAAAAGGACGGATGGTATGTTATCGATCAGAAAGGATCGCACCGTAAAATGGCACATCCCTGGAGAGGCAATATTCTAATCGTCCCTTTTCACGGATCGAGGGAACTGGGAAAAGGGCTCGAAAGAAAAATATTAAAAGAGGCGGGATTATTATGAAGAAATTAAACAGGAAAGTTGTTTTTATTGTTGAAAAGACTGATACCGGATATTCAGCTTATGCATCTGATAATCCTGTATATACTACCGGAGCATCCTTTTCGGAATTATTGATTAATGCAACTGAAGCTTACAATCTCTACCTGGAAGACACAAGCCTGAAAATAGATGAAAACAACATAAAACTGGAAATTGACCTGAAGCAGTTTTTCCAGCATTACAGGGTTATCAATGCAAAATTCCTGGCCAGAAGGATCGGCATGAACGAAACCCTGCTCTCCCAGTATGTCCACGGAAGGAAAAAGCCCTCGTCGAAACAGACCCGAAGGATTCTTCTGGGGATACAGGAAATCGGAAGGGAGCTTTCAAACATTCATCTGTTTGTTCAATAAATCAGCTATCTGCGATGCTGGTTATCACAAGCCAGGTAAGGTCTGAGGTTTTACACTACCTGGAAATGGAATCGTTCTCGATCCGCTCGTAGGCCCCGATGTCGGGACCCAGTGCCCCTAAGCGGCTGTTCCCGTTGATATCGAAAGGATATTGGAGCGAGATCGAGTATAAGGCTTTGTCTTTCGCGGGACTGAGCGTGTCGAGTTCCAGGTTGTTGTTCTTGACGTCCAGAAAACGGGGATCTTCAAGATTGATCACGCCGATGAAATGGGTGGTATCGTCCAGGTCAAATTCCTCCGGATCGGCCTTGATCAGGCAGTGGTCGAACAGGTAGGGGATGCTGGTGCCCTGATACGCGTTGACGGCCAGTTCGTATTCCCTGTTCCCGTAAACGATGCAGTTGGCGAAGCAGGCTTTTTCGATGGGCCGGACCTGGATCTGCCCGTAGATGTCCTCATAGAAATTGGTCATCCCCAGGGCCGGCGTGGTACGGTTGCTGTAACCGGGCCAGTAATTGCCTATGGTGCAGTGGTAGAACTCGTAGCTGCCCCCGATGTTGAGGAAAACCGCCAGCTGCCCGCAGCTGGCAATAACCGTGTTGCTTGCATGGATGCTGGTCCCCTGAGCCAGTATCCCCACCGAGGACATGTTCTCAATGCGGCAGTTCCGGATGGTCAGGTTGGGTGTATTGGGAGTGAATACCGTGTCCGCCCAGAGTCCGACCGTTCCGTTCTTTATGTTCACATATTCCAGTTCGTTTTCCCTAGTGCCCGGCCAGAAATACACGAGTCCCCATTGCCCGGGTATGTCCCGGTACAGATACTCCAGCCTGTCCCCCTGGATTACGATCGGGTTGTCAAGGCTGCCCATCGCCTTGAGCGTTCCCTTAAAAATGAGGGCCGCATTCCGGTGCAGGTGTATCCTGACCCCTTCCTCGATGGTAAGCGTCTCCAGGGAATCGATGATCAGGTAATCCAGGATCAGGTAAGGCTTGTCGTTTATCCAGGTGGTCGTGCCGATGGTATCGTGCCGGAAAAGATGCATGTCCTGTCCCCAAGCCACCAGGTTCACATCCTGGATGTTCCCGTTGGTGTTGAAAACGATGGAATCATAGATCGCAAGGAGGGAATCAATGTTGTTCGGATCGAGGGTAACCTCGACGAAAATGTAAAGGGAATCCTTCGGGGGGATCTCTATGTTGATGGCATGATCCGTTGCATACCCGTCCACGTTCATGCGGAAGATGGAAGAGGGTCCCCCGGCAAGTTCAATGCTGGAAATTTCAACCGTCTGGTCGTAATTGTTGTAGACCCGGAACCTGCGGGTGGTCGATCCTATGGTGGTAAAAATGGTATCGAAAAAAACCGTATCGGTCGAAAAACCGAGCCATGCATCCGTTCCCCTGTAAACATTGTACCGCTCGCAGGAAAAGAATCCGGCCGGGAGCAGTACCAGGTAAAGAAGGTATTTTAACTTAAATTTCATTCCGGGACCCGGCAAAAGTAATGAAAATATGTCCACCGAGATGATTGTTCATCCTTAGTTAAACGGAGGAATTTACATTTAATTATTTTTTACTAACTTATCACGAATCTCCAAAACCCCGATCAAAATGAAAACTGCATATTCCCCTGGCCGATGGCTCAAGTCTCCCGTTTCCCTGTTTCTTTCAGCACTGCTTTTATCAAGGCTGGCTGCCCAGCCCCCGATGCCTGGGGCCATCACCATTTCCCCGCCGGATGCTTCCGGTACGGACACCATCACCCTGACACTGGACATCCGCAAGGTGTGCATGTCGGAGAAAAGCCTGCCTTTCACGGGACAGGAGACGGTCTATATGAGCGGTGCGCCCATTTATCCATGGGAAAGCCGTACGGCCTTCATGGATGGCATCCCCCACCCTGAACCGGGACGGGACGGGACACCCGGCGCCATGACATACAACGGGGACAGTACCTATTCCATCCGTTTCAAGCCTTCCGCCTATTTCGCCACCGGGGAAGAGATCAAGGGCATGACCCTGGCATTTGCCGATTTCGACCAGCAGCGGCAGGCCTTTGATCACAGTCCCTTCGGGTGCACCGCCTTCTATGTGCCCCTGAAAACGAATCCCCCAACCATGCACGTCATCACACCGGGAGTATGTGTGGAGATCGGGGGATTGTTCTCAGAAAATACCGTGCTGGACTTTGATACCATCCGGGTGGTGGATCATCTGAACATCGACATCGGGGTTACCCTGACCATCCTTCCGGGCACCTGTGTTGAGTTTGAGGGGTATTACGTGGTCAACGTGCACGGTACCCTGGTTGCAGAGGGGACCGAAACGGACAGCATCATCTTTACCGCGAGGGACACAGACCAGGGCTGGCAGGGTTTCTGGTTCAAGAACCAGTCCGACGTCAATCCCTCACAACTGAGGTTCTGCCAGTTCAAGCACATGAAAACCAGCGACGACTGGATCGGGGTGATCAATGCCGAATATTACCCGGGGTTGTCCATCTCGCATTCCCTCTTCACGGACAATACGGCACATGCAATAGATTTGATCAATTCAGACATTTCCATAGACAACACAATTCTTTCCTTTAACAGCAAGGGTGGCATCCACTCCTATGCCAGCAATTTCCTTTTCATGAACGGCCGGGTCATCAACAACGGCAACCACGGGATGTACCTGAACCTGTCCAATCCCATGATCGTGAACAGTATTATTTCCAATAATGACCCCGATGGCATCGTGCTGACCGCGGCCGATCCGGGGATTTTCAATACGATCATAGCGAAGAACGCCGGACGGGCCCTGTGGATGGAGATCTCAAATCCCCGGATCGTCAACTCGATCCTCTGGGAAAACGGAGAGTACCAGGAAATCACCGACCCGGCCTCATCTCTTCGGTTCATAAAATGCATCCTTCCAATCTTTCCATTCTTTCCGCAAGCATGGGTAGACGCGGGCTATTTCCCCGGATATGAGGAGAATTTCGTTAATGTGGATCCCATGTTCATTGATCCGCCTGTCGATATGGGTATCAGTCCCCAGGCTCTGACGGCGGACTGGTCCCTTCCGGTGAATTCCATCGGTGTAAACAACGGGACCCTCGATGTGGAAGGTTTTGAAGTGCCCCCGGTGGATCTGCTGGGCAATA
>CAYSJH010000062.1:0-19541 GCA_964431315.1 uncultured Bacteroides sp. | reverse complement strand
CCAGGATGACAGGCGACGAACGTTTCGGAGGGGCGGTACTGATCTCAGACCATTCATCCCCTTACAGCATAACGAATTGCCTTTTCCAGTATAATTATGCCCCCTTGCAGGGAGGTGCCCTGGCCATATTCTGGGCAGGTCCGGATGTTTCGAACAATGAATTCCGTTACAACCAGAGCAACGAAGGAGGGGCCATCCTTACCTCCCCCACCTCCTCCGCAGTCATCCGCCAGAATTACATCCATCACAACGAGGCCTGGTCGTTCGGGGGCGGCATTTATGCTTCAGGGGCCGTCATCCTCGTGAGCAACCGGATCGGGTACAACGAAGCCCACACCCAGGGAGGGGGGATTTATTGCAGGAAATCCAAGGCCAGGGTCATTGCCAACCTGATCTACAATAACCGTTTCGGGGGAATTGCAGGCAAGAACTGCGATCCTTTCATAGCCAATAATATCATCGTCAATAATGCGGCAGATGCGGGACTGGGCAGCCCGGACATCATGAGGGAAGGAGCCGGGATATTCATCGACATTAACTCCGATGCCACCATCCTGAACAATACCATCTGCAACAATCTTTCGAGCCAGTACAAGGGGTCCTCCGTACGCCTTTACTCCCCGGCCAGGTTTATTAACAACATCGTCTGGGGCAACCGCGACGATTTCGGGAATCCTGCGCCCCTCGCCATTGAAGGTGCACCCGATGTGGATGTTAAGAACTGCATCATCGAGGGAGGAGAAAACAGCATCCGGGCCGAGAATCCCGGATTTCATGGCACGATCGAGCAGATCATCGACAGCCTGCCGCAATTCATAGGACCCTCCTTTGCTGCAGGGACCGGTTTTGACGGTTCGATGGCCGTATGGAACATCACTGCCCTTTCCCCGGCCATCAACAACGGCACTTATAATGCGGAAATATTCCAGGATCTGCATATTGACTACGAATTTCAGCAGCGAGACCAGGCTGCCTTTGACATCGGGGCCTACGAACACCAGACGGGCCTGCTGGAATTATCCTCACAGCCCATGGACATCGTCGGATGCGACGGGGATACGGCCATATTCACGGTAGCCGCAAATGATATGGCTTATTACCAGTGGTACCGGAACGAGCAAATGCTTGAGGGAGCCGTTTCCCCGGTCCTTACAATGAAAGGTGTGGATCAAGAAGATCAGGGCATCTACTTCTGCCGGGTATGGAATGCCTACGGCCAGAAAATCTCGGAACCCTCCCTGCTGATCGTCAACCACCCCCCGGAAATATTCGTACAGCCGAAACATACCTGGATGGTCGAGGGAACTCCTATAGTCCTGGAATTCCAGGCCGAAGGATCTCCCCCCATGCATTTCCAGTGGTTTAAGGACGGGCTGCCCCTGCCAGAGGCCATGCAGCCCAAACTGTTTCTACCGCATACCGACAGCGATACGGAAGGAAGGTATTACTGCACCATCGAGAACTCCTGCGGAATGGTCAGCACAGATTCCATCCAGCTCTTCCTGGCCCCCCAGATCTGCATGGTGACGGTGGATACGGTCACGGGACATAACCTGATCATCTGGGAAAAAAGAACCAATGCTCCCATCGAATCCTACAACGTATACCGGGAAAGCGTTGTCAGGGGGCAGTACGAGGTGCTCGCCAACATCCCGGTTGACTCGTTGAGCGTATTCACTGATACTACGGCAAACCCGGTGGAGCAGGCTTACATATACAAAATTACCGCGATGGACGAGTCCGGGAATGAATCGGACATCGACTATTGCAAGCCGCACAAGACTATCCACCTGCTGACCAGCTTCAACACTGAGAGTAATACGGCCCAGCTGGACTGGGATGAATATTACGGATTCCCTTACGGGACATACTATATTTACCGGAGCAAAAGCAAGGAGGGATTCTCGATGGTAAAGGATATTTCGGCCAGCTTCAAGACCTGGCTTGACGTAAATGCCGAAGCCAATACCGTGTATTATTACCGGGTAGCGGTGGAAAAAGATGGAATGTGCCATCCCACCATGGCTGGGAAAAAGGCCGGCACCGGTCCTTACACACATGCCCTTTCGAACCTGGATGACAACAAGTTAAAAGCCACGGGACTGGTTCGGTACAACGATGCCGGTAAGCTCGGGATCTTCCCGAATCCCATGGAAGAACAGGCCAGGATCGTATTCCCGAATGAGGGATCCGATTTGTATACCCTCTATATCAGGGATCTTACGGGCAAGCTTGTCAGGGTGATCGGGGGAATTACAGGAAATGAGATCATACTGGACCGCGCCGGCCTCGGATCCGGCTATTACTCTGTAGAGATTACCGGACCATCGGTTTACCGCGGTAAACTGATCATACGATGATTGTCATATCCTGAAAGATTATAACTGCCTGAAAATGCACACCCGTGAACTCATGGCCCTGGTATTTCCAGCCCTTATTGCCTTAACTTCATGCATGAAACAGAACAATGCCGACCTGATCCTTTACAATGGGACAATCCATACGGTTGACCCCTCCTTTTCGAAAGCAGAATCCATGGCTGTCAAAGAAGGCAGGATCCTGGCCGTCGGATCGGACGATGAAATAACCCGACGTTTCAGCGCTGCTGAGCGCATTGACCTTGAGGGGAAATTTGTCTACCCCGGATTGATCGATGCCCACTGCCATTTCCTTGGATACGGGAAAAGCCTTCTGCATGCCGACCTTTCGGGGACGGCTTCATTCGGGGAGGTCATCGAAATCCTGAAAAACCGGCAGGAAAAGTACCCGTCTGAATGGATACTGGGAAGGGGATGGGACCAGAACGACTGGGCGGTGAAGGAATTTCCCACGAAGGAAATCCTTGATAAGGCCTTCCCGGAAAACCCTGTTCTGCTCAGTCGCATTGACGGGCATGCGGCCATTGCCAACACAGAAGCACTGAAAAGGGCAGGGATAAACGAAAGTACGGGCATCAAGGGCGGATCTCTTATCATGAAAAACGGGAAACTGACGGGTGTGCTGGTGGACAATGCCATCGGGCTGGTGGAACGGATCGTCCCGGAGCCGGATGAACGAAGTGTCACAGAGGCATTGCTGCAGGCTCAGGCAAACTGTTTTGAAGTGGGACTGACCTCGATACATGAAGCGGGACTCGATTACCGGACCATTGACATGATCGACTCGCTTCAAAAAGCCGGTGCCCTGAAGATCAGGATCTATGCCATGCTGACTCCCGGTGAACAGAATTACGAGCATTACCTGAACAGGGGCATTTACAGGACCGACCGGCTGAACGTACGCTCCATCAAACTTTATGCAGACGGTGCCCTGGGTTCCCGGGGTGCGCTGATGCTGGAACCATATTCGGATGATCCGGGTAACAGGGGACTTGCCGTATCGAGTCCGGAATACCTCGAACGGCAGTGCAGGCTTGCCCTTGAAAAAGGGTACCAGGTCAACACCCATTGCATCGGCGACAGTGCGAACCGCATGATCCTGAACCTTTATGCGGGATTTCTGAAAGGAAAAAATGACCTGAGATGGAGGATTGAACATGCCCAGGTCATTCATCCCGATGATTTCAGTAAGTTCGGTCAGTACAGCATAATCCCCTCCATCCAGTCCACCCACGCCACTTCCGACATGTACTGGGCAGAAGAACGTCTCGGTCCCCTGCGCATCAAAGGGGCATATGCCTACCGGCAACTGATGCAGGAGAACGGCTGGATACCGAACGGCAGCGATTTCCCCGTCGAAAGTATCAACCCGGTCTACGGGTTTTACGCCCTGTGCATCCGGAAAGACCTGCAGGGTTTCCCGGAAAACGGATTCCAGCCTGAGAATGCCCTCAGCCGTGAGGATGCCCTGAGGGCCATGACCATATGGGCTGCCAGGGCAGCATTCGAGGAAAACGAGAAAGGAAGCCTGGAATCAGGGAAAATGGCGGATTTTATCGTGACGGATCAGGACCTGCTGAGTATGCCCCCGGGGGAGATTCCGGGAACCAGGATCCTCCAGACCTGGCTTGCCGGGAAGAGAATCTATTTCTCCGACCGGCCGGGATACTGACAGGTTTACCGGCCCGGTGACAACTTTACTGGCCAGGAGACAGGGTAATCGGTCTGCCTGCCCAGAAATCGAGGATCTTGGTGTTAAAAATATAAAGGTATTTGGCCTGCAGCAGATCGGACTGGGCCTTTGTCAGGTTGTTCTTGGCAACGCTATAATCCACCGAAGAAACCATTCCTACATTGTACTTCTGCTCCATGTAGTTAAAGGCTTCCTCCATCGACTTCACCGTCTCAAGGTTGGAATCGTAATTGTCCAGTGCCGCCCTGGCATCGGCATAGGCCTGCTGAATGGTCTTGTACAGGGTCTGCTTGGTCTGGTCGAGGGCTACCCGGGCATCCATCATACTCACTTTTGCATTGCTGATGCGGTTCTGAACATAGAGCCGGTTGAATACGGGAATGCTTATGCCCAGGGTCAGCAATTGCCTGCGTTTATCGGTCAGCTGGTCTATCCAGGGATAGGTTTCGTCGGGTGCCAGCGGATCCCGCGATAATTCGTTGTAAAATGAACCTATGGCATACCTGAAATCAAGCGAGGGGAAGGCTGCACCGATCTCCGCTTTGAGTCCCTTTTCATAACTCAAAAGGTTGTATTCGGCGGCTTTTATCCTGGGAAGTACAACCAGCGCATCGTTGTATACGCTGTCTATGGAACGGAGGACATTGGCGTCCTCAATCCCCAGCTCCGGGATCAGGATCCTGAATTCATCCAGGGTGTGTATCTCCAGGTCCATATACTGGGCCAGGGTGAGGTAAGAAATGGCAAGATCGTTCCGGGCTGAGGTTACATTTGAATTCTCCCGGGCCAGCTGGGCCTGGATCTCATACAGGTCGCCGCGTGAAAGGTTGCCGATCTCAACCAGTTTCTGATTTTTCTCCACCTGCAACCGGGTCACCTTCAACTGTTCCTGGGCGATCTTAAGCAGTTCCTCGTTGAACAGGATCTGCAGGTAGGCCCCTGCAATCTGGATGGTAATGTCGTTCTTCAGTCCCTTTACCCCCTCAATCTGAGAAAGCAGGTTGTACTTGCTCTGCTGAATGTAATTATAGGTTGATAGTCCGTTGAACAGGTTCAGGCGGCTTTCGAAACCGACCGATCCGTCGTAGAAGGCCTGATTTATCCAGGTGTAATCTTCCGTGTTCAATGCGCGGCCCAGGTTATAGGTGTAGTTTGCCCCGATGTTGGCATTCGGAAGCGCCTGGGCCCAGGCATGGGTGTAATTGTTCTCTGCCGATTTCGACATGAGTTGCTGCCGATGAACCTGCAGGTTATGTTCGTGGGCATGCTCGATGCATTCCTCGAGGGTCCACACCTTCTGCCCCTGCACCGTGGTTGAGTTGGCAACCAGACACAGTACTCCCGTAAATATCCAGATCCGTTTCATGGCTAATAAATTAATTCAAGACAGACGTTAATTTATCTATTCCTTTTCCGGTACAGGACCTGAATATACCGGGCATTCTCATTGGGGGTATAGATCTGGATGAGTTCCCAGTCCCTGTCATACCCCTCGATTGCTCTCTTTAACCTGTATATCCGGGCAAGAGATGCGGATACGTCGTCATTTGCGACGGAAAGCTCGTCCTCCACTTCCCAGGGAAAGGATTCCACCCGGAAACTGTAGGAAATCTTCTGATCACCGACGCGCAGATCGATATCCGCAATCTCATCCTCACCGAAATGAGGAATCGGTACACATAAATCCTTCATCACTCCGAATTTTTGGGTTTAATAAAACTTGACCCGCTTACTCTAATACAAATATCTGCCGGCAGTGCCCCGGTTTGCTCCCTTTTCAGGGGAGCAGGTTAAAGCACGTGCTTGATGTTCTCAGTAACGATGTGCCCGTCGAAGAGATGGACGATCCGGTGGGCCTTCTCGGCATCCGTCGGCGAGTGGGTCACCATCACGATGGTCGTACCCTCCTGGTTCAGTTCGGTCAGCAGGGCCAGGACTTCCTCACCGTTTGCAGAGTCGAGGTTCCCCGTCGGTTCATCGGCAAGGATCAGCTTGGGCCGGGTCACCACTGCACGCGCGATTGCCACGCGCTGCTGCTGGCCTCCGGACAACTGCTGCGGGAAGTGCTTCTTCCGGTGGGCGATCTTCATCCGCTCGAGCACCTCGTTCACTTTCTTTTTCCTGTCAGAGGAGGAAACATTCATGTAAAGCAGGGGAAGTTCGACGTTTTCATAAACCGTGAGCTCATCGATCAGGTTGAAGCTCTGGAAAACGAACCCGATGTTCCCCTTTCTAAGGTTGGTGCGGTGCCTTTCCTTGAATTTCGACACTTCCGTTCCGTCAAAAAGCAGGCTCCCTTCGGTCGGATTGTCGAGCAGTCCAATTATGTTCAGCAGAGTGGATTTCCCGCAGCCCGATGGACCCATGACTGCCACGAATTCCCCTCCCTGGATCTCCATGGTCACCTTGTTGAGCGCCGTGGTTTCCACTTCATCCGTACGGAAAATTTTTGTTAATTCTTCGGTTTTGATCATGATCGTAAATATTTAATCTGGATTGTCTTCTTATGTTAATGCTTAAGGATCAGTTTGTCCACATCCCCGAACGTATCGTATGAGGAGATGATGACCTTCTCACCTGGTTCCAGTCCCGCTAGCACCTCGTAATACCTCGGATTCTGCCTCCCGATGCTGATGTCTTTCTTATAGGCGAACTCTCCGCTGGGATCAACGGCATAAACCCATTGACCCCCGGTACTCTGGTAGAATCCTCCCCTCGGTATCAGTATGGCCTCCTTGGATTCACCCAGTTCGAGCTTGATCCTGGAGGTCTGCCCGATCCGGATGGCGCCGGGGATGTCCCCTGTGAACACCATATCAACGTAAAACCTACCGTTCTGTACTTCTGGGTAGATCTTGGTAATCACTCCGGGGTAGTCCACTCCGGCAAAATCGCATTCACCAACCAGTCCCCTATTCACCCTGGCAATGTAATGCTCATCGATCTCCACCCTGAGTTTATAGGAGTCCAGGATGTTGACGGTCCCGATCCTGCTGCCGTAGGTGATCACTTCCCCGACCTCGGGATTCAGGGAGGCCAGCTCGCCGTTCACCGGGGCCTTGATATTCAGGTTATCAAGCCTGTCCTTGATGATCTCCAGGTTTGAATTCAGGCTGTTCACAGAAGCTTCGAGCGATCCGACCTGGATGGCCCTGAAAATGGAATCCTGGCGCTGGATCTGCTTCAGCAGCTTAAATTTTTTTACCGTAGCCTCGTACTGCTCCCTGGATTGATCGAATTCTTCCCTGGAGATAAGCTGATCCTGAAATAAAACCTGGTTGTGCTGGTATGCCCTCTCCTGGAGCTTGAGCAGCCGCTCGGTCTCGATGATCTGGCTTTCGCTGTTCAACTGCTGCTGCACCATAAGCAGCTTGGCGGTACGGAGTTCACTCACTGCCCTGGCCACATTTGCTTCGTTATTGGAGATATCCAGGATCAGGTTAACGTTGCTAAGCCGCATGATCACATCCCCCTTTTTCAGCTTGCTCCCTTCGTCGAGCATTATCTCCTCCACTCTTCCTCCTTCGATTGCATCCAGGTAAATGGTCTGGATCGGTTCCACTGTGCCAATTACCGCGATGTAATCCTGGAAAACGTCTTTCGTGATTTCGGCGATTGAGATTTTCTCGACATCCACATTCAGCTTGGAACTTTTATCACCGAATATCAAGATATAAAGCACAAGAAGAAAAACAACACTCCCAACAAAAATCCATATATTCCTTTTGCTGAAGAGTTTATTCTTCTTCTCAATTTTGCGATCCATGCCATCCATTGCCAGAGGTTTAAGAGTATTCCCGGAGATTTTTTCATTTATTGTGCCAAATATCCCATGATCCTGTCAATCTGCTGGTTATATATGATTTTAGGTATAAAAAAACCTGAGGGACTGTAACGTAATGCTACAATAATAGTACGAATCCGGACAATCAAAAAAATATGTGTAAATTTACCCGCATGCCCCCCTGCGGGTTGAGAGTATGAATATAAACCTGACCAGAAAATGAGTACAAAAGTTGGGAAAATCCTCGCTGTTGATGATAATGAAGATATCCTCTTTGCATTGAAATTATTGCTTAAACAGCATGTCGAACTGATCACTACCGTGAATGAACCTGCCCAGATCCCCAGAGTGCTGGCAGAGGAAAATTACGACGTGATCCTCCTGGACATGAACTTCACCAAGGACGCCATCAGCGGCCAGGAAGGTTTTGACTGGCTTTCAAAAATCCTGGAACTGGATCCCGATGCCGTGGTTTGCTTCATAACCGCTTACGGGGATGCTGAGAAAGCCGTCAAGGCCATAAAGTCCGGCGCAACCGATTTCATCCTGAAACCCTGGCAGAATGAAAAACTCCTGGCGACAATATCTTCATCGGTCAAACTGAGAAGATCGCGCATGGAGGCAAAGGGACTGAAATCGAGGCAGCAGGAGATCTCCGCGGTTTATGACCAGCCTTTCCATGAATTCATCGGCAGCTCGCTTGAAATGCAGAAAGTCTTCATTACCATCAAGAAGGTGGCTTCAACCGATGCCAATGTGCTCATTCTCGGAGAGAACGGTACGGGAAAAGAACTGGTGGCCAGGGCGCTTCACCGGAATTCGGCCCGCAGTGACGAAGTTTTCATCAGCGTGGATCTCGGGTCGATTGCCGAAACCCTGTTTGAGAGCGAGCTGTTCGGACATGAAAAGGGAGCCTTCACCGATGCCAGCAAGATGAAACAGGGGCGTTTCGAGATCGCCCACGGCGGCACCCTGTTCCTGGACGAGATCGGGAACCTTTCCCTGCCCATGCAGACAAAGCTGCTTACGGTCATTGAACGCAGGGAGGTAACCCGCGTCGGGAGCAATAAACCCATTCCCGTGGATGTCAGGCTGATCTGTGCGACCAACATCGACATCCACGACATGGTGAGTGATAACAGTTTCCGGCAGGACCTGCTCTACCGCATCAATACCGTTGAAATCTTCCTGCCCCCGCTGCGTGAACGGACGGGTGACATTCCGCTGCTGCTTGAGCATTTCCTGAAGATCTACTCGAAGAAGTACAAGAAAAATGTAAAGGGCATAAGTTCGGATGCCATGAAAACCCTGAACCAGTATCCCTGGCCAGGGAACGTCAGGGAATTGCAGCATGCCATCGAGCGGGCCATCATCATGAGCGAGGGAAGCCAGCTGGAATCGGATGATTTCCTGCTTTCATCCTCCGGTAAAAAAGTCGGGGAGATCGAACTGGACACCTATAACCTTGAAGACATCGAGAAATCAATCATCAATAAAGTCCTAAAACAGCACCAGGGGAACATTACCCAGGCTGCCTCGGATCTTGGTTTAACGCGGACATCTCTGTACAGGAGAATGGAAAAATATGACCTTTAGAAATTTCAGGTTAAATATCATCATCCGGATACTACTTCTTTCAGCATCCATTTCCCTGTTTTTCTATACCTGGGAGACCAATTACCATGTTACCCCGATCCTCGTGGGGATCATAATCCTTTTCCAGGTCTACTCGCTGATCCGTTATGTGGACCGGACCAACCGTGACCTGACCAGTTTCCTTGAGTCGATCCGTTTCTCGGAGTTTACCCGTTCATTCCAGATTGAAGGCATGGGATCCTCCTTCGATGAACTGAACCGGGCCTTTAACGATGTGATCAGCGATTTCCAGAAGGTGCGGTCTGAGAAGGAGGAGCATTTCCACTACCTGCAAAGCATTGTTCAGAACATCGATGTCAGCATCATTGCTTACCGGAAGGACGGCACGGTGGAAATGATCAACAAGGCGGCCAAGCAGCTGTTCCAGATCCACAGCCTTAAAAACGTCAAACTGCTCGAACAGCTCAGCCCGGAACTCGTCAATACACTCCTGAACATCAGTCCCGGGGAAAACACCCTCGTAAAGGTCCAGGACCAGGACGACATTCTCCAGCTGGCCATTTATGCCACGGAGTTCAAGATCAAGGACAAACTGATCATACTGGCTACCATAAACAACATTCAGAATGTACTGGAGGAACAGGAAACCGAAGCCTGGCAGAAGCTGATACGGGTCCTGACCCATGAGATCATGAACTCCATCACGCCCATTGCCTCCCTTTCCTCCACCCTGGAGATCATGCTCAAGGGAATTACCGAGGGGGGAAAGGTTCAGGAGGATATGAACCTTGACACGGTGATGGAAATACTGCAGGCGCTGCAGACCATAAACAAGCGGAGCACGGGACTGCTTCATTTTGTCAATACCTACCGGAACCTTACACGGATCCCGAAGCCCAACTTCAAGATATTCCCGGTGAAGGACCTCTACAAGAACATTTACCTGCTCATGGAGGAGGAGATCAGCAGCCACAACATCAAATTCGTAACCCGGATCGATCCCGAAAACATTGAGGTGTCTGCGGATGAACAGCTGATCGAACAGGTGATCATTAACCTGATCCGGAACTCCATACACGCCCTTGAAAACAATAAAAACCCGGTCATTGAACTGAAAGCCTTTTACAACAAGAGGGGGCGGGTCACCATGCAGGTTGCGGATAACGGCACCGGCATACTTCCCGAGGTCCTGGACAAGATCTTCATCCCCTTCTTCACAACCAAACAGAGCGGATCGGGGATCGGGCTCAGCCTTTCACGCCAGATCCTGAGGCTGCATAACGGGACCATCACGGCACACTCGATACCGGAACAGGAAACCATTTTCACCCTGACCTTCTGAGTATCCTTTTCCCGGATCAGTCAAAATCCTCGGCCAGCGGCCGGGTACCTGCCAGCAGTTACCATTCAGCCGCGTAAAATAAGCCTGCAGTCCTTCCGTTTTATTATCTGAAGGTTTATTCGTATTTTATCCGGGTCAAACCACAGGGCGTTGTTCTCCAGGAAACCACACAATATCAGCGATTTATTCCGGAATCGCCTCCGCAGGATTATTCTCCGGGCCTTACCCGTCATGCTGATTCCGGTTGCCATAAGTTCCTGCATCAAGGAGGAATTCAATGCGGACCTGGTGGATCCGACCCTTCAGATCAACCCGGGCGTGGCCGCCCCGATCGGATGGGCAAAATACCGGCTGGATGAGATCCTGATGGATTCGCTGAATCCCGATGAGATGATCATCGGCGCGGACGGCTTCATCTCAATGGTCTACCATACGAACCTTGCCTCAGTTCAGGCCTCCGAGATAATTAGCATTGAGAATCTCTCATATGAAAAAATACTTGATAACCCATACGGCATATCTGTAGACCTAAGTTCTTTGGATACTTTGGAGGAATTTAACTATAGTTTACCAATACCACTGACTATTAATGGTACGGAAAATGCTGCGGTGGACAGCATCCTTGTACGCACCGGATTTATCACACTTAATGCTTCGTCCCGATATCCGGATTTAAACTGGGATGTAAGATTTGGCATTCCAGGAATTCCCGACTTTCAAGTTACTCTCGATAATTCGTACACGTCTGCCATTGATACCCTTGACGGTGATATTCTGCCAATAAACCCAGCAGATAATACAATTCCCATGGGGATTATCCTTACTCTAAAAAAATCCTCCGGGACAATCGGGCCGGGTCCCATTATCGACATCAGCATCAGCATTTCGGATTTTGAATATAACGTGATCTACGGGTACCTGGGCCAGTTTCCATTAAATGCCGGTCCCCAGTCCCTCCCGGTGGATTTTTTCCGCCGTACGACGGGTGGGACCTTCTATTTCGCTGATCCGAAGCTGACGATCAATTTCCGGAATTCCTTCGGGCTACCCATCCAGGTTGATACCCTGAGTTTCACGGCCATTGGGAGGGAAGGGCAATTCAGCCCGATCACGGGTCCCGGCATCCCGGGTCCCACGAATCCCAGGATACTGGCTTATCCTCAGTGGGGAGAGGAAGGGCAGACCGTTGCGGACAGCATTGTCCTTGACAACTCCAACACCGATCTCTTTGACGTGCTCGGGACTTCACCGGGAGAGATCACCGTACGCATGGCAGGCAGTACGAATCCCGGCGGGGAAACCCACGATAATTTCCTGCTCGATACAAGCCAGCTTTCCATCTCCGCCGAGTTGCTTCTACCGCTGTATGGCTATGCGGATCTGCTGCTGATTGCGGACACGCTTGATTTCATTTTCGCGGATTTCTATGAGAACCCCCCGCAGGAGATCAGGCGCCTTTTTTTCCGCCTGGAGTTCCAGAGCCAGTTCCCGGTCGATGTTTCCATGCAGCTTTACTTCTACGACCAGGGTTTTAACATGCTTGACTCACTCTTTCATATTGAGGGCGATGAACGGCAAATTGTAAGGGGTGTCGACGTCGACGGGAACGGAATTGCCATCCCCGGTAATCCTCCACCGGTCGAAATTGAGCTCTCCCGGGAGCAGATCGACAACATCTCCGCCTGCCATTTCATCATTGCCAGGGGCAGGGTGACCACCACCGGGTACTATTCTCCGGACAACCATTCCGACGTCAGATTCTATTCCTACTATTACTTCAATACCCACATTGCTGCCATCGCCGAACTGGAGATGAACTCAGACGACTACTGATGCCGGTGTCCCGCTCCAAATATCACCTCGTTTCAATGTGCCTTGCCGTATTCACATGCAGTGTCCCGCTCCTGTCGCAGGACAACACCCTGTACTTCATGCATCCGGTCCCCCAGGCCATCCACACCAATCCGGCTCTCTATTACGGCTGCAAGATCTATGTGGAAATGCCCGTGCTGTCCGGCGTCCGCTACTCATATGCCAACACCGGCTTTGGCTACCACGATGCCATGCACTATGGTTCAGGCACCAATTCGGATTCCCTTATCATCGATATGGACAACCTGGACAGGAAGCTGAAAAAGCGCAACTATCTCAGGAATGACCAGTCGGTCAATATCCTGGGGGCTGGATTCGAGATCCTCGACAAATATTACCTGCACTTCAACATTTCAAATTTCACGGAAACCCGGATCGGCTTTCCCGGTGATCTTATTTCCCTGAAGGACGGGAACTGGGACATTGCCTCCGGTCAGCCGAGGGAAATTGACCTGAGCGGCCTGGGTGTAAACGGGACCAATTATTTCCAGGTTGCGGCGGGGGTCTCCACGGAGATCATGAGGGGAATTTACGTCGGGATCACGTTGAAGTACCTTAAGGGGACGAGCAACATCAGCAGCCGGCGGACCGATCTGATGATTCAGACCGAAGGCGATCCGATCCGGGTCAGCGCGAACAGCGATTACAGCATCCGCACCTCCTTTCCCATGCAGGTGGAATACGATGACCAGGGATTCGTAAGCAGCATAGACCTGAGCCGCTCATTCTCCAATATCCCGCGTGATTTCATCCTGAATAAAAACAACGGGGGAGCCATTGACCTCGGGGTGATCTATGAATACGATGAACAGCTGACCCTGGCTGCAAGCATTATTGACCTGGGACTCATACGATGGGGCTCCAATATCCACCGTTTCGATGCAAATGCCGGGGTCGACTTCATGGGTTTTGACCTGAGGGCTTATACGGCTTCAGGCGGTTCAACCGACTTCCTGGAGGCCCTGATTGATTCGGTGGCCGAAAGCTTCCAGTTTGAAACCAGCGAAAGACCCTACTGGTCCACCCTCAGTCCCAAGATATACACCGGGGCAAGCTACCAGCTGTATCCGAAGATCCGGGTCTCCGCCCTGGTGAAGACCGAATTTTTCGACCTCAGGCCCCATCTTTCCCTGACCTTGGCCGGCATGTACAGTCCCCTTCCCTTCCTCCACGGCACACTCAGCTACTCCATTATGAATAATAAACTGCTTCATCTCGGGTTTGGACTTGCCTTGGGGGGCAAAGGGGCACAATTCTACTTAGTGAGCGACCATATCCCCTGGCGCTGGGTAAGAGACACGGGGACCGGCGCAATATGGCCGTATAACGCCCGGACGGCAAACATACGGCTGGGCGTGAACCTGGTATTCGGCTGCCAGGAACTCGATCGCAACAGGTCCCGGCACACCAACCGTCCGAATCCACGGAAACCCAGCCGCTACTGTCCCGCTTACCTCTGATCACGGTTCGGCTCCCGGCTCGAATCCCATCCCGGGCTTCCCTCCTTGATTATTAAGTTCTCGTGGCAACACCGTATATTTGTAAGGGATGAAAATTCAGGGAAAATACAACACGGCCCTGGTGTTTAATGATAACGTGGACCAGGAGTCGGAAAATCAGATCCGGGAATTCTGCAACCAGGAGATTTTCCGCGATACCCGGATCAGGATCATGCCCGATGTGCATGCCGGCAAGGGCTGCGTGATCGGTTATACGGCCAACCTCGGCGGAAAGGTTATCCCCAACCTGATCGGCCTCGACATCGGTTGTGGCATCCTTGTATCCAGGCTGGGGAAAATGGATATCCAATACGATAAACTCGACAGGTACATCCTGCAGCATATCCCGCATGGATTCAAAAGAAATAAATCGGCAGATCCGGAGGAGCATCCCCCGGAATTCACGGAAAAGATGGAAGCAACCTGTGATTTTCTCGGCATTGATTTCCTGGATCATCTGAAAGGCATTGGCAGCCTGGGAGGCGGAAATCATTTCATCGAGGTTGCAGTCGATGGTAAAAAGGAGAAATGGCTGCTGATCCACAGCGGCTCGCGTAATTTCGGCTTACAGGTTGCCACATGGCACCAGGAACGGGCCATCCGTGAATGCAGGGAACGTCAGGAGGATGTCCCCAAACATTTCGCCTGGCTGGAAGGGAGCTCCAGGGAGGATTACGTCAGGGATATGAAGGTTGCCCAGGAGTATGCCCGCCTGAATCGCAGGGAAATGGCCCGGCGCATATTCGCTCACCTGGGAATTGACCAGCCGGAAGAACAGTTTGAAAGCATCCACAATTATATCAATTTCGATGACGGCATCATCCGCAAGGGAGCCGTATCGGCTCATGCCGGCGAGAAACTCATCGTACCCCTGAATATGCGGGACGGGAGCCTGATTGCCCGTGGAATGGGCAATGCGGAATGGAACTACAGCGCACCGCACGGAGCCGGGCGAAGGCTTTCACGCAACCAGGCAAGGAAACAGCTGGATATGGGGGACTTTACAAAGGCCATGAAAAACATATGGACCTCCACGGTCTCAAAGAAAACCCTGGACGAAGCCCCCGGGGCTTATAAACCAAAAGGAGAAATCCTCAGGTACATTGGTGAAACGGTTGAAATCGAGGAAACCCTGAAACCGGTCTATAATTTCAAAGCGGAGTAATCCCCCTCAGGGCGGCTCAACTTCAGGGCAGTTCAGACATTTTTGCGGGATTTCGGCCTCTTTCCGTAGAACAGGTTGTCGAGCGGCAGCGCCAGCCGCCTGAAAAACAGGTTGTTCCGGATTCCGTACCGGACCAGGTTGTGGAACCAGTTGTCCGGGTGGGAAAAGGGACACACGCTCATGCAGCGGCCGCAATCGGTGCCTGCCTGGCACCAGTAGGTGTAACAGCTGACATGGTCTATCTGCCAGCGTTTTACACCCCCGGTTTCCTTTTCGGGTCCCCGGGGGATGGACTGGCCCGGACACGCCATGGCACATTTTTCACAATGCCGGCAAAAATCGATTACCGTGGCTCCGGGGTTGACCGGGGCCCGCAGATGAACCGTCTCCCCCGGGTGGACCATTGCGGAACTTACGGGATCCTGTCGTTCCCTCATCACGTGTCTCCGTTTGTTTACGCCCAGTGTCACCGGGACAAGCGGCAGGTCTGTTGTCACCACCGCAATCCTGCAACGGGGTCCGAGGCGCGACGTCATCAGCAGGCCCATGCGGCCGATCTCCCCAAGTCCCGCGTCCCTCGCCACAAGGGGACAGATAACCTTGTAGTTTCCGTCGATGTGGGCCCGGGCCGGGTAACCGAGCGTACGGATGAATTCCGCCAGCTGCACGGCAATCATGCCACTCTGCAAATACTGCCTGGCCGATTCGAGTACGGTCGGGGCTGCAGGTGCCGTGCGCATCATGTCGTAATCCATCTCAACGGTCAGTGCCAGTGCAAATTTATGATCGACCCCAAATGCAACACAGTAACGATCAACCATCCCCCCGACCGAATAGACATGGTAATCACGCAGCTCCGTAACCCCTGCCGAATGAGCACCCCAGTTCACCGCCATCTCCAGCAGCGTCCGGGTGACTTCACCGGGGACCACTTTATCAAGTCGGGTCTTTGCCGCTTCAGGTTCACCCTCCACTCTTGGATGCAGGTCCCCGATAACCCTGTCGAAGATCGAGCCGGCGGCGGCAAAAAGGATGGGATCGTAGAACTTCGTGCCGGCTTTCAGGAGTCCCGGTTTACGCCGGAAACTGTTGTCGGGGGACTTATTCCCCGGGCGGCGGGCGTAATATTCCTCATATCTCCGGGTCCCCGGCACCAGGCTGCTCCTCGAAAACATCGTATCCCGTTCATCGAACCGGGCGGAAGGGTATTGGAGCACATAATCGATCTTCCCCCGGAAGGGAAGGAAAAAGACCAGGACAAAAACTGGAGGTATCAGGCTGATAATCAACGAAATCGTTGCCGGGTACAACAATGCGGCACCGCCGGAAGCATGCAGCAGGCAAGGCAGGGAAGGCAGCAGGAATGGAAGTGACAGCAGGAAGCCGGCCGCAAGGGACAGGTATGCGGCTCTTTGCTCCCGTTCATTCACAGAGGTCAGGAAGACCGCGATGAAGAACAACAGGATGATCGTGCCTTCTGCCGGCAGGACCAGTCCAGGTATTTTTTCCATCCAATCCATGTCCGGTTCATTCACAAAGAAACATAATTCCCCTATATTAGCATATATGAAAAGGACCGTTCTCATACCCGTGCTGACGATTACGACAATCGTCGTCATCGCCGTGGTATTCCTGCGCGATAACAAACGAAGGCAGGAAGTCCCCGAAGCCCTCCCGAACATTATTTTTATCCTTGCCGATGATATGGGGTACGGGGATATCGGCGCCCTGAACCCGGATTCAAGGATCCCCACACCCAATATGGACCGGATCGCCGCGGAGGGCATGAGTTTTACCGATGCCCACTCCTATTCCGGCGTTTGCACCCCAACACGATACGGGGTTCTTACGGGACGGTATTGCTTCCGGACACGCCTGGCTTCCGGGGTACTCGGAGGTCACGATCCCTCCCTGGTCGAACCCGGGAGGGAAACTGTGGCCACCCTGCTGGGACGTGCCGGCTATCATAGCGCCTGCGTGGGGAAGTGGCACCTGGGACTCGATTACAAAAAGAAGGATCCGTCCCTGCCGCTTTACGAAGGTCCCAATTTTGGAAATACCATCAGCACTGCAAATGTCGATTACAAGGCCAGGATTGACGGGGGTCCCACGGACCATGGTTTCGATTACTCCTATATCCTTCCGGGATCGCTTGACATGCAGCCGTACGTTTTCATCAGCAACGGCAGGGTCGTCAATACTGATATCGTCCACATCGAGGGCAGTAACGACCGGGAACATCGTATATTCTGGCGCCACGGGGATGCCGAAAGGGGATTTGACTTCTACGATGTCCTCCCGCGCCTCACAGGCCAGGCCATGGCATTCATCCGCGATCACCGGCGCCTTTACCCGGACAGGCCCTTCTTCCTGTACTTCCCGCTCACAGCCCCCCATGAACCGCATGTTCCTCTGCCCGGGTTTGAAGGGGTTTCAAAGGCCGGGAATTATGGCGATTTTGTGAACCAGGTCGATTTCAGCGCAGGCGAACTGCTTGATCTGGTAGACAGCCTTGGCATAGCCGAAAATACCCTGCTGATCCTGACCAGCGACAATGGTTCGCACTGGCGCCCGCAGGACATCGAGCAATACGGTCACAGGGCCAATTATGTTTTCCGGGGGATGAAATCGGATGCCTGGGAAGGGGGACACCACGTTCCCTTCCTGGTAAGGTGGCCTCATAAGGTTGAAAGGGGAAGCGTGTCCGGCCGGTTAATCTGCCTTAACGACCTGCTGGCAACCTGCGCGGAACTGACCGGTCAGCAACTGGACTGGAATGCAGGGGAGGACTCCTTCAGTTTTCTGAATGCCCTCACCGGGAAGGAAACCCGGTGGGAGGAACGCAGCACCCTTGTCAGCCAGGCCATATCGGAAACCTTCGCCATACGCAGGGACAACTGGAAACTCATCACCGGCATGAGCTCCGGCGGATGGAGCAGCCGGGAGATCAGCAACGGTCCGCCCATGCAGCTTTACAACCTGGATGAAGACATCGGTGAACAAAGAAACCTCTTTGAACAGATGCCGGAAAAAGCGGCAGAGCTTGAAACCCTGCTTGACATGTTCAAAAAGGAAGGAAGAAGCAGGTTCAGGTAATACCAGGAAAATGTAAAAAAGACTTTGAGATCTTCTAATTTTTATTTTATCTTCGTACTCAACTAAACGGATCGATATGAACAAAGTATTAAAAATCCTGCTCTGGATCCTGATCGTGGTTGTGATCGGGATAGGGGGACTGCTCTCGTACCTGAAATTTGGCCTGCCGAAAGTCGCAGACGCACCGGATCTCAGGATCGAGATCACCCCCGAAAGGCTGGAACGTGGCGAGTACCTTGCATGGTACGTTTCCGGATGCATCGAGTGCCATTCGCAGCGGGACTGGACCACTTTTTCGGGACCCGTTATCCCCGGGACTGAAGGTGCAGGGGGACATCCGTTTACGCGGGCGATGGGTCTGCCCGGACAGTATTATCCGCCAAATATTACTCCGGCCGGTCTCGAGGACTGGACCGACGGGGAGATCTTCCGTGCAGTAACGGCCGGCGTCAGCCGAGACGGGAGATCGCTCTTCCCGGTCATGCCATACCATTATTACGGTAAAATGGACAGGGAGGACATTTATTCCATCATCACCTATATCCGCACCCTGGACCCCATCGAGTCCGATATTCCGGAGGCCGAGACCGATTTCCCGATGAATATCATCATCAACCTGATGCCGCAGGAACCCGAATTCACATCCCTGCCCGATACCTCGGACTGGTTGGCTTACGGGCATTATATGGCCAACGCCGGGGGGTGCATCCACTGCCATACCACCCAGGACGACCGGGGCATGCTGATCCCGGAAATGTGGTTCGCCGGGGGCAATGAATACTTCCTGCCCTCCGGGGACATCGTAAGGTCCGCAAACCTGACCCCGGATGAAGAAACCGGTATAGGAAGGTGGACAGAGGAGGCATGGGTCGCCCGGCTTACGGCATTCGCATACAGTTCTGCCAGGCTGCCGAAAGTGGGACCCGGAGATTTTAATTCGGTCATGTCATGGGAACTGCACGGGAAGATGCATAAACAGGACCTGAGGGCGATCTATCGTTACATCAGGACCCTGGAGCCCATCTCCCACAGGGTGGAACGGTTCACCCCGAAAAAGTGAACAGGTTTTTTCGGCCGGCAGCAAACTGAACATGCCCGGGATCCTTCCCCGGATGA
>CAYSJH010000061.1:0-27016 GCA_964431315.1 uncultured Bacteroides sp. | reverse complement strand
GAACTGACAAAATTTTCCGCAACAACCCTGCGCACCCAGCCGTCGCAGAGATGGTTCATGGTAATTGCCATCCACCGGTGATTCTCGTCCTTGGGATTGGAAGGATCAAAGCCCGACAGGCAATGCAGGTTTTCCACCCCTACGTTCTTCAGCCTCCCCTCCCAGTTGTACTTTGTCACATAACCACCTCCGAAGTCCGGATCCAGGGCATTGGTGATGGGAGCGTCAAGGGTGATTGACCGGGGACTGACTGCCACGACGGTACGGTCCCAGTTAATATCGAAGTCACCGGGGTCCCAGTGGGTACGAAAATCATCCACTCCCAGCCTGTCCGTGCCGATCCTTTCCAGCCATTCCTTTGTTGAAGGCCGGTTCACGTTCACCCGGTCACCCTCCTTGAACGGATGCGGGGATTCAAACACAAGCTCTGTTTCGTTTAAGGGGAAATAGCGCTTTGCCAGCGGCAGCTTCTCCCCTTGTATGCGGTCATTCCTGCCTGCAACCTGTATCAGGGTTTCACGGTCCACCCCCGTACCCATCAGGACCGTACCACCGGCACCGCTGCCGCTGCCGCGGAGGACGACCCCGGATGACCTGATGAAAAGGCTCCCGCCGATTTCAAATTCCCCCTTCTCCAGCAGGATGGCTCCCCTGAACCCGGATTCATCCACGGGTAGGGAAGATACGTAATCGATGGCCTCCTGTATCTTCCGGGTCGCGTCACCCGGTCCGGCAGAGACCGTTATTTTCACCGGGATATCCGGGATGGGCTTTTCCGAGGCCATGTAACCGCAATAGGAAAAATCCGGGACCCTGTTCCCCAGGGAATCCCTGCTGTATCCGAGTTCGTCGTCCCGTGCATTGATAATGGTTTTGTACTGCGGCATCGAATCGGAACTGAACAGGATGGAGGGAACATCTTCGCCCGGTACCTGTCCCTCTATTTCGTGAGAAATGCAGAGAGCCGTAAGTGCCATCGACACGGTCAGAGAAATTGTAATTCTGAAGCTCATGATGTAAAACCACTTTTGAGGTTAATATGGAAACATGTTTTCAGAAATCTGTTAATTCAGGTGCGCCATGCGTGGCCTGCACGAGATATGCAAGACCACCCCGGAGGTAACATTCATGCTAAGATATTCAAAGTTTACGAGGTTCCGGCAGGGAAGGAACCGGAAAAATCCGGAGGTCGATATGTGGCCCCCACCTGCAGATTTGGTAAAAACTCTTTAACTTTAACCGGAAAATCAACCAGTAATGAGAAACATGAAAAAAAGGATCACATCCGGCAGCCTGTTCCTGTATGCTGTGACCCTGATCATTATGACCGGGTCTTGCAGTACCGGGCATAATACTGAACAGGCGGCAAAGATCAAGCCCCGGGTGATCGCCACATCCGACGGAGAAATTGACGATCAATGCTCCATGGTGCGATTCCTGCTCTACGCGAACGAGTGGGATATCGAGGGTATCATCACATCGAGTTCACAGTACCACTGGCATGGCCACAACTGGGCCGGTGATGACTGGGTAAAGCCCTACCTCGATGCCTACGCCGAGGTCTATCCAAACCTGGTCATGCATGATCCCGCTTATCCTTCGCCGGAGTACCTGCAGGAACATACCTTCCTCGGAAACGTTGAAGCTGAAGGGGAGATGGATTCAATCACTCCGGGTTCTGAGCAAATCGCAAAAGTCCTCCTGGACGAATCGAATGACCGCCCGGTCTGGATCCAGGCCTGGGGCGGTACTAATACCATCGCCCGGGCGCTGAAGACCATCGAGGAGGAGCAGCCGGAAAAGATGGCCGAGGTAGCAAACAAGATACGCTTTTTCTTCATCTGGGAGCAGGATTCGACCTATCAGGCCTATATCCGTCCACACTGGGGGAAATTTGAAATCCTTACCATCATCTGTGACCAGTTTGATGCCATTGCATACCAGTGGGACATGGTGTTGCCGGCGGATAAGCAAAAATACTTCACCGGGGAATGGATGAAACCGCATATCCTGGAGGGCCATGGTCCCCTGTGTGCCCTGTATCAGGCCAAGGAGAACGGGGATTTCAGATCGGAAGGGGATTCTCCCTCGTTCATCCATGAAATCGGGACCGGGCTGCGAAGCACGGAATTCCCCGGATACGGCGGCTGGGGGGGACGCTACGTCAAAGTGCGTGAAAACACCTGGCTTGATCCGGTCCCTGATTCAGGCTACCGCTATCCGGAAGGAAGATGGTATTCACGTACGGCCTGGGGACGCTGTTACCTGCGCGATGAATATCCGGAAAACCAGGACCTGATGAGGGAATATTTCAAACCCATTTCGCGGTGGACCGATGCGCTGCAGAACGATTTTGCGTCACGGGCCGACTGGTGTGTGAAAACCTATGAGGATGCCAACCACCCGCCGGTCGTCAGGATATCCGGTGCCCTTGACCTGCAGGCTGAACCGGGCGCAGTAGTAAAGCTGAGCGCCGAGGGATCCTCCGACCCGGATGGGGATGAGCTGGTATACAGATGGTGGCAATACAGGGAAGCCGGTTCCTTTAAGGACACTGTTGAAATCAGGGATGCCAGTAAGCCGGATGCCTCTTTCACGGTCCCCCGAGAAGCCGGCAGGGGAGAAACCATCCACATCATCTGCGAGGTGACCGACAACGGGACGCCCCCGCTGACACGCTACAGGCGCATTATCGTCAGCGTCGGGCCGTAATCCGTTTTTCCCGGATCTGAAACAGGAGCCCGGGGAAGGGCGGTCAGGCAGACCGATCGGGATGGCCAGTATTAAAGAGGGGTATAAATGAAATTGTCAAATCTCACCCTGCCTTCCCCAAATACGTACAGCCCGGCCCTCAGACTGAGGAACTGCCCGAAAACATTATGATTGTAGCCAGTGGCATCCAGGCTCCTTTCTAATTTGTGCCATTCTTTACCGTCCCCGCTGTAATAGAAGCTCACTTCGTTGCTGTCGTTCAGGATACTCAGGAATCCGTGGTTGCCAGTGTATTCCTCTCCCTGATCTTCCTGCTTTTCTGGATAAACACGGCGAAATTATCCGCACTGGCGGCTATGCGCACATTGGCGTGTTCATCGTAAAACAGGCAAAGCCCGGTGGTCACTTCTCCCTCCATGGTGTATTCCACCTGCACCTCGTACTTCCTGTCCGATGCATCGACCAGCATGGGGAAGCTGTCCCCGTAAGGGGAGACAGGCAGCGTACCGTCTTCCGTCCCTCCCAGTAGGACTCGATCAGAGGATAGAGGTCTTTATCTTTGCTGAAAATCACCAGGGCCCCCGTTTCCGCATGGAGATCGATGTGTCCCTCCAGGACAATGGGGCCTGTCATCCAAATTCCCCGCGGTATGATCACATGTCCCCCTCCCTGTTCAGACACGTCCGCAATGGCCCTGGCAAAGGCATCCGTGTTCAGGGTCTGACCGTCAGCAACGGCACCAAAATCGGTAATGGAAACTGAGTACTCGGGGAAAACCGGTTCGATCACCCTGGGCATTTCAAATTCAACCTCCTCCTAAACTTCACTGACTACAGGATTTTTCAAAGGCTTCTCAATGCATCCAAAATGCAGCAGTAAGAGGAGATACCATATTTTTCTGAAAACTGTTTTGGTCATGTTCATGGCTGTTCTATCTTGCAGTTGTAATTATATCCAATGGGGATTTATAAAGCTTTCTCATCCCTGAGATGATTAATTTGGGTGATATTAAACTTTTGTACATGTAAATCTATGTTTATCCATAATAAATCATAGACTCTAGATTACCAAAAGAGATATACAAAAGTCCCATATATTACGAATTGTTTCTTTTTCTTTTGTAAATTTATGGTTCAGAGATTGAATCAAAAATGTTAGCACAGCAACGCAGACAGAAGATTTTTGAATTGATTCGTGAGGATGGGCATGCCAAGGTGCTGAATCTAAGCAAGATCTTCAAAGTAACAGAGGTAACCATCCGGCAGGATCTGGAAAGACTTGAAGATGAAGGTTTAATTATAAGGGAACACGGTGGAGCTTATTTGAAGAATATCAGCCTTAATGTCAGGAACATCGAACTCCTGAACAAAGAAAACATGGCTGAAAAGGTATCCATTGCAAAAAAAGCCATTGAACTTATCAATGACGGCGATACAATTATTCTGGATTCAGGTTCTACAGTCACGGAAATTGCAAAATTAATATCAGGGTATAAAAACCTTACCGTTATTACCAACGCATTGAATATTGCTTTGATTTTAGGTGCAGATCCGGATATTAACCTGGTACTTACCGGCGGGGAATTTAAGGCACCAACACTTTCACTCACAGGTCAAAATGCTGCTGATTCCCTGGAAGGATTGCATGTAGATAAATTATTCCTGGCAACAGCCGGTATTGCTTTAAAAACCGGATTAACCTATCCGAGCATTAGTGACATTGTTGTAAAACGAGCTATGATCGAGTCTGCTGATGTCGTTTATTTAGTGGCTGATCATTCGAAAATTGGCAAGAGTTCGTTTGCCAGCCTGGGAGCGCTGTCATTAATCGATTATTTAATTACCGATTCGAAAATCAGTGACGATTATGTCGATCTTTTTTCAGATCATGAAATTAAACTGATTATTGCATGAATTGAAGTATGCAGATCCATGTCTGGTTTATTGTAAGCGTCAATTTGATATCCGCCTGAATTTTTCATAAACCTGTTTTTTTCATTTCGCCTGTATTTATTTTTACTTTCGTTTATTTTTTATTATTTTCGAAAAGCAAACTAATGGAAGATTATTGTCTGCGATTATTTCAAAGTGAATACCCCTGAAAAATACATATTAACGATCGATCAGAGCACTTCCGCTACAAAAGTCATTTTGTTTGACAAAGGAGGCAAACCTGTTGATCGTATTACCATTCCTCATCAGCAATTCTATCCTTCCCCGGGGTTTGTTGAGCATGATCCGGTTGAAATCTTTAATAATTCATGTGAAGCAATTATTAAAGTGATGTCAAATAATCAAATACAGGCAAAAGAATTAGCAAGTATTGCAATAACCAATCAGCGTGAGACAGCGATGATCTGGGATAAGGACACGGGTAATCCGGTTGCGAACGCCGCGGTGTGGCAATGCCAGAGAGGATCAAAGTACTGCAGGGAATTAAGAGAAAATGGATATGGGAAATTGGTTTCCGATAAGACCGGTTTGATTATTGATCCCTATTTTTCAGCCAGTAAGCTGCACTGGATAATGAATAATATTCCGAAGCTCAAGGAAAAGGCCGAAGACGGAAAACTGTTGCTGGGAACCATGGATACCTGGCTTCTCTGGAAACTGACCGGAGGGAAAGTTCATGCTACCGATTATTCCAATGCATGCCGAACCATGCTTTTTAATATTAAAACATTGCGGTGGGATGAGGAGTTGATGGAACTTTTCAGCCTGCATAAAAATATGTTCCCGGAAGTAAAATACAGTGATGAAATATTTGGATATACCGAACACGGGATAATCCTTGATGAGCCTGTACCAATTTCCGGATTACTTGGTGATTCGCATGCTGCGCTGTTTGGACAAAAATGTTTCTCCCCGGGAATGGGCAAGGCAACTTATGGCACGGGGTCCTCCATTATGATGAATATCGGAGAAAAGCCATCTGATTCGCCGGAGGGATTGGTTACATCCATAGGTTACGGGCTTGACAAAAAGATATATTATGTATTTGAGGGCAATATTCACTGCACGGGGGACACGATCAACTGGCTAAAGAATGAATTGCAATTAATTAAAAGTTCTGCTGAAACTGAAGAACTTGCTGTTGGTGTTGAGGATAACAACGGGGTATATTTTGTGCCCGCATTCGTCGGCCTGGGAGCCCCGTACTGGGATAACGCTGCCCGTGCCTGTTTGTCGGGTATGCCGAGAAATACGACAAAAGCACATGTAGTAAGAGCTGCATTGGAAAGCATTGCCTATCAAATTAAAGACCTTATTGTTTTAATGGAAAGCCAGGGTGAGATCAGGTTGCAGGATCTGCGTGTCGACGGCGGTCCGACAAAAAATAACTTTTTAATGCAGTTTCAGGCAGATATGCTTAACAGAACGGTAATCCGTTCAGAAATAGAAGAGGTTTCTGCACTCGGGGCGACTTTTATGGCAGGATTGGCAACAGGGTTCTGGAAGGATCAGGATGAGATCGTATCACTCGGTGAAACGACCAGGTCATTTCAACCCGGGCTGGAAAAGGAAGTGGTGGAAAAACTCTACAACGGATGGCAGAAAGCCGTTGAACGTACAAGACTATAATTTAAGGACCTTGGAAGATTTAACATAAAACCGTTTAAACGATGAATCAAATGAAACAATCCTTTGGCGTTTTAATCGCCACGCGTAACATATTCAATTATCAGCTTGCAGTCGATGCCCGGGAGAAAGTACTGAAAAAGTTGAAAAAAATGGGATTCGGAACCGTGATCCTTCCGGAAAGTGAAACCCCGACCGGGAATATTGAAGGTTATGAAGATGCCATTAAATGCGGGAAATTCTTCAAGCAGAATGCAGAGGCAATTGACGGAATCATCGTGGTCCTGCCAAACTTTGGTGATGAGCTTGGCGTAGTCAACACCATAAAAATGTCGGGGTTGAATGTACCCGTATTGGTACAGGCATGCGATGATGATAACGACAAGGTGGATGTGAAAAGCCGCCGGGACGCTTTCTGTGGTAAACTTTCGGTATGTAACAACCTTTATCAGTACGGGATCAAATTTACAAATACGACGTATCATACTTACAGCATTGACGACAAGGAATTTGAAAAAGACCTGTACAAATTTGCTGCCGTCTGTCGTGTTGTAAAAGGCATGAAAGGGTTAAGGGTTGGTGCGATTGGAACCCGGCCTATTGGTTTTCAAACCATGCGTTTCAGCGAGAAAATACTGCAGAAAAACGATATAACCATCGTCCCGGTCGATATGTCCGAAATCATAGCTGCTGCAGAAAAGATAGATGAAAATTCAAGTGAGGTAAAAGAGAAAGTTGAAGCCATTCAGAATTACGGTAACTGTAAAATTCTTCACAAGGGACAAATATCCAAACAGGCCCGCTTCGGCCTGGCGGTTGAAAAGTGGATTGAGGAAAACAATATTGATATTTCAGCTCTTCAATGCTGGGATTCGATTGAAAAAAATTATGGTTGTGCTGCCTGTGTTACCATGAGTATGATGGGTGAAAAACTCATGCCGTCGGCTTGTGAGGTTGATGTTGCAGGCACAATAGGAATGTATGCACTTGCACTGGCAGCCCAGAAACCCTCGGCTTTGCTCGACTGGAATAATAATTTCGGCAAAGAACGCGATAAAGTTGTCTGCACCCATTGCAGCAATTATCCAAAATCCTTCTTCGAAAGCGAGATTGAAATAGGAAGCCTGGATATTCTGGGTACGGTATTGGGACAGGAAGATACTTTTGGTGCAATAAAAGGGAAAGTAGCCCCGGGCAATATGACCTATTTCAGAATTTCAACGGATGATTCAAAAGGCATTGTTAAGAGTTATCTGGGGGAGGGTGTCATTACGGACGATCCCTACGGAATGGATGGTGGCATTGCAGTTTGCGAAATACCAGACCTGCAAAAATTAATGAATTTTGTGTGCAAGAATGGATTTGAACACCATGTGGGAATGGTTCGCGGACATGTTGCTGATATTCTGGAAGAAGCAATTGGAAACTATTTTGGATGGGAGCTTTATTATCACAAGTAGGAATAAATAATAATAAATACTATGGTACTGGTTCACAGCTACGGTCTGGCGATATTCTTTTTTATCCTTTCAATGATATGTTGGGGCTCCTGGGCCAATACCCAGAAACTGGCAGCCCGCAACTGGCGATTTGAACTGTTTTACTGGGACCTTACCCTGGGGCTGTTGTTAACGGCGACTCTGGCTGCATTTACACTGGGAAGTCTGGGAACCGAAGGACGTCCCTTTTTACAGGATCTGGCTCAGGCGGATGGTAAGAGTATTCTGAATGCAATGTTAGGTGGAATCGTATGGAACCTGGGGAATATACTGCTGGTGGCAGCGATAGCCGTTGCAGGAATGTCGGTGGGATTTCCGATTGGCGGCGGATTAGCCTGGATCCTCGGAATCGTCTTCAATTTAATCCTGGTTATTATTGACAAGGGGAAGCCCGAAGGAAATGTCGTGCTTCTCTTTATTGGCATGGCAGTAATAATTGCAGCTATTTATTTAAGCATGTTGTCATTCAAAAAGCTTGCAGATGAACAGAAGAAACCCTCGGCCAAGGGAATACTGCTTTCCGTAGGGGCAGGAGTGCTGATTGCATTTTTTTACGGACTCGTGGTTAAGTCGCTGGAAAATACCTTCCTGTCCGGTGGCGCAGGAAACCTGACTCCCTATACCGGAGTGTTCTTCTTTGCCGTTGGAGTAACTGTCAGCACACCGATCTTTAATCCGGTATTCATGCGCTATCCGGTGCAAGGAGAGCGTGTCAGAATGAAGGAATATTTCAAAGGCAGTTTAAAAACGCATTCCACCGGTGTTTTAGGAGGATTGATCTGGATGACCGGCATGGTGGTAAGTTTTATGTCGGCGGGAAGTGCAAATCCGGCCATTGCATACGCATTAAGCAATGCAGCCCCGGTGGTGGCAATTCTATGGGGTGTGTTCATCTGGAAAGAGTTTAAAGGCGCGCCTAAAGGAACCAACGGACTGCTGGCAACCATGTTCGTATTATTCCTCATTGGACTTGTACTTATCTCGATGTCAAATAATTAAGAGGATTGAATGTACAGCATCGCTGATTTGGAAAGAGAAGCAATTGAGATCAGAAAGAGGACGGTCGAAATCATTTATAATGCTGGCGGGGGCCACACAGGGGGATCAATGTCCCAGGTAGATATTTTAACGGCATTGTATTTCTCCGTTCTTAAAATTGATCCCGGCAGACCGGATGACATGAAGCGCGATCGATTTATTTTGAGCAAGGGACATTCGGTTGAAGGGTATTATGCCGTACTGGCAAGAAGGGGCTTCATCGAAGATATTTTGCTGGAAACGTATGGAAAGTTCAATTCGGAATTGACCGGGCATGCTACAAGGAAAACAAGAGGAATTGAATTAAACTCAGGAGCACTGGGTCATGGTCTTTCCGTTGGTGTAGGGATGGCCCTGGCTTCAAAAAGGCAGGGGATTGGATTCCGGACCTTTGTTTTAATGGGTGACGGAGAACATGGTGAAGGCTCAATCATGGAAGCGGCAGCTTCAGCAGGACATTATATGCTCGATAACCTTATTGCAATAATCGACCGGAACAGACTTCAAATCAGCGGTCCAACGGAAGAAGTACTTACCATTGAAAACTTACGCAAAAAATATGAAGCATTCGGATGGGCAGTAACATCGGTTGACGGACACGATGTTGGAGCTTTAATTGACGTTTTTAACCGCTGTCCAATTGAGAAAGGGAGGCCAACTTTTATCATAGCGAACACGGTTAAGGGGAAAGGTGTATCCTTTATGGAAAACCAGGCATCATGGCACCATAAAGTCCCGACCGCAGATGAATTGAAACAGGCGATAAAGGAATTGAATGAACGTAAAGAAGCTTTGCATGAATAAACAAGTAATCCCCTGCAGGAAGGCATTTACTGATACTATTCTGGAAGAGGCAAAGTTAAATAAAAACATCTTTGTAGTCACCTCAGATGCCCGGGGAAGCGTGACCCTGGATCAGTTTGCCATGGAACTCCCCGGGCAGTTTGTGGAAGTGGGAATTGCGGAACAAAATGCAGTTGGCGTGGGAGCAGGCCTTGCACTCTGCGGTAACAATGTTTTCGTCTGCGGACCCGCTTGTTTTTATTCAGCGCGCGGACTGGAACAGATAAAAGTTGATGTGGCATATACACAATCAAACGTAAAAATAATAGGTGTCAGTGGCGGCGTAAGTTATGGAGCTCTGGGTGCAACTCATCATAGTCTGCACGATATTGCAGTAATGCGTACATTCCCGGGGATGGAAGTATACCTTCCTGCAGATCGTTTCCAAACCCGGAAGCTGATCCAGTATCTGTCAAAATCCCATAAGCCGGCATATGTCAGAATGGGAAGAAACGCCGTTCCGGATGTTTATAATGAAAATGACGAATTTGACTTTGGGAAAGCCAATGTGCTGTCTGATGGGAAAGATATAACATTGATTGGCACCGGAGAGACCGTTTATTATGCATTACAGGCGGCTGTGAAATTATCAGAGTCGGGAGTTAATGCTACAGTATTGGATTTGTGTACGATCAAACCCTTGGATAAGAAGACAGTACTGAATGCTGTAAAAAAGACCGGTCGTGTCCTGACAGTCGAAGAACATAGTATCTATGGGGGTATGGGCTCCATGATCGCAGAATTAACTGCCCAGGGATATCCCGTAAAGATGAAAATATTAGGCATTCCGGATGAGAATGCAATAAATGCAAAACCCATGGAGATTTTTGAGTATTACGGACTGACTTCAGAAAACATATATAAGGAAGCAACGAAGTTGTTAAATGATTAATGCAGAATTAATTGAGGAAGCCCTCTTTTTTCGTTTCAAATTAGTGGCAGGGCTATTCGGGAAGAATGTGTTGAATTGACGCAAGGGGGATAAGTATGGGAAAACTGTATATGCTTTCTGGTACGTCAGTGTACCTATCAATAAGCCATGAACTTATAATTTTAATGTCTCACTGGGAGCGGGTAAGCCAGGGGAAGCCGTGGCCGGTTAAAACCAGGATGATATGCCACCCCATTTCTCCGGTGAATGGATGTTGTAGCAGCCAATCCCTCAATGTCATAGTTATTGGCATAAACTAAAAACCGAACCAATAAAATGGCATCATGAGTTTCGTTCTCGGTATCGGTAAGGACGAATACCCTGGGTTTCTCTTGTACAGATGCATGGGAACAACCCATCATAAGAACCGAAAGTAATATGGTTACATTTTTAAAAATAATGAAAATTCTATAATTCGGCCGTACGCGTCTGAGTGTTTTCGTTCAACTTATCATGATATATCAGCTCAAATGCTTTCAGCGCCTGAATCGCTTAATTCCTTAACCAGATTCCTAATGGAAATTGCCGGCTGTATACCGGGTTAAGGTGTTCGTTTCTCCACTGTTCTGAAAGATGCTGTCCCCGGTCAATTCAATAATTCCGGGAAAGCTTCATCCCTGTATACTCCTGATGAGAGACGTACTTATTCACTAATGCCGGTATTTGGTGAGCGGATGACTGTAAAATGATAATTACCCGATCCAAGCTCAACAAGCAGTTCATTTCCATTTTCCCGGTACGATTCAATTCCTTCTGCTTTCCTGAGGGGATTTCCGCTTTCGGAGATGCGTTCTGTATCCGAACAGGGCAGGTGCACTTCAGCCGTGGTGTTGGCCGGGATCTTGATATCCCAGAACAGGGTATCCTTACGGGCAGTCCAGTTGCTTTCAATGGTGCCATGAACGGAACGGTAGGAAGCATCCACATGGTCCAGTCCTTTCGGAAAAGCCGGATGCATAAGGATCTTTTTAAAAGCAGGATATTCCGGATGGGACCTGATGCCGGCAAGGTCCTCGAAGTACCAGATCAACAGGTCTCCCAGCAACATGACATGGTTCTGTGAATTCATGTCGGAGGCTGCCGTGTTGCCGTTCCAAAGTTCCCAGAAGGTGGTGGCCCCGTTTTCAACCATGTAGCCCCAGCTGGGATAGGTGGTTTGTGTGGCTATCCGGAAGGCCAGGTCCTCCATTCCATTGCGTGACAGGGTGCGCATCAGCCATTGAACGCCGATAACCCCCGATGAAAGATGGTTGCCGTAATCTTCCAGGATCTTCGTTACCCTGGCAAGTATCCCTTCTTCCAGTTCGGCAGGAACGATCCCAAGGCTCAACGGGAGCAGGTTTTCGGTAAGGGTATTGTTTCCGTAGTATTGATGGTCTTCCGAAAGGAATTTTTTATTGAAGGCATTGCGTACCTGCCCGGCTTCAGTCCGGAAAACCGCGATATCCTCCGCATGATGGGTCAGGGCGGCGAACTCCTGCATGAGGACCAAGAAATGGTAGTAATATGCCGTTGAGATCAGGGCGCTGGGCCGCTTCACATCGGCACTTTTTCCCCTTCCCGCTTCGATGCTCACCGGCGGAACGCACCAGTCACCATAGCTGTCCCTGGTCATGATCCCATCCACCAGGTAGTTTTGCCTCATATAGGCGAGCCATTTCTTCATAAACGGATAGTGCTTCTGGAGCGACCTGAGATCTCCGAACTGGCGGTAGAGCATGTCGGCCACAAGGAGGTAGGTCCCCGCCCAGGTCATGTTGTCGCTGTAATATCTCCAGTAGGCCGGCGCCACATCGGGGATGCTCCCGTCTGCCCGCTGGGCATACATGATATCATCCAGCCATTTTGCATAGAGCCTGGAATTGTCAAACAGAAAGCTCTCTCCGTATGATCCCACAGCACGATCGCCCAGCCAGGGCTGCCGTTCATTCCGCTGGGGACAATCCACCGGCATGCCCTTGTAATTTCCGCTTATGGACCAGAAGGCATTGTGAAAAAGCCGGTTGAGCAAGGTGTCCGATGAGGTGAAGCGTCCCGTGACGGGGAGCCTGTCGTACACCACAAGGCCGGTGAAGTCTTCAGTATCAGGGGTGCCCGGGTAGCCGCTTACCTCCACATAGCGGAATCCATGGTATACAAAGGCAGGTTGCCATTCTTCCGGACCGTTGCCGCGGAGGGTATAGTAATCGGTGGCCTGTGCATCCCGGAGATTCTCTGTGAAAAGGCTTCCGTCTTCATTTAGCGATTCGGCAAAGCGCAGTTTCACGGTGGTCCCTCTTTCTCCCAGAACCCTGATTTTCAGCAATCCCACCATATTCTGGCCCATATCCAGAATATATACGCCGGGGTGATGCCTTTTCATGGAGATGGGGAGGACCGTATCCATCACGGCCATGTTTTCGTTCATCTGGGCTTCATAGGTGCCGCCCGGTTCCTGTACATATTCGGCCTGCAACCAGCTGCCGCCGTCGAATCCGGGCAGGGTCCACCCCTTGAATTCCTTTCCGGCATCGTAGATCTCCCCATCGTATTCGTTGTTCGAACGGATGGGACCATCGGCCGTTCCCCTCCAGCTGTCATTTGTGCTGATGGTCTGCGTTGTCCCGTCTGTATACCGGATGACCAGGTTCAGCAAGAGTTTCGGATACCCGAAATTCTTGATCTTATAGGCTTTATAGTGCTGACGCATGGTGAAGTACCTGCCGTTTCCCAGCACCACACCGATGGCATTATTCCCCGGGGTGAGCAGTTCACCCACATCAATACTGTTGTACTTCACATTCTTAACGTAATCTGTCGGAGCAGGGGAGAGTACCTCATTCCCCGCTTTATGGCCGTTCAGGTACAATTCATATAATCCCAGGCCCATGATGTATACAGTGGCGTCCTGAATCTGCTTATCCGGTTTGGTGTGAAATTCCTTCCTGAAATAGCGCGCCGAAAGGCGGGAAAACATCTCCTCGCTGTCCCATGGGAATGTCCTGTCGAAACCTATCCAACGCCCTTTCCAGTCCTTGTAATGCAGGAGTCCCACGCGCCAGCTCTGGGTCCCGCTCCAGGAGGACGAAACATTGCCCGACCAGACCTTCACCTTCCAGAATGCCTGCATTTGACTGTTCAGCGCTTTCCCTTCGTAAACCACTCCGGTGGAACAGTCTCCGGGGGTTTTCCCCGTGTCCCAAAGATCGGCCGAATCCTTTTCCATCAAAGCCGGGGAGGATGCCACCATCACACGGTAGGCCGTCTGCATGACAGATCGGTTATCCGATGAAAGGATCCAGCTCAAACGGGGTGAAGGAGTATCTGTTCCCACCGGGTTCTCAAGCATCTCGCATTTCAGGCTTTGAACCCTGATGTTGGCCCTTGGAGATTCTTCAGCACAGCCGGTAAGGATGGCGATGCCTGTTAGCAAAGTGACAGTCCGGATTCTAAATCTCATGATTACGGCTTTTAATCATTTCCATAAAGTGGGACTGAACCGGTATGGTGAATATACTCCGATAAACCGGACAGCATGATTGAACCCAATAAATGTATTAATTTGCCATGATAACAAAAAACCATTACTTTACTCAGTGTAATGCTTGCATTTTACATCATCGGGCTGGTATTGATCACCGTTTCAAATACATAATTTCTCAGAGAAATGAAACAAATGACGAACCCGCAGATTTTTAATGTCAGGGATCTGACCCTGAATGCGACAAACGAACTGGAAATTAATGGATTCCGGTTAAGCATTTTTCATTGCGATAGCGATCCGGTTACTGCAAATCGCATTAAAGTCGGGAATGAGAATGTCGAAGTCGAGTTTTTTCCCTCCAAGGGACTATCAATTGCCCAGGCCTGGATACGGGGCCGGGCGATTTTCTGGGAAGCCCCTATCGGTCTGGCCGATACGGAAGAACTCGATTTGTGGTCCGACGAAATCAGAATCAACAGCAATCCTTCACCGGGTTTCACTTTCCTGAAAACATTTTGTGGCGGGCTGGAATTATACGGCCTCAAAAACTGGGGAATGCCTGTTACCACCAACGGGAAAATTGATCCGATTCACGGCGAAACTTCGAATATACCTGTTGGTGAAATTCTATTTGATGCTGAAAATGAAGAAAAATGCTTGATCCAGGCTTCCTTTCTTTACCGTACTTTTAAAGGGGATACTAATCTGCCCTGGTACGAAAGGGGTGCAGCAATTTTTAAAGTTACCCGGAAATTAACTATTCCCGCGGACGGTTTGGAATTCTTTGTTGAAGACACCATCGAAAATGTGAGCAATACGATGCAGCGTCCGGATTGGGGCTATCATATTACTTTGAGGCCGGAGGAAGGTGCAAGATTATTGGTTCCCTCAAAGCAGGTTCAGGAGCGTGGAGGAAATGCATTGCCCTCCGATATTGAAACCTGGCACAAAGCTGAAGATCCGTCGATACGAACCGAAACGGGCATCATACATCAGAAATTACTGGTCAGCAAATCTGAACCCGGACCCGAAACTGTTGTATCACTTTTAGAATATCCTGATCGAACAGGATTGGCTGTTTCTGTTCCCCCTTCTCCCTATTTCCAGACCTGGTTTTGCAACGGGGGGAAAGGTTCAAAAGAATTTACGGGAAGGAACGGGGAGTCCATTCTTATGAAAAATTGGGACGGAATGGGCCTTGAGATTGGTTCAAATGCACTGGATCACAACGGGAATATTGATAAAACAGTATGCTATGAACCAGAATTGAGTCCCGGGGCTCACAAAACTATCCTGTTGAGGTTCAGATGGTTGGATGAGCTCAGGGTATTGGATCTCGCGGCGGCGATTAATGACTTTAAATCTTCAGGATAAGGCTGATGGAATTATTTTTTTAAACAGCAACTTCAGTCTGTAATGTTAAAGATGATCCTTTGATATGATTTTAGTTCCGGTACACCGTTGTCTGTTATTTCAAGAATCACATGTAATTGTTTACCGGGTTCATTGGGAACAACAAATGAAGCTTTGTCCCTGGAATTATTCTTTTTAATTTCAAGCTTTCCCTCGGCATTGTCCGCTTCATAATAGTGCCACCAATTGTATGACAAGGAATTTTTATCAGGGTCGGTGGATGGAGAACCGTCTAATACAACTTTCTCTCCGGGAAGCACATTACGAACAGTTTCACCTTTTACAGCTGCAACCGGTTGGTGGTTCGCTTTCGAGAAGGAGTCTGCCACGCACCAGTCAGCCCGGGTGGCCCAATCATTCTGAGCGGCAGCAAGCCAACGCTGAAATGTATAATGAGAGTCGGGGTTTCCGTTGTTAATATCCTTGCCATCCTGCATGTGATTCCCGTTCTTATATTCAGGACGTCCGCCCCAGCCACCCAGAGTATAATCTGTGTCCTGCTCAAGGCCGTTGTTTATAAGTGGCATGAAGGAAGGGGTATCACCCTCGCTGGTATAGTCCTGGGAATACGCTGCAGCAAGCGGGCCATGCCCTGACTTAATTTTCTCGGTCAGCCATGGCTTGTCCATAATCGTTTGTAATTCAGGAGGATTTGCACTTGGCCTGTCTTTATAGTAGTAATCGACACTCATATAGTCCCATACGTATCGCCAGCCACCGTCATGTTCCGGAGCACCCGCCTCATAAATCTTTATTTCAGGAAGGTTTTCCTCGATCCACTTACCACCTCCGTCCTGGTACCAGATGCAGTAAAGCCGGGCTTTGCCCGCTGCTCTTTCCCATTCTCCGGGGGAGTACTTTTCCTTTATCTGCCACAAGGCATTGGCCTGGGTGTTGGCCCCGCCCCAGGCCAGGATGTGTACGGGCCGGGGATCGGAATCCAGGAGTGTCTTGATAATGAGTTGGGCCCCTTCGTTGTCTGATATGAGGGGAGGGGCCTTTCTCAGGTCATTTCTATTTTCATTGCCGACTTTCAATACACTCAGAAGGTAGGCAGCATCGGGATAGTCCGGATTATGCTTTTTTAAATTGGGCAGGCACTGCTCATACTTGGCAATCAACTTTTCGATCCACTGATCCTTGCTGTGGCCGTCTTTCTGAACTCCGTTGACCTGGACAATCCCGGCGATGTCGTAGTCCGAAGCGTACATCAGGAAACGGACCATCGAGCTCTGGTCATCCAACTCACCATCGGTAGTAGCAATTACGCGAGGTTTACTGCGTGTCTGGGAATATGATGGACCTGTATAAAGGCCTGCAATCAATATAAGCATCAACAGAAAGCTTAAAGTTTTCATTTGTTTTGATTTTACAGACGAATATAAGGTATTCTCGAATTGGGATGCAGTCATCTCTCAGGCCATTCGCTTTTTAAAAGAAAATGATAGGTGCTGTTGCGGGAATTAATTGTAGCCCTTTGAACCTCGATCTTATCATTTTGTAACAGGCGGATCATTTCTGCTCCGGCATAGAGTTCGGGACCGTACCCATGCGTTGCATAGATACTTTTCCCTCGATGATAATAATAGGTGTTGTCGTGGGCGAATGTCGTGCCTTCACATGTGCCGTCCACTGCACCGTTTTCAAGAACGCGTGTTGTAATGGCGTTCCAGCCTGTTAGAGCCACGGGACCGTAAACATGGTTAATCCATCCCTCATTGATGCCTTTGGCAACCGCGAAGGTAAACATGGCCGTGCAGGATGTTCCCAGATAGGTATCGGTTTTGTCCAGCATATTGTGCCAGAAACCGGTACCATCCTGTAGGCCTGCCAGGCTGCGGATCATTGAACGATATAGGTGGAGAATCTCGTCCCGGCCCTCATAATTTTCAGGCAGTACGCTGAGCAATTCCGCCTCGATGACGGCACGCTCATGTATAAATCGTCGACCCAAATGGAATGATACTGAGGGCGATGACGCGCCAGGGTGCCGTCATCGAGACGGAATTGCCTGTTGGAAATATAATCTGCTGTAATGTTTATCAGCTCCAGATAATCATCATTTTTATCCTTTAAATAGGTTTTAATCATAGCTGCACCCATGGAACCGCAATCATCGAGTGCATGAAAATCAGGGGTTCTGCCCCAACCGTATCTTGCTTCACTGCCAAATCTCTCGCGGTTTTTCATAAAATATATTCTCTTCTGAACATTCCGGACAATTACAGAAATATCGTGAATTCCTGAATAAAGATTTTAAAGAGAAAAACAAGATTTTTGTCTTTTTAAATGTTTTTGGGGAAATTCCAGAGGATCAAGATGATAGTACTATATATGTTCAATACACATATAATGATATTAAAAGAAATATTGACACTACTCTTGAAGTTTACTCAGATGCCTTATCGCAAAAAGTTAAATTCTACATCGAAGATTATCTTACAGTTTTAAATAGAAATATCATGAAAGAAGATGAACTTATTGAGCTTGCGAAAAAGATTTATCAAAACCATCAAGATGCATTCGATTTTATATATGATAATAAGCCCGATCGACTTAATGATATTCTTGAAATATTTAAAAAGGTGATTGAAAATAGAGGCTACAATAAGACAAATAGAATCTGAAATAATTAAGGATAAACCTTTATTATTGTCAGATACACTATAATCCCAAACTTCAACCCCCATTCAACCCAACAAAAAAAAGGAGCCAGACTCTTAAGATCTAACTCCTTCTCCTTCATTTGTGGGCGATATTGGATTCGAACCAATGACCCCCTGCTTGTGGAGCAGGTGCTCTGAACCGGCTGAGCTAATCGCCCGAAGTTAAACTACCCTTTCACCTATCTTCAGGATGATTTTATACATTTGATAACACAATCAAAAATAAGACTTTTATTTCAATCGTCGCGGGAATTCAAATTTCAACCATGACGAAAACTTGATCATGAAAAGAATTTTAATCGTTTTTATTCTCACCGGTATGGTGTTGAACATCGGGGCCCAGATGCCCGCGCGGACTCCCGCGAATGTCGAAAAATACAAAAAGATCTGCAGGGAATACATCCACAGGGAAATGAAAGGGATGTACAGGGAAGCGGGGGGCGCGCTGAAATACCCGTTCCTGGCGCCCGGAAGCAGCCAGTATCTGGACATGTTGTGGGACTGGGACTCCTGGCTGAGCGATGTAGCCCTGAGACAGATCCTGCTGGAAAACGGCGCCGCCAAGGACAGGCAGGAAGCGCTTAAATACGAGCAGGGCTGCATCCTGAATTATCTGAGTTACGGGGGAATGGACGGCTGGATCCCCATCTGGATCGAACGCAATGCCCCAGGCAGGAAAGAGATGCTCAGTACCCGCAATCCATGGAAAAGCAACATGCATAAACCGGTCCTGGCACAGCATGCAGCCTTTATCGTCAGGAACATGGACGGAAACGCGGAGTGGCTGCGCGACGATTTTTACTACCTGCAGGCCTTTGTCGATAAATACCTTAATTTCCACCGTCACCCGTCTACGGGACTGATTTACTGGGAAACCGACGAGGCGATCGGGGTGGATAACGACCCATCCACCTTTTACCGCCCTGATGAGAGCTCGGGCTCGATATTCCTGAACGCCCTGATGTATAAGGAACTCCGGGCGACAAGCTATCTCGCCGATTGTCTCGATCTCCCCGAAATAGCGGAATATTTCGGGCGGGAGGCGGATCGTTTACTGGGAAATATAAGGGAGCATTGCTGGGACCCGCGCGACGGGTTCTATTACAGCGTGGACCTGAACCTGCGTCCCGTGGAAAAGCCCGACATCGAATCCCTGCAGCCCGGGAAATTATACCTGCATACCGGGCAGCCGCGCACCTACGATTGCCTGATCCAGCGCCTGAGCGTCTGGAGCGGGTTTATGGCCATGTGGGCCGGTATCGCGACCCCGGAACAGGCCGGGATCATCGTGGAAAAACATTTTCACGATACGGCATCGTTCAACGCTCCCGCAGGCATCCGTACATTGTCCCCCCAGGAAAAGATGTACGACACCCGGGCGAGCGGGAATCCCTCTTCCTGGCTGGGACCCGTCTGGATCAATGTCAATTACCTGGTCTTCAGGGGACTTATAAACTACGGGTATCAGGATGAGGCCAGGGAACTGGCCGAGAAGACGATCCTGCTCCTGGGGAGGGACTTCGAAAGGTTCGGGGCCCTGCATGAATATTACCTGCCCGAAAACGGGGAACCGGTGCTGAATAAGGGATTCCAGAACTGGAACTTTCTTGTGCTGAACATGGCGGCATGGCTTGATAACCAGACCGCGGTGGTAGAGTTCTGATTTTAATGGATAAAAACAGTCCCGGGAAAACATGCCCGACTGTATTCGGAAATGCTTGTTTTCGGCGTTCGGCTTGTACAATATGTACACATGCTATTGGTATTTCTGTTTTCGAAATGTTATCCCACCAAAATCGACTATATCATATTTATCATTTTCAGTAAATTTTATGGTATAACCAAAGCCTGCAGTCAGGCCACAAGTAGTGGCATATTCATTGGAAATCACATCCAAAGGAAAAGCGTACTCACCATCATAAGCAATTAATTTCAACATAAGTACCCTGTTCCCGGACAATGACAATTCGGCTCCCTTGAATTTCGTATCCCCAACCAACAGCTGGTATCCAAAGTGTTCATAGGCACCAAGCTTTTTATTCATTATCGATGGGCTGAAGTTATTCAGCTTGAAACCTAACAATGATTCTTTGTCTCTGACTTTATGAAACAGAATATGAAAATCACCATAATCCACAAAACAATATCTCTCATCATCTTTTAGAACTTTTTCGTCTTTATCTGTTTTTTCATAAGGTACGAATTCCGTTTCAGAAAGGGCTTCTAATGTAAAATACTTATTATCTCTGACCATTATCAAGTTACTGTCACTGATCGAAACAGTTAAAAAAGAAAATCCCTGAGCATAATCACCTGCGTGTTTCATTAAAATATCATTAGATAAACTTATGGATTTGATTTCTTTATGGACTTCTTTTATAACCGGCGGTGCAATGATATCACGAGTGCTAAATCCATATTCATTCAAAACAGTACGGCAAAAGTCTCTTCTCAGAGGTTCGCCCTCTGCAGAATTTATTAAAATCATAACGGCTGCATTTTTATCCGGTATCAGGCATATTTCAGCATGCCCGAATGCACAGTCCCCTGCATGAGTGACTGCAAAGGCCGTATCATTCTTAAACATAAACCATCCCAGCCCTTTATTGTTGGATTCTATAAGGGCATTATCAGGGTGAAGGGTGAACATCTCACGTATTGATTCCTGCCCGATCAGGGTTGTGTTCATCCCGTTATATGCATCCATCAATCCTCTGGCGTATTTAGCAAAATCAATGATGTTGGTGTAAATGCCTCCTGATGCAATATCTCTGAACCCGTATTCTTTTAAACGTTCTCCTTCAGAATATACCCTGGTCCTGTTCATTAATGAATCCATGATAAAGCCCGAATGATACATCTCCAGCGGGATAAGAATATGTTCTTTAATGTAGTCCGCATAATCTTGTTTACTCACCTCTTTGATAAGACACCCCAGAATGCTATAGCCTGAACCGGAATATGATTCAACCATCCCCGGAGGATACAATAAATAGGTATCATTTATAAATCCCAGCACGTCAGTATATTTTCCGGATCCTAAATCACTATTCTTCAATACATCGGATTGAATTCCTGAGGTATGGGTGATAACGGATCTTATTGTCAGCTTTTCCAGATTATCCCATCTGTTTTTGGGATTGAACGCAGGCAGGTATTTATTCAGGGGTTCATCAATGTCCAGTAAGCCCTTTTCATGCAGTTGCATGATGGCCAGCGCTGTAAAAGTTTTGGTTACTGAAGCAATGTTTACAACAGTATTTACAGTCATCGGCACTTTGTTTTCCTTATCAGCGTATCCAAAACCATTTTCCCATATAACAGAATCATTAACCATAATCAGGGCACTTGCTCCAATTATATTGTCCGATTCCATTTTATCATGAATCAAATTTTCACAGTCTTTAACCAGTTCTGAATAATTGTTGTTGTAACGGGCATTTGCACTACCTGCCAGGAAGGTAAAATAAAGTGCTGCAAACAGAATGTTAACTGAATTCCTTTTCATTTTACAAGTTATTGGTTGACGGTATTAAAGACGATTTCGACAAGTGAAGGCTGCTTCTAAAATAATAAATCTTTGAGATTTAGTATTGGCTGCCGGGTAATTTACCCTGTCAATTCTTATGACCCGATCCACCGGACCTGTAAATGGTGTTAAAGATACTGTATACCGTACCACCTTCGATATCTATAAGTGATCCGCCCTGTAAAGTAAATGAATTAAACTTGTTCCGGACTCTCAAACACCGGGATACTTACACAATGACCAAACCGAAGTACCGGAGTTCCGGCCTCTTGGAAATGTGGTATACATACCTGTTCCCCGGAAACTGCATGGGAATAGTGTTCGGGAATAAGGATTTATTTCTGTTATGCCGGATTATTGCAAGGTGAGAATATTCAACAATAACTGCTGGGCGACAATGTTTGCTTTCAGGTCCTGCAAACATGAAAACAGATCAAGGGAGGTGATGATGATCTTCCCCCTGCCTGCCGGAATGACTGAAAAGGCCGAATACACTTCCTTCTTATGATCGGAAATACAGCCGACAAGCGTTTCCCCGTTGTACAACCTCAAACCGTAACGGTTTTTATTGTACGTGGCCAGGCTCTGGTATTCCCAGTTGAATGCACAGTCCACCGGCAATTTTGTGAAGTACGGATTATCCTTTACAAAGTAGTTTCCCCCGAACCAGGACGTACCAAGTACTTGTGATCCCCGGTAATCGAGTACTTCCTTATTTGCCAGAAATTCGGCCCGCAGACGAACACTTTCAACCCAGATTACCACACGCTTGCCGGCGAATTCTTCCGGTATTGTAACTGTGGTAGAGAACCAGGAAACACCAACATAATTGCCGCAAACACCATACGGATTATCATCCCTGTTCCAGAATTACTGTTCAACGGTTGCGGGATCCGCACTTCCTTTCCTTTCTCCTCTAGAAATGCCTCCCAGCCACCGGATGGAATATTAACTGGCAGTTTTTTAAGGTCGCCAGGTGACAGGTATAAACTATCATCCTGCCAGGCGGCATAAGGATCCAAACGGATAGTCCACTGATTTTCTGTCAGGTTAATTACGGGTCTTTCCTAACAGGTACTCTGGGCAAATGAATCGACTACAGAACTTAAAACAAAAAACGGGGTGATTAACGCGAGCGACAAGGATTTTATTTTCATACTGATTTATTGAAAAACAAAAAATTGAGTATAGGTATTTTTAAAAATAAAGGATAATACTGTATGAAAACTTCAACAAATTTAAATCTGGGGAAAATTGTCTGTTATTCAAACCGGATCCAGTCAATCTCAACAGGACCGGAATCCCTGAGAACCAGCCTGACATCCTGGATGCCCGATGGCAACCGGTCCATCTTCATACGCACAATTTGCCAATCGTTGCTATCGGGTATTTTTACTTGCATGCCATCAAATTCATTTTTTCGGCCAATGTTCAGTTCCAGGGTGCTTCCTGTTTCTGAACGTACCCTGAAACAGGCAGATTTCAGGTCCATTCCCCCGAAATCCACACCGTTATATTTGATCCAGGCATCCTTTTCATCCAGGATGGTTTTCCATCCTTTGAACGTATCGGTGGTGTCCAGGAACGCAATGGCTGCTCCCTGCCCGCTCATGGCGCTGTACCGGTCGATCTGAATTTTGCCGGTGGCCCGGGTCAAACCCACACCGCGGAAAGTGGGAATCACTTTTTGAATCGTACCGTCTTCATTAAAGAATAAGCTATCCGCGCAGATCGAGCGGTTCTTGTCAAAGCGGGGGGATAAATCATTGTTGTGGTAGAACAGGTACCATTGACCATTATATTCAACTATGGAGTGATGGTTGGTCCAGCACCCGGAGGTAAGTTCATCCATAATAATGCCTTTGTACTCAAATGGGCCCATGGGATTATCCCCCATTCCATACACCAGTGCCTCGGTTTTTTCAATAACATGAGGAAAGGTAAAATAGTAAATGCCGTTTCGCTCGAACAGAAAAGGCCCCTCTTTCATGCCTGTTGGCAGGGTATCGATTTGCTTCGGCGCACCGGCAAGTTCGAGCATGTTGTCTTTCAGCCTGGCTCCGGTAAGCCGACCCATGCCGGCCCAGTACAGGTAAGCCTGGCCGTCCCTGTCGATGAACACATTCGGGTCGATGCCGGAAACACCCCTGATCGGTCCAGGTTCGGGGATGAATGGCCCACAAGGTCTATCGGAAATGGCAACGCCTATGGCCAAGCCTCTGATACCTGTAGTCGAATCGGCAATGGCCGGAAAATAAAAATAGTATTTCCCGTCTTTCTCATAGCAATCGGGGGCCCACATACTGAATCTGTTCGAGTCCACCCACTCCACCTTTTCCTGCGTGACAATCATACCGTGATCGGTCCAGTCAACCAGGTTTTCCGATGAAAACACGTGATAGTCCTTCATACAAAACCATTTCGTCCCGCAGTTTATATCGTGCGATGGATACACGTACACCCTGCCTTCAAAAACCCTGGCGGTCGGATCGGCAGTAAACTGATCCATGATCAAAGGGTTCTGAGCCGGGAGTATGCCGGTCCCCAAAAGGGAAAAGAATACTAATAATCCGATTCGTTTCTTCATGATTTATATCCTGATCTTTGAATTACTCGCTCATTCCAGGTTTGATGATCCTGTAATTACCGCTTAAATGCATTAAGCTGAACAGGTAGAGTAAACCATCATAATAGGGATCAAAATACCCGTCCTCATAAGGTTCCAGCCTGGCATTCCAGACGGCATCCACAAATTTCCAGCTTTTCGCCTGGGTGCCCATTATGGAGGCAGCGGCCGAGGTAGAGACCAGTCCCAGGGAATGACGTAATTTCTGGTATCCGCCTGCCGGCAGTATCCATTCGGGAAGGGTTCCGTCGGTATCGTACTGGTCCTCGAACGTATCAATGCCCCTGCAAAAAAGGAAGTTCTGGATCCGTTTGCAGTAATCCTGCTGCCACTCCCTGTCCCTGGCATACCATGAATAATCCATGGCGATGTTCATCGGCACCCTCCATGAGTCATAGCGGAAAGCAGCTGTCCTCGGGCCCCACATCCTGGGTACTCCGCTGAATTCCGTATGATCTGCATTCAGTCCTGTTTTGGGGTGACATGCCCTGTGCAGAAATGCACGGGCCGTATCGGCACAATCACGATAAAATTGTTCATGTCCGTCGTTGGCATATTCCGCCCAGACTTCAAAAAATGCAGGTAAATGGTAAGAGGGATCCGTCCAGTTGTACCGGTCACCCTCGGGAACGAAGGTGATCTGTTTGTTTTCCACATTGATCACATTCTTTATCCCCCCTGTCCCGTCTTTGCTCCACATCGCATCCAGAATTCTTCTGGCTTCGGCGTAATAGTCTATCCCGGTATTATTCCCCCAGCGGTTGGATGCAAACAACAGATCGGTAACAAAATAAAATTCCCCATCGGAAGCAGATCCTTCCGAATTATGTTTACCTGTTTTGGGATTGATTGACCATGCAAAGTAAGCATCACGGGCGCCTCCCCGGTGCTGCATATATTTTTTCGTCCAGCGCCATAAACGGTCAAAGACATCTTTCTTATTTAATTGCACCGCCACCATCATCCCGTACGAAAGACCTTCCGTGCGGGCGTCATGGTTCTTCAAATCAGAAACATAAGCCATCGAATCACCCACTTCAAAGTAGACCCTGGTCGGTCCTTCAAAAATATCATAGTAGGCTTTTGCCAGTTTGGCATCAATATCATCCTGTCTGTACCCGGCTTCCAGGAAAACATTGCGGTATCCCCCCGTTTCCCAGGCTCCTTTTTCCCATGGCTTCATTTTCCCCCGATGATCTTCCACATCCTTTTCACAGTCATCACCGGACATCGACACGAAAGAAAGGCAGAACGTGAGAAGTGCAGTTATGAAAGCAGACCTGTTCGTCATTGGATCTCTTGAATTAGGATTCCAGTCAGAGCTGATTAAAGGAATATACTTTTAATTGAAATAAAGATGGCGAAAACAATGAAATTACACATTTCATCTACAAGCTAAATAAAAAATATATTACAATGGTAAGGTTACTGTCCAAGTTTTAAGTGAAGCTGACAACTTTTAAAGAAGAAATCATGATCCTGAATGATCAACCAAATTTTGTGAATTACTCAGGATAAACGTAACTTAATGAAGTTAATATATTAATCCCAATTCTTCCTCCCCAAACCCTCAACCGTAATTCTCTCTAATAAAAAGGAGCCAGACTGTCAGCCTATTCCCGTTCAAGGCATAAATTCGACCTGCATTTTTTGCTCTGCATAAATTGTATCCCATTTTTAATATTGGTTTTTGATTCTCAAATCCTACCATGTGCCTTATCTGCTAGGATTTAGTCTTATCATGCATTAATGAAAAGATCCTAAGGAAGCTTGAACGGGATTTTAAAGGAAGTTGAATAAGATTTGAAAGAAATAAAATTCCAGAGCAGGAAAACCAAATAAAACTGGCAGAACCTAAATCCAATGACCTATAATTTAAAATATTTGACTTTGGTTTGAAGATGGTGTAACTTTATAAAAGAGTTTATTATTCTGATAATTAACCCGGATCTAAATTGGGTAAATATCATTATCTAAAAATCATTAAAATAAGGGAGTACTGCCATGAAATTAAAAACATTACTAATTATTAAAGCAATTGTATGCTTGTGTCTTGGGATACCCATATTGCTGGTCCCAAGCTTCACGTATTCCATCTTTGGGGCTACTCTGGCAGCAGGAGGAGTTTTTGCAGCCAGAGAATATGGCGCATCCATGATAGGCAACTTAATGCTCACCTGGTTTGCCAGAAACTCACCAGAGTCAGACGCGAGATGGGCAATTATCCTGGCATTATTCGTTTATGATGCTATAGGATTTATTGTGACATTGATCGCAATCATATCAGGTGCATTAAATCCACTGGCATGGCTAATTGTTGCTCTGTACCTGTTCTTAGCTTTGGGATTTGGGTATTTTCTTCTTCAAAAAAGATAAAGTTCTGTTCCTATATGAATAGAAAGAAATTATAGAATCCTAACCTTCAATCCCCATTCAACCCAACAAAAAAAGGAGCCAGACCTATTAGGACCAACTCCCTCTTTCCTAATGGTGGGTTATACTGGATTAGCGACCTCGCAAGCTCGGTCGTGATCCGTCTTTGGGGGCCCTGACAACAAAATCAACCACAGGCATAGCCTGGTTTTCATATCCAAATCCATAAGCAAACAAGTTTGCATGGATTTGAATATTGAAAAACCCGACCGGAAAACCGATCGGGTTAATTTTGTTGTGGGCGATAATGGATTCGAACCATTGACCCCCTGCTTGTAAGGCAGG
>CAYSJH010000060.1:0-27073 GCA_964431315.1 uncultured Bacteroides sp. | reverse complement strand
CGACCGTCTACCCTTGCTACCTTCCGGTCCTGGGGGAGTTCAACAGGAGCTGGCCGTATAAGACTTGCCCGGAATGCAAAGATACCAAAAAAAATATATCTTTGTTTCATCGAACCCAAACCATTCAATCCATGGAAAAGAAAAACACATCCGTATTTTACAATGGTCTTATATGGGGACTGATCATCGGATTTGCCGGCATCATATACCAGGTGATCCTGTACATGCTCAACCAGAACCTCAACCAGGCGCTGGGTTACCTGGGGATCCTGATAACCCTTGTCCTGCTCATCCTCGGTATGCGCAGCTTCAGGGATTCCATCAGGGGCGGGATCCTGCCTTTCGGTACCGCTTTCGGGTTCGGGATCGTTGCCATCGTGGTTTCCGGCATAATCGGGACCATATACGCGTATATCCTGTGGACCGTGATCGATCCCGACATCCTGACCCGGATGATGGAATTGCAGACCCAGAAGATGCTTGATAAAGGACTGCCCGAGGCGGCTGTGGAACAGGCAATGGGCATCACCTCCAGATTTATGAAGCCAGGTTTGATGGCGGTTATGGGAATGGGAGGCTCCCTGGTATTCGGCTCCATCCTTGCCCTGATCGTCGGCGCCATCATGAAGCGTGACGAAAACCCGGATGTACCTTTGGCGGAAGAAGAAGGCAGCAGCGCAGAATAAAATCCTGAATTCCGGAGAGGGAATTCCCCTCGCCGGTGCATAAAGACCAGACCGTTCCTTTATGGATATTTCAATCGTCGTACCCGTCTATAATGAAGAAGAATCGCTGCGGGAGCTGTGCGGATGGATCGAAAGGGTTCTCTCACAGCATTCCTACCGGTACGAGGTGATCATGGTGGACGACGGGAGCAGCGACAGCTCCTGGAAAGTCATCACCGAACTTGCTGCCGCAAACGACTGGGTCCGCGGCATCCGCTTCAGGCGGAACTACGGCAAGGCGGCCGCCCTTCATACGGCTTTCCAGGCTGCCTCCGGCGAGGTTGTGATCACCATGGATGCGGACCTGCAGGACAGTCCCGATGAAATCCCGGAACTTACACGCATGGTGCTGGAGGACGGCTACGACCTGGTATCGGGCTGGAAGAGGAAACGGCACGACCCGCTGTCCAAGAGGATCCCGAGCAAATTCTACAACTGGATCGCCCGCAGGGTTTCCGGGATCAGGCTGCATGATTTTAACTGCGGACTCAAATCCTACCGGCAGGTTGTGGTAAAAAGCATCGAGGTCTACGGGGATATGCACCGCTATATCCCCTTCCTGGCCAAAAGGGCAGGATTTTCAAAGATCGGAGAGAAGGTGGTGCAGCACCGGAAGCGGAAGTACGGGGTGACCAAGTACGGTCTTGAACGGTTCATCATAGGTTACCTTGACCTGATCACGATCGGTTTCATCAGCCGGTTCGGGAAAAAGCCGATGCACCTGTTCGGCACCTTCGGCACCCTGATGTTCATTGTCGGTTTTTTTGCTGCGGCATGGCTGGGAACGCAAAAGATCATCTATACGGTCAGGGGGATCGCCATGCATCGGGTCACCCAGAGTCCCTATTTCTACCTTGCCCTTGTGGCCATGATCATAGGGACCCAGCTGTTCCTGGCCGGTTTCCTCGGCGAGCTGATATCCAGGAACTCCTCGGACAGGAATAAATACCTGATCGAGGAAAAAATTAATATTCAGTCTTGAAAACTATCCGGCCTTGAAGATCCTGTGCATCGGTCCGGGACACCCGCTGCGCGGGGGCATTTCAAACTTCAACACCGCCCTCTGCAGCAACCTGGCAGCCGCCGGGCACCAGGCCTCAATCATTTCATTCACCCTGCAGTACCCGGGATTTCTTTTTCCGGGCACTTCCCAGTACGATCCCGGTGAGCCGCCGGGGGGCACCGCAGGCAGGGTTGCCGTCCTGCCCATGATCAATTCCATCAATCCCCTGAGCTGGATCCGGACCGCCCGGCGGATCCGAAGGGAAGCCCCCGGACTGGTGGTCCTGCATCACTGGATGCCCTTCATGGCCATGAGCCTGGGAGGCATTGTCAAAAGGCTGGGGAGGGACCGCACCTTTCCGGTCATTGCCATCTGCCATAACGTGGTTCCCCATGAAAAGCAGGCGGGCTGGAAATTCCTGAGCCGCAGGCTGCTCAAACGCTGCGACGGCTTTGTAGTCCTTTCCCGCTCGGTCCTCGATGACCTCAGCATGTTCACGGACAGCAGGTTCAAGGTTTTTGTCCCCCATCCCGCCTACGACCTTTTCGGGGATGCGGTGGAGCGGGAGGAGGCGGCACGTTACATGGGACTCGACCCGGGGGGGACATACCTGCTGTTTTTCGGACTGGTGCGGAAGTACAAGGGACTGGACCTTCTGCTCAGGGCCTTCGCCCTGGTGAAAGACCGGTTGCCGGATCTGAAACTGGTCATAGCCGGGGAATTCTACGGGGAAAAGGGAGAATACCTGAACCTGATCAGCAGCCTTGGAATCGGCGAAAGGATCGTGCTGCATGACCGGTTCATCCCGTCCCGGGAGGTGAAGTATTATTTCAGCGTGGCGGATCTGGTGGTCCAGCCCTATCGCACGGCCACCCAGAGCGGGATCAGCCAGATCGCTTACCACTTCGGGGTTCCCATGCTGGTGACCGGTGTAGGGGGACTGCCGGAGATCGTGTCCGATCAGAAAGTCGGGTACGTCACCCCGGTCGATGAAAAAGCCATCGCGGAATCGATCGTGGATTTTTTCCGGAACGACCGGGCGGCGGAATTCCGCAAAAACGTGGCCATCGAGCGAAAACGCTTTACCTGGGATGCCATGAGCAGCCAGATCCTGGAGCTAGCCAGCCGCATCCGGCCACCCGGATAAGCAGAGCAGCCACATACTGAAACCTGCGAAGATCAGGCTGTCAAAACGGTCAAGGAACCCGCCCTGGCCGGGGATCCAGTTGCTGAAATCCTTGATGCCGTTTATCCTTTTCAGGCCGGAAGCCAGCAGATCACCCGCCAGTGCAGCCAATGCGATCAGGGCAGCTTCCCCCAGGGTTGGCAGGAGCCGCATATGCATCAGGTAACAGGCGATCATTGCGCCCAGTATAGCGATCGCAAATCCTCCCAGAAATCCCTCGACGGTTTTATCCGGGCTAATTTTCGGAAATAGTTTATGCTTTCCTGCCAGTTGTCCCGTTATCTGGCAAAAGGCATCGAATGTGAAGACAACCAGCAGCAATAAAAAAAGCTCATCCCCTGAAGCGGTCCGGGAAAACCTGAAAAATCCGAAGGATATGAATGCAAGCAATGAAACGAATAATGCATTCACCGGCCACTTCCGGCTTTGGCGTATCAACAGGAGGATCAACTCAAGCCAAATGCCGGCCAGAATGACGGCAGCCAGCAGGTGGAAGAAATGAAACAGGAGGGCAGCAATGCTGAGTAAAACAATAAACAGATAAACTGTACTTTTTATCAGGATAGCATGTTTGCTCGTACCGGATCTACTGATAATCAACCATATGCCTGCTAAACCGGGTACGGCCAGCAGAATATATAAAACCAAATATTCGTGCATATTAATTCTGTTCTTTGAGTACCCAGTATAATCCTTTTACATTGCTCTGGTTCTCATTCAGATAAAACAGCACAATGATCTCTTCAACGCATGCCAGGATTCCCCAGATCATGGCAATATAATAATAGCCTTCAATAAATTTCCAGAGAAATAATACGATGATAAATGATCCCTGGATATACCCCGTTATCTTGAAGGAATAAAGGTGAAGTGCCGCAAAACTCCTGAATCTTGCCAGGGATACAAGGTCAGCCAGCAGGTTAAGGGAAATGAATACCAACAGTATCCAGACATGGTACCGGATGATCTCCCATTTGAATGCGATGATGCCCAGGAAAGCCGCGATGAAGATACCGAGATCCGCAGTCGAATCAAGCCTGGCCCCGATCCTGGTCCGCATATTAAACAGCCTGGCTATGAGTCCGTCAAGAACATCCGTACCCAGGCTGATTATGATCAGGACTATGAAAGTGCCTTCCCATCGTGTAAATATAGTATACAGGATTACGGGAAAAGCAAGTAACCGGGAGAGGGACAGGGTATTTGGAATATTCCAGAAGCGTTCTTTTGTTTCCATTTGATGAAATATTCCTAACTTAAGGTACGTCTTATTCATTCATATTGGCCCCGATGCCAGATAAAATCATATGGGCAATCTATTTTGTCCTTATCACCGTCGCTGTCCTCTTCATCATCGAGCGCACCTATCGAAGATATAAATTTTCAGCTGAGATATCGAGAAAAATTGCTCATGTCCTGACAGGTTTGAATTCTCTTATCTTTATCCCCCTGATCGATGATGCGTTAATCATCGCCCTGATCAGCATTACTGCCTTTATTTTCCTCCTGGTAACAAAAACCGGATCTGCCTTAAATTCAATTCATAAGGTACCCAGGAAATCCTTTGGCAGTGTAATATTTCCATTGCCCTTTCTGATATGCTTTCTATTTGCTAACCTCGAAAACAACGCTATTTACCTGTACCTGCCGCTGCTTACATTTATTCTGGCTGATCCGGCCGCTGCTTCGGTTGGCCTGAGGATTCCCATGATTTCCTATACAATCTGGAAGCAGACAAAAACCATCTCCGGATCCATGGCTTTTTTTATCACAACATTCCTGCTTTCCCTGATACTCATAAACCATTTTCTCGGGCCCGTAATATCCATGCTTCTGGTCCTGTCATTCATGATGGCTCTGCTGTCAACCCTGATCGAAGCAGTCAGTCCAGCAGGCTCGGATAACCTCAGTGTTCCAATTGTTCAGTTAATCCTGCTCAAATTCATCATGATCCTTGTCTGAGAGGATAATTCAGGAATTCCTTTTTCAGCATCCCGATCACCTTGCGGTCGATGGGGAAGGTCAGGTCCTCCTCCTCGATCTCTGCAAGGGGTACCCAGCGGAAGGACTGGGCCCCGTCCTTCATTTCGGGGAAGTCAAAGGGTCTGTCCGATACCCTGACCCCAAACGGTTCCGTGAGATCGGCCAGGTAATAGATGCTGATCAGCTGGTGGTCCCTGAAGAAGTAGGCTTTCTGGTAATAGTCCGTGGTATAGAAATGCCGTATGTTGGTGAGCTTCTGTCCGAATTCCTCCATGGCCTCCCGTTGCAGGCAATGAAGGGTACCCTCGCCGTATTCCATTCCCCCGCCGGGGAACTTGACCATTTTCATGTCCATCATGTATTCGTCGCTCAGCAGGATCTCCCCGCGCTCATTCAGGATCAGCATGTAGACCCGTATGGTGTATTTTATGTTATTGTCCGGCAGCATCCATGGCGAATTTAATGATTTCATCCACCTGTCCGGGTTCGAACCAGTGAATATCCTGGTCCCGGTTGAACCAGGTCAGTTGCCTGCGGGCATACCGGCGGCTGTTCCGCTTGATCAGGTCAACCGCTTCCGGCAGGCTGGTGTTTCCGTCCAGGTGATCGAACAGCTCCCGGTAACCAACGGTGTTCAGGGCATTCAGGTGGCGGTATTCCATGCATGTGCGCACTTCCTCGAGAAGTCCCTTCTCAATCATTTCATCAACGCGGTAATTGATCCGGTTGTAGAGGACATTCCGCTCGATGTTGAGGCCGATCTTGAGGGACTGGAAATCCCGTTTCTTTTTCCCACGGGTAAGGAAGCCCGAATAGGGTCGGCCCGTGCTGAGGCTGATCTCGAGGGCCTTCAGGATCCGCATCGGGTTCCTGAGGTCAATGTTCCGGTAACTGACGGGATCGAGTTTTTTCAATTCGAAACGAAGGCTCTCGGGTCCTTCTTCCTTCATGCGTTGCAGCAGGGTCCTGCGGACCTCCGGATCGACGGCCGGGATATCATCGATGCCCTGGCAGATGGCCCGTATGTAAAGTCCCGAGCCCCCGCAGACCACGGCCTTTCCGTATTTTTCAAAAAGGTCCGACAGGGCCTGCAGGGCCTCTTCCTCGAACATGCTGGCGTTGTAATCTTCCGTCACGGAACGGTGCTGCAGGAGGTGATGCCTGACCCTTTTGCGCTGTTCTTCTTCGGGCACGGCCGTGCCGATTGTAAGCTCCCTGTAGACCTGCCGCGAGTCTGCCGACACGATCTCTGTTCCCAGCGATTCAGCCAACCGGATGGCCACCCCGGTTTTGCCCACGCCGGTCGGTCCCACTATTAAAACTGCCGTGTTAATACTCATCCGGGAGGTCGTCGTAGAATTGAGGATCATAGCCCGGTCCGTCCGGGTCATCGTTGCCCGGGAATCCATCCCCGTAGGACAGGTCATCGAGGATGGAGCTGTCCGAGAGGTCAGGCGGGCCGAAAAGCTGTTCCATCAGGAGTTGCTGCGGTGCCTTGCCCTGCTGATGGCTGCAGAAGGGATAGTGCCGTGAGGGATCCTTCTTGCGCTTTTCGACACATTCTGCAAAGAACATCCGTTCGTTGAACACGTCGAAGACGTAGATCATTTTATCATGGATTTCACCCATATAATCCCCGACCCTGGCATTTTCCATGGTAACGACCCTGGAGGATTCCTCCTCTGAAAGTTCAAACAGGGTGATCTCCTGCTGCTTCTCCCAGCCGGAGTTGCAGATGAAGAATGAAGCGATCTGGGATTTATCGTAATGCAGGTTATCCTGGATGGCCATGTGAAGATCGAAGAAGGTCTGTTCGGCCAGGATCTCAAAATCCCGGATGAAATCATCCTGTTCATTTGATATTAACCTGAACTTAAGGACCATGTCCTAGTTTTCATACAAGTTAAGCAAAAATTTTAACGTATCCACATCATCGGCGTAATCCCATAGCTCGGGGTACTGGGTCCGGCCGAATGGCACCATGCGCAGTATCCCTGCCCCCAGGGCGTTCGATACCCCGACCCCCTCGGTGTTCGATCCCCCGGTCCCCTCGGTGTTCGATCCCCCGGTCCCCCTTCCCGCGATGCACTGGATGGAACCGGCCTGTTCCTGCAGGCCGGGCGGGAGATGCGGGTCGCCCGCCCAGGTCTCGTAGTGGAGGGTAGCCGCCGGTGAGGCGAGAGCCCGTTCAGGCCGGACCAGCAGGAACCCGCTGTCCAGGTGTTCAACCCGGTTCATCAGGAATACCGTGCGCTGGTAGAGGTAATTGTTCGCGTATTTATGGTGGTCGATCAGGGGCAGGTATTTTTCCATTTTCCTGAACAGGCCGTCGAAGTCATAGCCTTCGGGTACGTAAAGTTTTGCCACGTTGCGGCAGCCCATGCCGAAATAAAGGAAAACGTCATCGGCCAGGGCTTCCAGTTCTTCTTTTGTTTCCGTTCCGTCAAGCAGGGCTGCTGCGTTCCGGTTCCTTCGGAATATATGGGGGTATTTGCCGAAATAATATTCAAAATAACGGAAGGAGTTGTTGCTGCCGGTGGCGATCATGGCATCGATCCTGCCCAGGCGCGATTCCTCGAAGTGCAGGAAGGGTTCAAGACGGGGTTCGAAGGCGACCAGTTTCGCGGCCAGGAATGGCAGGAGTTTGTCGTCCTTGCCGGAGAGCTTTCCCCGGAAGCGGTTCCCGCTGACCAGGATGGACAGGAAATCATGGAAGCCGGCCAGGGGGATGTTGCCCGCCAACACCGTTCCGACCACCCGGGGATGCAGCGGTTCAAATCTTTCCCGGGGATACCTGCCCGTCCATTCCTCCAGGTTTTTCCTTTCCAGCAGTCGGCCCGTTTCCGCCAGGGCATGACGGATGAAGGAGGGAATGAACCAGGGATTGGCCGCTTCGGCTTCCTGCGTGACCTTCTCCAATTCCGGGTCGGGGTATATGTTCCCGTCTTTAATACCGGGGGAAAGGGGAATCTCCCCGGGACCGGGAAGGCGTTCTCTCAGGTATTCACCCAGTTTTGCAAATGCCTCTATGCGCCCGGGTAGCTCCATGTCGGGATGCTAGAAATAGTCTTTCCAGGGGAATGTACTGAACAGAGCGGTAAGGCCTGCCCCGACTACGATCAGGTAGACGATGCCGAAGACGATCAGCACACCGTTCACGACGATCCCGATGATCCCGCAGATCCTTCCCCCGTTGACATTCTTAAAGGATCCTTCCGTGTAGACCCTGGGATTTTGCTGGTAGGTCTCGATCGCCTTGGTGGACATGACCACCGCGATGATCCCGAGGACCAGTCCGACAAAACCGATGCCGAAGCAGCAGACGGTGGTCACAAGTGAGAATATGCCCAGGATGAGGATGCCCTGGGAATTGGGAACGGGGACCCTGATGACGGGCGCCGTCTTTTCAATGTTCTGGTTTACTGTTTCCATGATAGTGTTTGGTTAATGGGTGATTATTTTATAGATGAAGGGGCCAAGGATCAGGGCCGTATTGGTGATGTACATGATCTTGAGGACCGTTACGCCGTGTTTGAATTTAAAGACAAGGTGGATGGCCAGGAAAGCGAACATTGCCATAAGCGGGATCAGGGCGGGGTAAAGCAGGATGCTTTCCCAGAGGTTCCCTTTCAGCAGGGCAATAATGCTTCGCTGCATCCCGCAGCCGGGACATTCGAGTCCCCCGTGCTCCCTGAACGCACAGGTGCCCATGTGTGCTTCGAGCCAGGTGATTACCTTATGCAGCATAGCCTGTTTAGATTCAGCTGCTTTCCTGTTTGATCAGGTTCAGTGCGGATCCTGCCCTGAACCATTCGATCTGTTTCTGGTTATAGGTATGGTTCACCGGGAATTCCTCGGTGGTCCCGTCCGCGTGATGCAGCCTGATGGTCAGAGGACGGCCGGGGGCAAATTTGTCCAGCCCGGTGATCTCGATGTCGTCGTCTTCGCGGATCTTTTCGTAATCCGACCGGTCCGCGAAGGTCAGGGCCAGCACCCCCTGCTTTTTCAGGTTGGTCTCGTGGATCCTGGCAAATGAGCGGACCAGGACGGCGCTCACTCCCAGGTGCCTGGGCTCCATGGCGGCGTGTTCACGGGACGAACCTTCCCCGTAATTCTCATCGCCTACGATCAGGGACCGGAGTCCCGCTTTCTTATAAGCCCTTGCCGTATCGGGCACCGGGGCGTAATCGCCCGAGAGCCGGTTTCGGACCGCGTTGGTCTTCTCGTTGAAGGCATTCACTGCCCCGATCATCAGGTTGTTCGAAATGTTGTCGAGGTGTCCCCTGTACCTGAGCCAGGGACCGGCCATGGAGATGTGGTCGGTGGTGCATTTGCCGCTGACCTTGATCAGGAGTTTAAGTCCCTTTATATCCTCCCCGTTCCAGGCAGGGAATCCTTCGAGCAGCTGCAGCCGCTCCGAGGACGGGTCGACCTTTAACTCGATGCCGGAGCCGTCCTCTGCCGGGGCCACATACCCGTTGTCTTCCACCGCAAATCCTTTGGGCGGTAGTTCAAGTCCCGCAGGCTCCTTCAGCGAGACCTCCTCTCCCTTGCTGTTTTTAAGGGTGTCCTTCCTGGGATCGAAGGTAAGCCTGCCGGCAATTGCCAGGGCCGTTACGATCTCGGGGGAGGCAACGAAGGCATGGGTTTTCGGGTTGCCGTCGTTCCGTTTGGCAAAGTTCCGGTTAAAGGAAGTGATGATGGAGTTTTCATCCAGTTTATCTGCATTGTGGCGTGCCCACTGGCCGATGCACGGGCCGCAGGCATTGGCCAGGACCACCCCCCCGATGTCCTCGAAGACTTTCAGCAATCCGTCGCGCTGCATGGTATAGCGGACCAGTTCGGAACCGGGGGTGACCGTGAACTCTGATTTCGCCCGGAGTCCCTTTTCCAGCGCCTGCCGGGCGACTGAAGCGGCCCGGGTGATGTCTTCGTAGGAGGAGTTGGTGCAGGATCCTATGAGTCCCACGTCAAGCTTCTCCGGATATCCGTTCTCCCTGACGGCGGCGGCAAAATCAGACAGGCTCCAGGCCTTATCCGGCGAAAAGGGTCCGTTTATGTGGGGCTCGAGTTCCGACAGGTCAATCTCGATCAGCTGGTCGAAGCAGGATGCAGGATCACTGTAGACTTCCGGGTCTCCGCTCAGGTGCTCTGCGATCCGGTTCGCGGCGGAAGCGACTTCTTCCCGGCCGGTGCCGGCCAGGTATTCGGACATTTTCTTATCGTATCCGAAGAGTGAGGTGGTGGCTCCGATCTCCGCACCCATGTTGCAGATGGTCCCTTTCCCGGTACAGGATATGCTGTTTGCCCCTTCACCGAAATATTCCAGGATGCAGCCGGTTCCCCCCTTCACCGTAAGGATGCCCGCCACCTTCAGAATGACGTCCTTGGCCGAGGTCCAGCCGTTAAGTTTCCCGCTGAGCTTTACACCGATGAGTTTCGGGAATTTCAGTTCCCAGGCTATGCCGGCCATGACATCGACCGCATCGGCTCCCCCGACGCCTATGGCCACCATTCCCAGTCCCCCTGCATTCACCGTATGGGAGTCCGTCCCGATCATCATTCCACCGGGGAAGGCATAATTCTCCAGGATGACCTGGTGGATGATCCCTGCACCGGGTTTCCAGAAGCCTATGCCGTATTTATTGGATACCGAGGCGAGGAAATCAAACACCTCGTGGTTCATCTTCCGGGAATCCAGCAGGTCCTTTGCAGCACCCTTACGGGCGAGGATCAGGTGGTCGCAGTGGACCGTGGAAGGAACGGCCGCCTTTTTCCGCCCGGCCTGCATGAACTGCAACAGTGCCATCTGCGCGGTTGCATCCTGCATGGCTACACGGTCCGGCCTGAAGTAAACGTAATCAATCCCCCTTTTAAAATCTTTCAATTCCTGTTCGCCGTCGAGGTGGGAGTAGAGTATTTTCTCGGCGAGGGTCAGCGGCCTTCCCAGCAGCTTTTTTGCCTTATTGATTTTTTCGGGTAATGCTGCATAGGCCGAAAGGATCATTTCGATGTCAAATACCATGTCGGATCAATATTGTGGGTTAGCGATGGTCTAACAAATTTAAATGTTTAAATCAAATAGTGTGAGGGTTAGGTATTATTTCGTATTTTTAAATTTTGAGAACGGTCCCCATGTAGCTTCTCAAAGTTTTAAATAACAGTTGCTTATGAAGTTGCTGTCGCTATTTTCCGAGAACCTGAGGATCAGCATGCGGTCCATCCGGGCCAACATGCTCAGGGCCATCCTGACCATGCTGATCATCGGCTTCGGGATCATGGCCCTGGTCGGTATCCTGACGGCAATCGATGCGATCCGGCATTCCATCACGGCAGAATTTTCACGCATGGGGGCCAATACATTCTCCATCGAGAGCCGGTCGATCAATGTCCATTTCGGCAACGACCGGGAAAGGAGAAGGAACTACGACTACATCTCCTACCGGGAGGCACGGGAATTCAAGGAGACCTACAAGTTCCCGGCCGAAGTTTCGATATGGACCCGGGCCACCCAGATCGCAACGGTCAAGCACGGATCCCTGAAATCCCATCCCAACATCTCGGTGATCGGTGCGGATGAAAATTACCTGAGCACGGGAGGATACGAGATCGAGGAGGGGCGTAATTTCACTGCCCAGGAAGTCCAGACAAACCGCAACTATGCCCTGATCGGCCAGGGAGTGATCAAGAAGGTATTCGATAAGAATGGCAAGGTCCTCGATGAACTGATCACCATCGGGAGCGGGCGTTACAAGGTGATCGGCATCCTCAAGGCGAAGGGATCCTCCATGGGGGGCGACAGTGATAACCTCTGCATCCTTCCCTACACAAATGTCCGCCAGTATTTCTCCAGGCCCAACATGCGTTATTCGATCAATGTCACGCCCATGGATGCAACCCTAATGGAACCTGCGATGGGAGAGGCCGAAGGCGTCTTCAGGCAGATCCGGAACCTGGATGTAAAGGACGAATCGGATTTTTATCTCAACCGCAGCGACAGCATTGCGAACATGATGTTCGAAAACCTGAAATTCGTGACCATTGCCGCCACACTGATCGGCGTGATCACCCTGTTCGGTGCGGTTATCGGACTGATGAACATCATGCTGGTCTCGGTCACCGAAAGGACCCGGGAAATCGGCATACGCAAGGCGGTCGGTGCAAAAGCCGTGACCATAAAGCAGCAATTCCTTTTTGAAGCCGTTCTCATCGGGCAGATGGGAGGGATCATCGGGATCGTCCTGGGGATCGGGGTAGGGAACCTGGTAAGCATGATCGTGAACACCTCCTTTTTCGTCCCATGGGTATGGATCATCCTGGGCGTGGTCCTCTGTTTCCTGGTCGGGGTGATTTCCGGGTATTATCCGGCACAAAAGGCAAGCAAGCTTGATCCGATTCTTGCCCTGCATTATGAATAATAATGAAAATGTGTAAATTTATTGAATGGAAAATTTAATTATTCAACCGACATCCAACACGCCCCTGGTCAATTTCGACGCCCGGTCAGGCAGGCTGTTATTGAAGGGCCGTTCCATCCCGGAAGATCCCGGGGAATTCTACGAGCGCATCCTCAGGTGGCTTGATAATTATTTCGATGCGACAAACAATGAGACAGAACTGGAGTTCCAGGTTGAATATGCGAACAGCGGATCCACCAAATACATTCTCGAGGTCCTGAAGAATCTCCAGCATCATTCCTCCCGAGGAAAGAACATACGGGTGATCTGGTGCTACGAGGAGGACGACGAATCAATACAGGAGCTGGGCGAACTGTACGGCAACTCCGTCAAACTGCCGTGGGTGATGAAGGAGATCAACGAGGAGGAAGACGAGGATTTCTAAACCCCTATTCCGAAATCGTTTTTCACTATAACCCTTACACTTTTCTTTCCGTCAGGATTTGCCCCAAAACGATATCATGGATATTAAAAGGAATCGTCATCACCCGGCTGCCTCAAGATGGCTGCCGCTTGTCTTGCTGCTCGTTGCTCCGGCCTGCTCGGGGCCGGCTGGCCGCCCATCTCCCCTCGAAGGGGCTGAAAAAACACCTCGCTCGGAAATCCTTTTCGACTCCGACTGGCGCTTCCACCGTGAGGACGCCCCGGGTGCGGAAGGCATAGCGTATGATGACTCGGACTGGCGGCAGCTCGATCTTCCCCATGACTGGAGCATCGAAGATATTCCGGGCAGCGGATCACCGCTTGATTCGAACGCCGCGGGCGGGATTGACATGGGATATTTCGTTGGGGGAACCGGCTGGTACAGGAAAACATTTTATGTGCCATCGAGCCTTGAGGGTAAAATATTCCACATGCAGTTTGATGGCATTTACATGATTGCCGATGTCTGGCTGAACGGGAGGCACCTGGGATCCCATCCGTACGGCTATACCAGTTTCTGGTACGACATTACCCCGGCAATCAGGCCCGGCCGTGAAAACATCCTGGCCGTCCGGGTCAGCAATGAGGGCCGGAACAGCCGCTGGTATTCCGGGTCGGGCATTTACCGCCATGCACGATTAAGCATAATGAATCCGGTTCACGTTGCCCACTGGGGTACCTCCATTATCGTTCCCGGGGTATCGGAAACTTCCGCCGGACTCCGGGTCGAAACGGACCTGGTGAACCAGGGCGAAGACCCCGTGGAGATCATCCTCCGGACCCGGATCCTCGACGGGGAGGGATCGGAATCAATCCGGGCGGAATCGGTCCATACCCTGGACGGCAGCGGATCGCAAAAGGCGGTCCAGGAACTCCTGCTTGAAGAACCCATCCCATGGTCACCGGATAATCCCTACCTGTATACGGCAGTTACGGAGCTATTGAACGCAGAAGATGAGCCGGGGGATGAACCCCTTGATGTAACGGAGACCCCCTTCGGAGTTCGTACCATCTCTTTCGATGCGGCATCGGGTTTCCTGCTCAATAGATCCCCGACCCTGCTTCGCGGTGGATGCGTACACCACGATAACGGTCCCCTCGGATCCGCGGCTTTCGACAGGGCCGAAGAAAGAAGGGTGGAACTGCTCAGGGCGAGCGGTTTCAATGCCATCCGCTGCGCACACAATCCCCCGTCACCCGCCTTCCTGGATGCATGCGACCGGCTGGGCATGCTCGTGATCGACGAGGCCTTCGATATGTGGAGAAAACCAAAGAATCCGCAGGATTACCACCTGTATTTTGACAGCTGCTGGAGGAAGGACATTGAGAGCATTGTATTGAGGGACCGCAACCATCCGTGCGTCATCATGTGGAGCACCGGGAATGAGATCCCTGAAAGGGGCAATCAGGAAGGGATCGAAACCTCCCGGATGCTGTCTGAATACATACGGAGCCTCGATCCCACCCGTCCCGTGACATCGGCTGTGAACGGAGTGGGAGAGAAGATGGACCCCTGTTTTGCCACCCTGGATGTATGCGGTTACAATTACGCGTGGGAAAAATACGGGAGCGATCGTAAAAGGGTTCCCGGGAGGATCATATACGGATCCGAATCCTTCCCCCTTGAGGCATTCGACTACTGGATGGCCGTACTTGATAATCCCCCGGTGCTCGGTGATTTTGTATGGACAGGATTCGACTACCTCGGCGAAGCCAGCATAGGGTGGCTGGGATACCCCCATGATAAAAGCTTTTATCCATGGCACGTGGCCTTCTGCGGGGATATCGACATCTGCGGGATAAAAAGGCCGCAGTCCCACTACAGGGACGCCCTCTGGCAGAACGGTCCGAATGTATCCATCTTTGTCAAACCTCCCCTTCCCAGCTTCCCCCTGAATCCGGACAAGATCTACTGGAGCAAATGGGAATGGCAGGATGTGGTGGGGGACTGGACATGGCCCGGGCATGAGGGCCAGGAATTTGAGATAGAGGTCTATTCCTCTTCAGAGCAGGTGGAACTGCTGATCAATGACCGGTCCCTCGGAAAAAAACCATGCGGCAGGCAGAACCGGTACATCACCCGCTGGAAAATCCCTTATGAACCCGGAACCCTGAGAGCGATCGCATACGACGGCCGGCAAGAAACTTCAGCGGCAGAACTGAAAACGGCAGGCCAGGTCACCGGAATCCGGCTGACGGCGGACAGGGACAGGATCAGGGCCGATGGACAGGACCTCAGTTTTGTAACCGTGGAACTTGTCGATGAACGGGGAACCAGGAACCCGAAGGCCTGCGACCTGGTTAATTTTGAGTTAGAGGGACCCGGATCCATCCAGGCCGTGGGCAGCTCCAACCCGGTGAACACAGAGAGTTATAGACAGCCATTCCGCAAGGCATGGCAGGGAAGGTGCCTGGTTATCCTCAGATCCGGACAGGAAGGAGGTGAGATAACATTAAAGGCCCATGCCGGGGGAATCGAACCTGCCCGGATAATCATCCGGACCTTCGAGGACCCGGAGTGATCAAAATATGAGTTGCAGCCGGTATTTCGGCCGGAATTTCTCAACTTCCAAAAAAAAAGGCTGCCCCGTTCGGGAGCAGCCTTTATGGTATCGATTACCCCGCAGGCGTTGAAACCTGCCGGGGCAGCAAAGTCCAGTGGATCAGAAAAGTTTCAGGATCAGGTCAACCACCCGGGCGGAATACCCCCATTCGTTGTCGTACCAGGACAGGATCTTGACCATCCTGCCGTTCACCATGGTGCTCAGGGAGTCGAAGATGCTGGATGCGGGATTCCCTATGACATCTGCCGATACGATGGGGTCCTCGCAATATTCGAGAATGCCTTTCAGCGGTCCCGCTGCAGCGGCCTTCATGGCTGCATTGACCTCTTCGATGGTTACCTCTTTTTTGAGCACGGCTACCAGGTCGACCAGCGACCCGGTCGGGGTGGGCACCCTTATGGAAATCCCGTCCATCTTGCCATTCAGGGCAGGAATAACCTTTCCGACGGCCTTGGCGGCACCGGTTGTGGTCGGAACCTGTGAAAGGGCTGCTGAGCGGGCCCTTCTGAGGTCAGAATGAGGAGCGTCGAGCAACATCTGGTCGTTGGTGTAGGAGTGGATGGTGGTCATGTATCCCTGCTCGATCCCGAATGCGTCGTTCAGTACTTTGACTACCGGGGCCAGGCAGTTGGTCGTGCAGGATGCATTGGAAACGCAGTGGTCCTCCGGCCGGAGAGCATCTTCGTTCACCCCCATCACGATCATGTTGTCGATCTGGTCTTTGGCGGGAACCGTAAGGATCACTTTTTTAGCCCCGTTTTTCAGGTGGTCTCCATAACCGCCCTTGGGGCTTTCCTTGGACCTGAACACTCCGGTCGATTCGATCACCACATCGGGCGTTTGGACCCATTTGATCTCTGCCGGGTTCCGGTCAGCAGTTACCCTGAGCTTTTTCCCGTTTACGATGATGGAATCACTATCGTGGGAAACGGTACCGGGGAATTTACCCTGGGTGGAATCATATTTTAACAAGTGAGCGAGTGTCTTCGTGTCAGTCAGGTCATTGACCCCGACGAATTCAAGCTCCGGGTGTTCCAGTCCGATCCTGTAGACCATCCTTCCGATCCTACCGAATCCATTGATTGCTACTTTGATTTTTGCCATGATTATATACGATTAATTGGTAAACTCGAAATTGGAAATGCAAACTTATACAATCTGAAGGAATTCTTCAAAAAATAGGCGTGAAGAAATCGGCAAATTTTAACAGTGGTGAAGGTCAGAAACCCAGGTCTTCCTCGTCGATGATTCCCCTGGCATCGACTACCTTGCCAAAGCGGTAGCTGACAGTGAGGGTCAGGAAGTAAAAATTGTTCTTCTCGGTTGCCATGATATCCATCCTTTTCGGGAAGAGGTCCAGGCTGACAGCGGTTTCGATGGCATGAAGGGTCACATCGCTTGAACTGTATTCGAACGAGATCCCGAACCTCCCGAAAGCCCCTGGCATAACGGATATTTCATTAAATCCCTTGAAAAATGACGCCCTGCCATAAATGTTGTCCTGGGCGTTGGAGGCATCGAATTTTTCTTCGGTGATGTAATAATCGTTGATGCCTCCTCCTCCCGCCTTGAATACCTCGTAGTAGATCGGCTTCAGTATCCCGATCGTAGGTCCCACTGAAAAATACCTTCGTATGGAGATGCCTCCGCGGTCTACTTTCCTGAAGATCTCTTTTTGCTTTCCCCATCCGCCCCTTAAGTTAAGGAAAAGGTTTTCCTTGCCGAAAACGAAACTCCTGTTGTTATAGTAGGAATTGGAGATCTTGATTTCCTTGGGGTGCTTGATGTTTACAAGATCGATCTCGTAGATGGTCTTTTTCCGGGCGTTGATCCGTTTGGCATAGCGGCCGCTGAATCCCCAGCCGTTCGAGTTCAGCAGGAATCCGACCGATTTTTCATTTCTGTAGAAGATCCTGGGATTTTCCGACAGGTCTCCCTGTGCAAGAAGCGGACTTCCAACCAGGTAAAACAGCCAAACGCCCAGTATCCATTTTTTCATGATTGTGGAATTGAACTCCCTTAAAATCAGGTGCGGGGAGGATTGCCAGGTAAAGTGTCGCGGTCCGGTCTGTACCCTGTCCCCGGGCGATCCCGTAAAGACTGGCAGAACAAAGGGTCAGGGCCTATGTATGATTTGCGCTAACCTCTCGGGGCCTGCTCAGTATCAGCTTTGGCGTATGCAGGACAAAGTTTCTTGTTGCAGGAGATCGATGCTATAGCCAGCGTAAATACTATCAGAACCAGCACAACTTTTGCCTTCTTCATGAGTATTGAAATTAATTTCACACTTGTCGACCGCTAAATTTACAATTTTTTTTTAATTCCTTACTGTTGTAACACTGTTAAATGAATCTGACAGAAAAGGCTGTCCCCCCCCCCGGAAACCGGGGAGGGACAGCCTTAAAACGCCTGATGTGGTGGAATTATTGCCAGTCCGGGATCCGGCCGGGCGTCCATGGTGCACCCATTTCATCCAGTTCCCGGTTCAGTCCCCCGATCTCCTCGTTAATGGATTTCAGTTCCTGCAGGACGGGAGGCAGCTCCTGCCTGAGGATCCCGTAATTATCTATCTGGGTCTGCGTTGTCCCGGAAGAACTGCTCAGGGAACCATAAACGATCGCCCGCAGCCTGCGGTTGAGGGGCATGGGACCGGGAGGTACTTCTTCCCAGCTGGCCTTTGCTTCGGGACCGTCAAATTTAAACATCACGTCATCCAGCCTTTTTTCCAGTGCAGCCGCCCTGTTCATGAGTGCAGGTTCCGATCCGGCCATATTAAGCAGGGTCTGCCTGATGATCACGGCCTTGTTGCGCAACTCGGTGGCAAAATTTTCAGCGGCCGCCATGGTGCCGGCGAGTTCCGATACCTTTGCATTGAATGCTTCCACCTCCGGGAGGTTTTCTGCGGGAAGCGTTGCCAGGTTGAGCGACACGGCTTTGAAAGGCACGCCTGATACAAGCTCCCTGGTTCCCTCACGGGTCACCATGGAAAGGCTGACGCTGTAATTGCCGGGCATGACGGGCATTCCGCTCATTCCCCTGCCCCGGCCTCTTTCCCTGGGACCGCCGGAGGCAACGGGGGTGAACTTCTCTGTTGTGGTACTCACGGGCCGGTAGGACGGATACTTCAGGTCCCACGTGATCCGATGGATCCCCTTTTTAGCATTTGCTGAAAGTTTCCGGATCTCCCTGCCGCTACCATCCATTATGCTGAAAACCAGGTAGGGGGCAATCTCTTCCTTTTCTGCCCGCAGCTGCTCAACGGAAGGCTGCGGGATGGGTTTGCTATCCTTGAACAGTTTCTTTTCACTTTCCTGCCTTGCCTCCCTGAGGGTTCTGGGCACATCCTTGATGTAATAGGTAAAGGTAGCCCCGTAGTCCGGGTTATCGGAGGTGAAGAAATTTGAACCCTGACCGTATTTGCTACCGGTCTGGATGAACATCTTTGCATCCTTTACGGGGAAAATGACGGCCTCTTCTTTCAGCATTTCCTTCCTGAACCCACGCAGGGGGGTGTAATCATCGAGGATGTAGAATCCACGGCCAAAGGTTGCGATGGCCAGGTCGTTCTCACGCTTTTGTATCATGATGTCCCTTACGGCAATCGAGGGGAGTCCCGATTTCAGGGCCACCCATTCCCCGCCTCCGTTTATGGAGAAAAAGATGCCGAATTCGGTCCCAACGAACAGCAGTTCCGGATTCACGAAATCCTGCTCCAGGGTCCATGCGGCCCCGTTGTCCGGCAGGTTGTTGCTTATGGAGGTCCACGTCCTGCCCTTATCCATACTCTTCAGCACGTAGGGTTTAAAATCATCGCGCTGGTGGTTGTTGAAGGTGGCGTAGACCACGTTCTCATTAAATTGGTCCGCCAGGATGTCGCTGACATAAGTGTTGTCAGGGATACCCGGGAAGGATTTCACCTGCCTCCAGGTTCCCCCGGCATCCTCCGTTACCGAGATCACCCCGTCGTCGGTCCCCACGTAAAGCAGGTCTTCCTTCACTGGGGATTCGACCAGGGATACGGCCATTCCGTAAAGGGAGGTGGAAACGTCCTTGGCCACCGCATCATAGCTCCAGTAATGTCCCATGACCGGCCAGGTGTTCCGGTCGATCTGAGCGGTGATGTCATCGCTGATAACTTTCCAGGTGTTCCCCCGGTCATCGCTGCGGAAGATCTTGTTGGCGCCCATGTAGATGCGGGTGCCTTTATGGGGACTTACGATCAGCGGGGCATCCCAGTTCCATTTGTAAGTGTCTTCCCCCTTCCTGGGCTGGGGCTTGATAGGGGTGTTCTCACCGCTCCTGCGGTCCCAGCGCGTTACGTTCCCGTATTGTGATTCACAGTATACGATATCGGGATTGTCCGGATCGACTGCCACCCAGAACCCGTCGCCTCCCAGGATGTCCTGCCAGTCTTCATTGCTCACTCCCCCGCTGCAGGTGTTCTGTGAGGGTCCCCCAAGGGTATTGTTATCCTGCGTACCTCCGTATACGTTGTAGAAGGGCAGGTCATTATCGACCATGACCCGGTAAAACTGTGTGACCGGAAGGTTCTGTTTGAAGTCCCACTTCTTCCCCCCGTCGAAGCTTTCGTAGATCCCCCCGTCGCCCCCGATCAGGAGATGCCTGCTGTCGCTATGATCGATCCACAGCGCATGGTCATCCACGTGGCGTCCGTCGTTCCCGACGTCCGTCCAGGTCTTTCCCCCGTCACGGCTTACCTTGGAAGTCGTCTCCATGGAATAGATCACATTCACATCATTGGGATCGCAGTAGATCTCGTTGTAGTACTGTCCGCTGCTGGAATAGCTGCTCACCCGGTCCCATGATTCCCCGCGGTCGGTCGATTTGAAGAAACCGCCTTTGTCATCTACAGCTTCCATGATCACGTAAACGACATCCGGGTCAGCAGGGGAAACGTCTATGCCCATTCCTCCGATGTCGACTTTCGGCATCCCTTTCATGATCTTCCGCCAGGTTTCCCCGCCATCGGTTGATTTGTAAACGGCCGATTCGGGTCCCCCGCCGATCTTTGTGAACACATGCCGGCGCCGCTGTTCCGAGGTGGCATACATGATGTCGGGGCGCCGGGGGTCGATCACCACGTTGTTCACCCCGGTGTTCTCGCTGATCTCCAGTACTTTTTTCCAGGTTTCCCCGCCGTCGGTCGATTTGTACAGCCCGCGATCGCCCCCGGGTCCCCATATGGACCCTTCGGCCGCCACGAAAACAATGTCCGAATTCCTGGGATCAATCACGATGCCCCCGATCTGCCGGGATTCTTTCAGTCCCATGTTCTTAAAGGACTGCCCGCCGTCGGTTGATTTCCAGACGCCGTTGCCGTACCCGATGGCCCGCTGGTGGTTATTTTCGCCGGTCCCCACCCAGACCACATTATGGTTGCCGGGATCCATTGTAACCACGCCGATGGCATAGGCGCCATAATCATCGAATACCGGTTTCCAGGTGATGCCGGCGTTTTCGGTCTTCCAGACATGGCCGGAAGCGACGCCTGCATAGTATTCCCTTGTATTGCATGGATTCACCGCAAAATCTGCGATCCGGCCCGAGGTCATGGCCGGACCTATGCTTCTCCATTTCAGTCCGGAGAAGGTGCTGCTTTTCAGGGAATCGGTTTTTGTATCAGTTCCCTGCTTTTTTTTCTGGGCATCCGCATCGGGCATAAGCAGGACTGCCACGGCAAGCAGGCAGGCCAGATGCTTCAGCATTCGGGTGTTGCTTTTATTCATCTTCTTCTTTGATTGGTTTTTGCATCCTGCAATTAAACAATTTTTTTCAACCTGTATCCTGTCAATTATCATATTCTGCAACGGGATCGTGAAACGTGCAGCGCGAGGTTGTGAAACATGCGGCAGCCAGGCCGGGACAAAAAAAAAGCTGCCCGCGGGGGGCAGCCCTTCTTTCATCTGAGTTATGCTTAGAATTACTGGATTACCAGCTTTTGTACGGAGATCCGGTCCGCGCTCCGGATCCTGAGCAGGTAGATTCCGCGGGAAACATCCCTGATGTCGATCTGTTCACTGACGGTTGTGACGGAGCGGTATACATTCCGGAAGACCATACTGCCGTTCATGGAAATAATCTCAATGTCAACGTTAGAAACTCCACCAAGGCTCAGTTCAAGGGTGATCAATCCCGAGCTTGGATTCGGGTAAACCTTTACCATTTGATCCGGCATGAGATCTTCCACCCTGTCCGGGATCTCAATCGCTGCGACATCTGCCTTGAACCTGGGAACAATTTTAGCCTCTTCATAATGCCAGTAGGCTATACCGGTAACATTGGCAGCTGCCGGGATTGCGGAACCGGTCAGATCGGTACTGAAAAAATTGACGAACAGAATGGTTGTATCGCCATCCCTGGCAAGATCGATCTGGTCACCGTTTGCAAAATTACCTGTTTTCATAACCTTAACCGTATCGATCCTGATCAGCTTGGCAGCATAGTCTCCGAAGTTCGACTTGAAATCATCGATGGTGATGGTTTGTGGCGTCAAGGAATTGCCCGTTGAGGTCGGGGCACCCGGATCTACAACCGGATGGATCTCCAGCCAGCCAAAATAGTTTTCAAGGGTACCCGTCAGTCCCGTGATTCCATCACCAATGCTGTAGACGGTTGTAACGGCATTGTTCACATAATCATCAATCTCGATTGCTGCAGAGGCATCCTGCAGATACTTGCGGCCGCGGTAATCCATAAAGCCGGTAACGACTACTTCGCCGGTTACCTTATAAAGGGTTACTTTATCTGCCGTTGCCGCTCTCAATGCCGCAAGGTTGGCAACCTCGACCGGAGTGACCGCCGTCACGGTGACCGCCCAGTCCTGCGTCGAGGCATCCTGCGCCGTGACGGTATAGGTTACTGCTCCTGACGAGAAATCCTGGGCCACGCCTGAAGCGGGACTGATCGTGGCGCCGGAGGAAACGGTAAAGGTCGGTGTGAGAGAGGTGAGAACCGTTCCGTATTTCACTTCAGCCGTAACCGTGTGGGCGACCGTATCGATTACCGCATCCCCTGTCTCATCCGCAAGCACGAAGCTGAGGATCCTCTTCTTGCTGCTCAGCACCTGGGCAGCCGTAACGGTGACGGTCCAGTCCTTCGTGGTCACCCTGTCCTCCGCGGTCACGGTGTAGACAACGGCACCCCCCGAGAAATCTACTGTTTCCCCTGAGGCCGGTTCCACCATTGCACGTTCGGAAACGTAGATGTAAGGCGTCAGCGCACTCAGGCTGGTTCCCATGACCACTTCGATATCAATGGTGGCTGCATTGGAATTGATCAGGGCAAAATCAGTCTGCTCGGCCAGCATAAAGGTATCGATCTCCGCCTCTGTACTTGGCGGGGGACTTACCATCCCCAGGTTAGTATAGTTGTCCTGTCCGAGGATCCTCCATTCGGAATCGAAACCGTTGGTGCCGGCAGAGCTTTCCCAGTCCGGGTTACCGGTCACGATGAAAGCTTTGCGCAACAGGGTATGTTCCTTCGTGGCCTCCGTAACGCCGGCAACATCGTAGCCCAGGGTTACGAACATTCCCGCCTCACCGATGGCATCGATCAGGACCCAGTCCGATCCGACCTGCTTAAACAGCCCGACCGGGTCGTTCCCGTTGAAATAGGTGGCCCCGTCAAGTACCCCGCCAATGGAATCGGCGCGGGCCTTTATTTCAGCGTTGGCGCTGGCATTGCATATTACAAAAACGGAATCGGCCTTCAATATGCCTCCGAGCTGGTAGGACGTTGCCGTAGCCCATTCGGCGCCGTTGGTCGCCCTCCAGATCTGGTAAGAAGCCAGGTCGACATCCGAACCGGTCGGATTGTAAATCTCAAGAGCTTTGTTATTGCTGCTGCCTTCCATGTATTCCGAGAAGAAGATGTCGGCTGCCAGGGTTGTAAAAGTCCATGTGGTATCGGACAAGATGCCTCCGAATGCATTGCCCTGGTAATCAATGAACGTCCCGGCGTCCATTAGTACATAATAGGCGGTTTCATTGGCAAGCTTTACCGAGGTATGGATAATAGCCTTGTATCCCTGCTCGTCGGATGTTTCAACCTGGCCGCCCGTGACATCGATGGTTTCGACCAGAGTGCCGTCATCCTTATGGACGGTAATATTCCCCGTTCCCGGTTCGACCCATTCGTCGAAGTAAACGGTGAGTTCGGGCAAGATGGACACGTGGCCCGTCTTGTTCTGAGGGACCAGATAAATAATTCCCGGTTTGATCGTATCGGTCAGGTAAAACGTCCCGCAGCTGTCATTCAGGGTAAAGTCATCGGCATCCGCGATCATCATCTTGACCGAATCCACCCCTGCACTCAGAGGCACGTAGATGGGATACTGTCCCAGGTCAGCCCCGATCCTGGCGGCCATTTCGTCAGGCGGGAACCATCCCTGTTCGTTGAATACATTCACAAGGATCGCTACGGTGTCGATGTTCGAACTGGTCCAGGTGACTTTAACCGTATCGCCCACATAGAAATGTTCCCCGCCGACCGGGAAGGTCATATCCAGTGCCCGGGGCCCTTTCGTGGTTACATCGACCTGCGTCAGGGATGACTGCAGGTTGCCGGCCGTATCGATGGCAATGAAATACACATTGTAGCTTGCCATGGTGCTGACCGTATCAATGGTCGTGCTGAAATCTGCATTGGCGGTGGTTATTTCCAGGGTGTCGGCATTCCTGACATCATCGATTAGCGGTGCGGGGTCCCCGTCGTTTTGGACCAGATAGAAAACTTTCCCGACCTCGTTCAGGTTCACCACGATGTCGAACTGGTTTTCCCTGATGTCACTGAAATGCGGTGACCCGATGTTGAACAGGGGCGCGGTTGCATCCCCGGTGTAGGTCCCCAGGGCAACCACCTCATCGACGTTCCACCTCCTGGCGTCGGTGAGTGATTTGTACTTAAAGGCGAAATATACCGTAGGTGCGGCGATCCCTGAAACATCGATATCATCCGCCTTTGTCCAGGTGTTGGTTGATCCCGTGGTAAAGGACAGCTCATTCCAGGTTGCCTCCTGTGGCATGCCGTTGCCGTTGTAATCCGTCGAATAGAGCATTTGCAGGTAATTATCCGCATCCTGGCTACCGTATTGCCACTGGGTATAGAAATTCAGCACTTCCCCGGTATAGGCATCCAGGTTGACCGGAGGGGCGATGAGCCAGTCCACGTTGTACTGTGTGCCACCGGAATACCCGTTGATTATTGCCGATGAAGCGGTGCCATTCGCCCCGTTGGAAGTGGTTTGCTCCCAGACCTGGTCACCCGTATCGCTGACCGCTGTCCAGGAAAGCCCGGATTCAAAATCCTCCGTCAGGATGAAATCCCCCGCCATGGGCGTGGTTGCTTCTGCCTGTGGGATCGTTCCGTCTGTTTTGTAATTTATATCGATCGCATAATTGCTGTAAGGAGCAATTTTGAAATAATAAGTGGTATTGTCGGTGAGTCCCGTGAACGTAGCCTGTTGAATACCGGGTTTAACATTGATGGTCACGGCATCATCTGGCAGGGGAGTGCCGTCGACCGGGGCGCTGATGTCGGCGTATGAAACGCTGCTGGCCCTGACCACGTATCCGAACGCCTCGTTCGCACCGGTTGCGTCCATCCAGCTGACCTGGATGGTCGAAAAATCAAGCGCAGCGGCCGTAAATAAGGTAACGTGGTTGTCGGGTTCGCTGTTCAGGACATCCCCTCCCCAGTAATCGGGGTCGAAATCGCCAGGGGCGTTGCGTTCATTGCCGAGGATATTGTCGTTCCAGACGTTCCATTCCCCTGCATCATAGGTGGATTTCCCGACGGTCACCGTGTCCATCCTTTCCGCCCTTCCGTCCTCGAATTCATGGTCGGTGTCCGATCCGTCCTCACCGGGAACCCCGAAGATATCGATTACGTTGTCGGAGGGGTCAAGCAGCTGGATGTTATCGTCCCCGTTGCTGTCTGCGGGTCCTCCCGTTCCGATATCCTGGTCGGCCTGCAACCCGTAAACGGTGTAGAAATTGGCCGCATCCACCACGACAAGGAAAAATCCCCCGGCGGGAATTATGCCGGTGAGATTGACCGGGGTCTGCGGATCAACGTTACCATTGGTATAACGCTGAAGTTTATAACCGGTTCCAAGATCAACCGCTGTGCTGCCGGCATTATACAACTCAACGTACCGGGCAAAAGCATCGTTATCGGGATCGGCCAGCTCGGTCATAAAGATCTGGGCATTTGTAATGGCCAGCGAAGAGGCCAGAGTCAGAAGTAAAAGTAAATTTTTCTTCATAACTAAATGAATTTTAGATATTTATAAATATAAAATAATTTAAATTAAGGGATTATAAATGTAAGAAATCCCCTCCTACAAATACATGTTAAATGTTAGGTTTTGGTTAAATGTTGATAAAAATTGACAAATGAAAAAGCCCTTCCACTGTACCTCGTTTATAATCAATGAGTAAAGAATCGGGGTGCAGAAAGAATCTTTGATTAGCACTAAAAACAGATTTTTATCATTGTCATTTCCCGCTGCGTTTGCGAAATTTGTTCACCAAAATCCTCCGCCATGATCGATACAATCTTTGCTCACCGTTCCATCCGCAAATACAAACCCGATCCCATACCTGCCAGTACTCTTGAAAGGATTCTGGAAGCCGGCAGCAGGGCTTCCACAACCGGTAACATGCAGGTATACAGCATGGTTGTAACGACTGACGCAGAGATCCGCCGGCAGTTATGGGAAGCCCATTTCAGGCAGGACATGGTACTCCAGGCGCCGGTCCACATCACTTTCTGCGCGGATTTCAACCGGTTTAACAGATGGTGCCGGCAGCGGAAGGCAGAACCGGGCTACGACAATTTCCTTTCCTTTTTCACCGCTTCCATCGATGCCCTGCTTGCCTCGCAGAATGTCGTGCTGGCGGCCGAGGCAAAGGGACTGGGCATCTGTTACCTGGGCACTGCCACATACATGGCGGACCGGATTGTTGAAATCCTGGAACTCCCGGAAGGCGTTGTACCAGTTGCGGCCATCGTGATGGGCTACCCGGCAGAGGAACCTGCCCTGACCGACCGGCTATCCATGAGAGCTGTGGTTCATGAGGAAAAGTACCGGGATTATACCCCGTCAGAGATCGACCGGATTTATTCGGAACGTGAAGGATCGGCACAGACCGCAGCCCTGCTGGAGGAGAATCGGAAGGAAACCCTGGCCCGGGTGTTCACCGACAACCGTTACACGAAAAAGGACAACGTCCATTTCTCGAACCAGTTCCTGAAGGTGATCCGCAGGCAGGGCTTTTTCAACCAGTAAGTCAGAAGGAAGTATTGAAAACCGGCAGCCAGCGGAGTCCCCTTGGATTGTTCCTTACATGGTTCAGGACGCCCAGCTGGAAGCCGTGCACGGCGTAGGCATAGTTGAATATCCCGATGGCAACGCCGAACTGGTCGCCCATGATGTGATTGAATGCCGAGACCGAAAGGCCTTTCATACAGGCCCCCTCTTCCGCCTCGATCCTGAAATAAGCCGGTGCAATGGTAATACCGCGGACCTGGTTGCCGCCGCAGGCGAGTGTGACCTGTAATCCGGTAATTTCCGGAGCCCCCACTCCAAGTCCCGCTATGCTGATCCCCCTGAGGTGCTCTCCTGCTCCAACGCCAAGGCAGGCCAGGTTGATTCCGGTCACATCCCCGCCTGCACCGATTCCGAGTCCCCCGATATTGATCCCTTTCAG
>CAYSJH010000059.1:9122-27981 GCA_964431315.1 uncultured Bacteroides sp. | reverse complement strand
CAGGACACCAGCCGCTATTCCGTTAAAATGGCGGAATCGATCATGAAATGGAAGCCATCGGGCTATGGAAGCTGGGATTATGTGACGGGGACCGTACTCAGGGGTTTTGAAGAGCTCTGGCGTGTCACAAAAGACCAGCGCTATTATAATTACTTAAAGAAAACCGTTGACAACGTGGTCAACAATGACGGTTCGATCAACGGGTACCGCCTGGAGGATTACAATCTCGATGAAATCAAGGAGGGATGCCAGCTTCTGCTGCTTTATAAAGAGACGGGTGAGGATAAGTATCGCATAGCGGCGGACCAGCTAAGGCTGCAGCTGGAAGGACATCCACGTACCAACAGCGGGGGATTCTGGCACAAAAAGGTCTACCCCTGGCAGATGTGGCTGGACGGACTCTACATGGGCAGTCCCTTTTATGCGGAATACAGCAGCCTGTTCGGATTCACCGGCGACCTCGACGATGTGGTGCACCAGATTACGGAAGTAGCTTACCATACATACGATCCGGATGCAAAACTTTTTTACCACGGCTGGGATGAAAGTGGATTCCAGTCCTGGGCAGATCCGGTGACAGGCGCTTCCCCGAGTTTCTGGGGCAGGGCGATCGGCTGGTATGCGATGGCGATCGTAGATGTGCTGGATTACCTTCCGCAGGATCATGCGGGAAGGGACACCGTGCTGGCTATCTTCAACCGGATGGCCGAGGGACTTGCCCTTTACCAGGATCCCGGGGAGCATGTCTGGTGGCAGGTCACCGACCAGGTAGGGCGGGACTCGAATTACCTGGAATCCTCCTCCAGCTGCATGTTTGTTTATGCCCTTGCCAAAGGGGTCAGGCTGGGCTACCTGGATGCTTCCTACAGGGATGTGGCCGTCAGTGGGTACCAGGGGATACTTGACAACTTCATCGATCCGAATCCCAACGGGACGATCAACCTGACCTCGACCTGCCTGACAGCGGGACTCGGGAACGGTAGGGACGGAACCTATAAATACTATACCATGCAAACCTCTGTCGTCTCGAACGACGGGAAGGCCATGGGACCATTCATCCTGGCAAGCATCGAGATGGAAATGATGGATTCGGTCTATCCTCCCGGAAACCTGCTTTTAGATACCCTGCTGTTCAAAGGACCCATCCTCAGCTGGTTCGATAATTCGGACAGGGAAACCGGTTTCATCCTCGAGAGAATGGAGCATCCTTCGGACCCTTTGAAGGGGCAGGGAGCGGAACAGGGGAATTTTATCCCCGTCGCAGACCTCCCTGCCGGTACGATCTCATGGACTGACACTACCATCGAATCCATAACGACATACTCGTACAGGGTGCAGGCCTATAATGATACCCTGTCGTCCGTGTATTCAAACACCGTCACACTGACCACTTATTTTACCAGCGGGCAGCCCCTTCCGGCCGGAAATCCGGTTCCGGGCGAAGGTTCCATGATGATCTCCCCGGACCAGATACTCTCCTGGGAAAGCGGACTTTTTGCTTCCTCGCACGACGTATATTTCGGAACGGAAGATCCGCCCCCTTTTACCGGGAATTTCCAGGATGATTCATTCTCCCCGGCTGATATGGAAAGGGGAGTTACCTATTACTGGCGCATCGATGAGGTAAACGGCAACGGGACCACCGGGGGAAGCATCTGGTCCTTCACCACGGATTCGACACCGGCCTTAAGTAGCCCGCAGGATCTGGTGGCAGATGCACCCGCCCTGGAGATCCGCCCCAATCCAGCGGACCGGTACATCCGGTTCAACCTGCCCGAAGGGACCGGAAAGCCGCAGATCCGGATCTATGATTCTTCCGGCAGGCTCATCGACCGGGTCCGGTCATACAACACAGGAAATTCAGAGGATCAGGTCACCATTAATACGGAAGATCTTCCGGCCGGGATTTACTACCTGAACCTGAATGTGTCGGGCAAAAATTCATCCCCGGCTCACCCATCCCTGAAATATTATGCAAAATTCGTGATCGCGCGCTGACAATTTTTCCATCCAGGCTGAGGATTTCCACCCTCTGAATGGGATGGATATTCGCTGGTTTTCACCTTGCCGATTCATGCGATATGCCAAAGCAAATCCCTTTTTCATAGTTACATAACCGGGCTGATCTCTGCCGGTCCGGGGACTGATCCGGATCAGTTTTAATCATGACTTTTTACTATATTTAGGCTCGAACTGAACGGGGCAGGATGGATAATACACTAAGAATTACCGCCTGAACCAGATCAGTGAAAGAAGGTGACCTTCCCGGCAGATACCTTCTTTTTGTTAAGTTTGATACAAACCTTTATCTATGGTAACCATCGATTCCTATTTCCTTTCGGTAATTCTCTGCATCATAACCCTGCTTTGCTGGGGATCCTGGGCAAATACCCAGAAAATGGCCTCAAAAAAATGGGTATTCCAGCTTTTTTACTGGGATTATGCACTTGGTGTACTGCTGCTTTCCCTGATCCTGGCCTTTACCATGGGCAGTACCGGGCAGGGGGGAAGGAGTTTCATTCCCGACCTGCTCCAGGCAGACGGATCGGCTTTGCGGTCCGCTTTCATCGGCGGGATTGTTTTTAACCTGGCAAACATCCTCCTGGTCGTAGCAATTGACATCGCCGGTATGGCAGTGGCTTTTCCCATCGGAATCGGGCTGGCACTGGTCCTCGGGGTGATAGTTAACTATGTTGCACGGCCTGTTGGAAACCCGGTTTTTTTATTCATCGGCGTATTCCTGGTCGTGTGTGCCATCGTGCTTGATGCCCTGGCATACCGCAGGGCAAATCCCGAGCGGTCCGATGCCACCGCAAAGGGGATTATCATCTCCCTGGTGGCCGGCATCCTGATGGGATTTTTCTACCGTTTTGTCGCCGCCTCCATGATAACGGATTTTATCAATCCCCAGCCGGGTCGGCTATGCCGATTATTTCCGGCAGGGCAACTTCAGGCTCCATATGGTCGGCATTCTCGGGGGTGTGATCTGGAGCCTTGGAATGACCCTTAACATCATATCCTCCGGACAGGCCGGGTTTGCCATCTCCTATGGACTTGGACAGGGGGCCACCCTGATTGCGGCCTTGTGGGGAGTTTTCATCTGGAAGGAGTTCGGGGGGAAGGAGGGTCTCAGGGGATTGCTGTCCGCGATGTTCCTGTTTTAACTCGGGGGACTGGCATTGATCATTATTGCACGGATCATTTGAGTTTCCATGGCTACGAAAAGGATACTTGTTGCCGGCAGTTCGAATACAGACCTCATCATCAGGGTCCCCGAAATCCCGCGGCCCGGTGAAACCATACTCGGCGGTGAATTCCTCTCCGCCCCGGGCGGCAAGGGAGCGAACCAGGCTGTGGCCGCCGCCCGTGCAGGAGGAGAGGTAAGCTTTATCGCTTCGGTTGGCGATGATGATTACGGCCGGAAAGCAATTGCGGGTTACCTCCGGGAAGGGATCAATACCAGCCATGTCAAGGTTTGCAGAGGGATCCCCTCGGGGATCGCACTGATCAACGTATCCGCAGGTGGCGAAAATGCCATTACGGTCGCACCCGGGGCGAACCACCGGCTGACACCTGAAGACCTGAGAAAAGCGGAACCGGCATTCCGTCAGGCGGATATTCTCCTTGTGCAGCTGGAGATACCCTACGAAACAGTGCGGGAAGCAATTAAAATTGCTGCCGACCATAAGCTGCTCATCATCCTGAACCCGGCCCCGGCGGGAGATCTGCCTGATGAAGTCCTGAAAAAAACAGATATCCTGACCCTGGGAGGGAAGGGTGCCTTCATCTCCGACCCCGGGAAAGGGATCCACGAACGTATACCGGCTTTCACCGCCAGGGTGGTTGACACAACCGCCGCAGGTGATGTATTCAACGGCGCACTTGCCGTTGCCCTGAATGAGGACCGGGGACTTCCGGAGGCTGTGCGTTTTGCCGGCGCCGCTGCGGCACTGTCTGTCGGGAAGGCCGGGGCACAGCCCTCCATACCTTCGAGGGGGGAGATCGAACATTTCCTTAAAGCGAATACATGAAAAACAGATGCAAGATGCTCAAATTCATTCCTGAAATTGCTGTGATGCCCAAGGTGACTTTATTCAAAGCCCGGAACCTGTCATCGACCCTGTCATCGACCCTGTCATCGATCCTGTCATCGACCCTGTCATCGATCCTGGCGCCTGCACTTTTACTCGGGCTCCTTGCTGGATGCCGGACGGTCCCGAAGACCCCCGGTCCACCTCCCTCCCCGCAATACCTGGTCGAATTCACCCTGTCATCCGATGAACTGATGGATAAGATACGGGGAGGCTGGGCAGGACAGGTCATCGGCTGCACGTATGGAGGTCCCACAGAATTCAGGTTTAAAGGCACCATGATCCAGGATTATACCCCCATTGAGTGGGATGGAACAAAAATGGAATGGTTCTATGATCATGGACCGGGACTTTACGACGATGTTTACATGGACCTGACATTCGTGGATGTGATCGACCGCGAAGGGATCGATGCTCCTGCATCCTCTCATGCCCTGGCCTTTGCCAATGCAGGGTACAGCCTCTGGCATGCAAACCAGGCCGCAAGGTACAATATCCTGCACGGGATCATGCCCCCGGAATCGGGATACTGGGAAAACAACCCGCATGCGGATGACATTGATTTCCAGATCGAGGCGGACTTCGCCGGCCTGATGAGTCCAGGGATGGTCAACGCCGCTTCCGCCGTCTGCGACCGTGTCGGCCACATCATGAATTACGGGGACGGATGGTACGGCGGGGTATACGTGGCTGCTATGTATTCCCTTGCATTTTATACGGATGACCCGGAACTGATCGTTTCGGAAGCCCTGAAAAGCATCCCTGCAGAAAGTGAATTTTATCAGTGCATCAGCGACGTCATCGGGTGGTATTATCTTTATCCGGGGGACTGGAAACGGACCTGGTTCGAGACGGAGTTGAAATGGTCATCCGATGTCGGATGTCCCGAAGGGGTGTTCGATGCCTTTAACATCGATGCGAAGCTCAATGCCGCCTATATCGTGATAGGCCTGCTTTACGGGGAAGGGGATTTCGGGAAGACCCTGGACATCAGCACCCGCTGCGGACAGGACTCGGACTGCAATCCGGCCAGTGCAGGCGGGATCCTCGGAACGATTCTCGGTTACGAGGCAATCCCCGATTACTGGAAGCAGGGGATCGAAAAGGTGGAGGACCGTGATTTCAAATATACCACCATTTCCATGAACGATGCATGTGATATGAGCCACAGGCAGGCCCTTGAAATTATCAGCAGGAACGGGGGCCGGGTGGAAGGGGAAGGCCTGGGCATTGTCCTCCAGGAACCCCTGCCTGTGCGATATGAGAAAGCCTTCGAGGGTGAGTATCCTGTCGGCACCATCGCTCTTTACACCAATATTCCCGGTGCCGAAGAAAAAGTATCCCGGGATAGGGGGGACAGCCAGTTCGATTTCGATTTTAAAGGGAACGGTTTTGTACTGCAGGGCTTTACACAAAAATACGATGACGGCCTCGGGGACATGGATCTCCAGCTGGATGTTTATATCGACGGCGATTTACATGAAACGGCCCTGCTGCCGACATCTTTCCGGGAACGCCGGCACGAGCTTACCTGGAAATACGGTCTTGCGGAAGGGAACCATTCGGTGCGACTCATGTGGAAGAATCCCAGGGCAGGTTACGGGATCCGGATGGACAGGGCACTGGTTTACAGTTCAAAGAAACCGGATATAATTTGAACTGCAATTTACCGGTCTCTGATCTTCTGTAATCCGCACCTGGATCTGACGTCTCAATCTCCCTGCGTCATCGCCTCCCTGAGGCGTTTTTCCCTGTCGGCATCCCAGTATCCGCAATCCAGTTCGATGAAAACGGAGGTGTAGGGAAGGGTCATTTTGGTCTTCAGGATCAGTACCTTGAATAATTCCGAGCCGGCATCCAGTTTCGAGATGATCTCTTCGTGCGGCAGGGAGGAGACTTCCATGTCCTCAATTCTCCGGGCAAGTTCAGACCTGTAATCGCCGATCCCCGGGGCATCCGCATCCGAAAGGAAATCCAGTTCCCGGTCAACCATGATCTTCGGGCGCACATGCGGGGCGGAGGCGATCCGTTCCATCACGAGGTCCAATACTTCCAGGTGATCCTGCCCAGTGAATACAGTTTCGATACCCGGCGAACTCTGGCAGGGGTAGGCATAGTCGGCCACTACGATCCAGTTCCGGTGCCCGTATTCATCCAGGACCGAATCCAGTTTGTCATGCCATTGTACGTCTGTTCTGCAACCGGTCAGGAGTAATCCCAGGATAATGGCCTGTAAGCTACATCTGGTCATAAGGTTGGTTTTAAAGGGACAAATTAATAAAAAGCAGCCTGACTTCATAGCTTTCAGAATACGGCTTACACCACGGCTGTATAACTCCTTTTGGTGAGCATGCGGATGTCTGCATTCTCGAGGGTGCCCTTATCGGATCCGTAGAGGGTTGCATTGATCATGGCCCACATCATTTGCTTTTCTGCGTTTCATCTGTTCCCATGCCGCTCAGGAAACAGAAGGTCATTCCCGGATTCAGTTTTTCCATGACCTTCGCTGCCTCGATTGTGAAATCATGGGTAAACCTGTGGTAATCCTGTGGTAATCGTCTTCCTTCCTGACCTTCATCTGAGATACCCCCAGGCACCAGTAACAGGCGTCATGTCCTTTCATCCGGTTTTCGAGCCCGGAGTAATCGAGAAAATCCGCGTGGATGATCTCGGTGAACTTTTCAGTGTCCGGATGAGCAAGGCAGGCATGCAATACGCCTGAACCCGCTGAGCCGGTAGCCCCAGTGATGATAACTAATATCTTTAAACATTTTCCTGATTTTCCATCATTTTGTATATTTCATATGGATTTCCAGCAATTAAGCTTAAATCTCAAGAAACAACGATTATGAAATTAATCTCCTTGACCCTGCTGCTTTCCATTTTCTGTTTCACCCTTAAAGCCCAGAATTCCCATCCCGGTCATCCGCCCATAGGTGAGGCAGGGAGCTTCTCTTCGGACGGAAACTGGAACGTGAATAATCTGAAATCGTCCATGGAAGATTTTGGGAATGCCCCTGAATGGAAGTGGATAAGACAATTCGGCGGTTCAGGCGGTGACCTTGGCAGGGATGTGGCCGTAGATCCAATCGGGAATGCTTATTTAATAGGGACTTTTTCAGGTAATATCGAGATAGGAGCATCGACCTATCAGAGTGTCGGCGCAGTCGATATGATCCTGATAAAAATAAACCAATCCGGAACACCTGTCTGGGTGAAGCAGATTTCACCTTCCGAAAGGGGAACCATAATTGCAAACTCAATTGCCCTGGATGATGCAGGGGATATTGTAATCACAGGTGAATTCAGCGGACTGAGTGCGAATTTTCAATTAACCACCCTGAACCGGATCGGTACAACCGATTTGTTTGTTGCCAAATACAGTACATCCGGTTCCCTGAAATGGGCAAAGAATTATGGGGTCCAGGACCAGGTGAGAAGGGGACTGAAAATCGATACGGATGCGGACAATAACGTCTACGTAATTTCATATGCAGGCAGTTATAAGAGCAACATACTGAAATACGATAAAAACGGAGGATTTCTTTTCAGCCATGAGAACGATGGAGCATTTCTGGATCTGTCGATTTTGAATTCAACTATCTACTTTACAGGAAATGTGAGTGGGACTTCAGTATTCGGGGATTCCGTCCTGACACCACAATCCTACTATGGCGATGCATTTATTGCTAAATCGGACCTTGACCTTAATTTTATCTGGGCCACGATGGGCAGACATATTGAAGAAGGCGAAAGTGTTTACAGCGGAATGGCCCGGGATGGAATCGGGAATGTTTATATGATCGGATATACCAGGAATAATGTGATTTTTCACAACGATACTATTAAAGCGAATGGCCCTACGGCCTATTTTTTAACCAAATGCAGCCCGGATGGGGAATTCATCTGGAGCGGGCAGTCGCACGAGGGTTACTGCAAGTTCTATAATGTGGAGGTTGACACGGAGCAAAATCCCTATATTTTTGGCTCTGCAGATGACGCAAGTGTTATGTTTGAAGACACGGATCTGCCCGATGTTAGCAATTTTATTATTAAATGCAATTCTTCGGGAGTTGTATCCTGGGTAGTGGCCCAGGGAATAAAGGCGACCGGTGTTGAAATATCAGCCGGGAACCAGATATTCCAAACCGGGATCCATGGTGATCTTTTCATTTCCCGGAGTGACATCAATGGAACCCAGCAATGGTATTTTACCATGGAGGGAAATTCAGGTACAGCCTTGGTCAATGGCATTGAGGTGGATAATGAGGCAAACGTATACACCTATGGAGATATTTCAGGGGATGCAGAATTGTTTGGATCTTCAATTGAGAACTTCACAGGTTCCTTCCTTGCAAAACATAACAGCAAGGGGGACCTGCAATGGATCAGGTATATTAAAGGAGGGACTGGAAAAGCATTCAGCTATGCAAATATACTGCAACTTGACAAATCCAACTCCAGCCTGTATCTGACCGGTAAAATCAACGATACACTTGTGATTGGGAATGAAACCCTGTATCAGGCAAACGGGGGAACCTATTTTGCCAGATACGGAGTGGACGGAACCTTTAAATGGGCCTTCCAGCAGGATGGTCCGCTTGATTATGTCAATATTTCAGTAGATTACCAGGACAATCTGATCATCTCCGGAACCTTTGAGGAAGATATCACCATCGGTACAAAACAACTCGTAAGTCTTGGTTTCTGGGATGTTTTTTTAGCCAAATACAATTCAAATGGAGTTTTTTCATGGGCCCTCAGGGCCGGAGGGGACGACATGGAATATGGGGCAATAACTTCGGTTGACAACGGCAATAATATTTATCTTGCCGGGGAATTCTATCCCGCAGACATAGATATCGACGGTACCATCATCAACACGAATCTTGAAACAGAGGGCGATGTTCTCCTGGCAAAATTCAATGCAAGCGGGGCTTTACAGTGGGTTAAAACCTTTGGCAGCGGGAAAGATTATGAGAGATATAATTGCTGGCCCACAGCCCTAGAAACCAGTCCCTCGGGATATTCCTATGTAACAGGCTGGAATGGTGATTCCGTCTATTTCGACGACCACCTGCTGGTCAGTCCATATGACTGGTTCAGCTTTTTTACTGCGAAGATCGATCCGCTTGGGAACACCTTATGGGTAATATCCGTTTACGAGCATAAATATGATTTCAATTACAATGAAATGGACATCGATCAGGCAGGGAATGCATACATTATGGCAAGGTTCCGGGATACGCTTGATTTTCAGGGGGAATTCACCCTTGTGAATCAAGGAGTTGAGGATATGTTCATTGCAAAGTACAGCAATGAAGGGGACCTGGACTGGGTGAAATTCATCGCCTCGGTTTCCGGCAGCAATTTCATGCGGGGGATAGGGGTATATGACACCATGTCACTATATGTCGGCGGAGAATTCTACAACCAGATCTATTTGGACGACACTGAGCTAAGTACGACGGGCAAAAATGGATTTATGGGTTTGCTCAGCAGCGGGAATATCAATTGTGAGGACTTCCAGGTGACCAAATCTCACTCTGATATCGTTTGTCCCGGATTGAGCAACGGCTATATTGATCTGTCGGTTTCAGGCGGCACCCCTCCCTTTACGTTTAACTGGTCAAACGGAGCGACGACGGAGGATCTCGAAGGATTACAGGCAGGGACCTATGTTGCGACCATCACGGATGATATTGGATGTTCTATTGAGGATACAACCATTCTTGTTTCAGTCTCTGTCTACGAGGGTTCGGAATTATGCCTGGTAACCGTGAACCAGGAAAATAAAATAATCGTGGTCTGGGAAAAAGTTTATGATCAGGGGATCGCCTCATACAACATTTATCGCGAGGTTACCCGGGACAATTACATTAAGATTGCAACGGTTGATTTCAATTCAATGTCCATATACCTTGATGAGGCCTCTCTACCCGCAGAATATTCGCATTACTATAAAATTGCGGCCGTTGATCAATGCGGCAACGTATCCACCCTCAGTCCTTATCATAAATCCATTCATCTCTGGTCATCGGTTGGCGTTGCCGGCGAAGTGACCCTGAACTGGGAGGAATATGAAGGATTTTTCTTTGGTGAGTACCGGATTTATCGTGGACCAAGTCTCAATGATTTGTTTGAGATAAGGACCATCTCGAGCAGCGCCAAGAGCTGGACAGACCCGAATCCCCCTTCCGGGAAGGTCTATTACAGGGTTGAAGTTGTAAAGGATGTACCCTGTTTTCCTACCAAGAAGAGCGAGGAATACGGGTCCACCTACTCGAATTATGATGAGGAATCAATTTCCGCTGTTGTGGACAGTAAATTACCCGGTTTTCAGATCTATCCAAATCCTTTCAGCGATTTTGCGACACTGCGTTTCCACAATCCGGAATCCCGTCCATACACTCTCAGGATCATGGATCTTTCGGGACAGTTGGTGCGGGCTGAACAGGATCTTACTTCATCCGAATTCATCCTGAGGAAAGAAGGATTGAGCCCGGGGATCTATTTCATAGAATTGCGGGGCCCCATGATATTCAGGAGTAAAATGATCATCGAGTAGGCCTATTCCTTCATGAGTCTAGTCCTGTACTGATTTTCCCCGTTGAGTTCGATGAAATTATAAGCATCTTTATTGGGCTGGTACCAGAAGGAATGCAACATCCTGACCGATGTAACGGGCGTGTGAATCTTCGATCCTGAGGACGGGGATCCAGAAGGAAAGCGACTTTCCGTCTGACTCGATTATTTTCTCATATTCACCTTCCCGGCCGATGAACCTGCCGCTCCAGGTCTGGTAAAGTTTCAGGCTGTAGCGGCCCTTCCTGATTCCCTGTATGGTAACGGTTTTCCCGGCCATGTCCGTGTCCGCGTTGACAGCCCAGCCGAAGATCATCTGGTCGCTTTTCATAGCATAGGCATCGCCACCCGGGTTTTCAGCACGGATGGGGGCAAGGTTCGTCAATTCGGCGAACGGAATTCTTTCGGTAAAGCGCCGGTAATGCAGCATCTGGTCCGTCACGACGTTATCGTTCAGGGCCCTTGAATAGGACCACCAGAAGGGCGACATGGCAGAGCCCGATGCCAGGCATACCCAGATTGCATTGTGGTACTGGGCCATGTAACCGGGCATGTTCATTTCATAGAAGTTATGGTCCCATCCAGTCTCGGGAATGATGGCAGGCTTTTCGAAATGTTCCCAGAGTTTGCTGACCTGGCCGTGGTAATTCCGGTAACTGTGGGTAAGGGGATGGACGGGATCGTTATCGATCTGTCCCGTTTCATTCACCGGGAATCCCTGGGCTTCGTAAATCTCCCTGCCAGCCATATCAAGGACCTTGTACCCACGATCCCACCACTCATCAATTCCGCCGCTCCGGGTCCCTGTGGTCAGGTGCTGCCAGGGATCGTTGGCCTTGAAATATTCGTGCACTTTGCGGACCCATTCTGCGGCCCCCAGGCTGTCGCCCTTCGCCCATCCGTCCGTTCCGTTGACTTCGTCTATGATGAACCATATGGCAAGGGACCGGCTGTATCCCCAGCGGGCGATCATGTAGCGGTAGAGTTTTTCCTGATAGTCCCAGGCTTCATGGCTGCTGTAAAAATCCTTAGCCTCGCATACGAGCTGGTAGGGGTTGGTGTACCAGGCGATGTTGCCGCCCCCCCAGACCGTCTCGGAGAGGAAGGAGTGGAACCAGATATTCAGGGAAAGCTGCATGTCGCGCTTTTCCAGTTCATCGAGCAGTTCATCGATCTGGCTGCACAGGAGCTGGTCGTACCTTCCCAGTCCCGTTCCCCGGGTTTCCAGCGGGGTGATCAGCCGGCTGATGAAGTTCACCCCGCGGTCCTCCAGCTCATCCAGCACCTCCGTTTCCGTCCGGCCATTGTACCAGAGTCCCACTCCATACCAGGAGTTACCATCCGCATGCTGAAGGTACCGTTTGTTGGGTGCGATCCGGATGGGACCGTGGTATTCCGAAGGAACCACGCTGAATGTCCGGGTCCCGCTTTCTGCCGTCCCGTTTTTATCCTTTGCCCGTACAATATAGCTCCATTCCCCGGTTTCATCTGCTGAAAACCGTATGCTGAAACCCCCGTGGAAATTCTGGCTGTAAAATCCGGGGACCTTCCATTCCATGCCGGAAGGGGAGGTGAAGACAGCCATGATGTCAAGCTGGTCCGGATCGAAGGGGTTTTCGAATTCGGCGTCCAGCTGCAGGCCGATCTCAAGTTTCTCGTAAAGTCCCACCTGGTGGTCTCGCTGAAAGATCCGGTTAACCGAGGGCTGCGCAGAAACAAGGGCCGGGAGCATAAGAAGGAGCGACACCGGGATAAGCAACTGGATAATGTTTGTTTTATTCATGATTCGAAGGTTTGTTTCTTTCAGGCGATGGTTTTTTTAAGGGGTGTTCAACTTTACTCCAGGAGAATGAGCTTCCTGTAAGCCTGCCTGCCTGCCCGGGTGATTCTGAGCAGGACCATCTGTGGCCCGCTGACCGATCCGTCGAAGCTGACTTCGTAAGTATCCGGACTAACCTCGTCGGGTTGTGCTTTTAGCAACATCCTTCCCCTGACGTCAAAAACTTCAACTGCCCCGATGGCTTGCTGACCCGGATTGGCAATATAAAGTCTGCTGAGGGCAGGATTCGGGTAGACCCGGAGATCCTTATCTGTAAGGAAGCCGCCTAGTCCCGCTGCATTGATCACCGTCACCTCCATGGTATCCGGGAGGCTGGACTGGATCCCGTCGTGCACCCTGAGTCCGATCCGGTACACGCCTTCCGCGTCGACAACGAGTGTTGTCAACCCGGACTCTTCTCCCCCGATCAGCTGGTCGTCGCTTCCGGGGGGAGCTGAAAGCAGGGTCCATTGGAAGGTGATTTCATCGCCGTCCGGATCGTAGCTGCCGTCGCCGCTGATGCGCAGGTAGGTTTCACTCATGTCCACGGTGGTGTCCCTGCCTGCATCGGCCACAGGGGGTGCGGATACCCTTACGCTGACCTTATCCGGAAGACTCGGTAACCTGCCGTCATGCACGGTGAGGCTGAAGGTATACAAGCCTGCCACATCGGGCGAAACCTCGAATGCCATGCCGGTCGAGTCGGACAACGCAAATTCGCTGGTATCGGGTTTCTCTAGGATCCTCCACAGGAAGGTCAGTGCGGGAGAATCAAGCGCTGAACTTGATGCTCCCGACAGGCGGGCAGTGCCCCCTAGTGCAATCAGGGTATCATTTCCCGCCCGGGCGATGGGTGCGGTATATTCCGAACGGTATTTAAGCTTGAAGGCGATGGATTTTGAGAATACGGGAAGTTCCAGGGTATTTGATGTAAAGTACGGCACGATGCTGTCCTGCCGGATCACCTGTCCTGAATAGGGCAGGTACCAGGTTACGTCATAATTGGCCAGGGGAAGATCATCGATCCGGATGGTGGTCCCTTTAATGTTCGTCCCGTTTGCGGGATCGTAAATGTAACCGTAATATTTGGTGCCCGTGGACAGCCCGTGGGACTTCAGATCTAACGTCGGGTGTGACTGCACCAGGGTATAATCCTCCAGGCCCTCTTCCCCTGAAAAGTCCTCATCCGACAGGTATTGCGCGGGCATGGCAAACAGGTCCGCCCAGGATTGCTGAAGGTAGTTTTCCCAGACCCACATATACCTTGGGACCTGCGTCATGATCCCGTTCCAGATGGCATTGCGCTGGGTATCCATGCTGAGATCGGCATCCCCGCTTCGTCCGTATTCCCCGTTTATGACCGAGGCATGCTGCAGTTCCCCCCTGAAACGGTAATCCAGGTCCGCCTGGAGGTTCAGCATGGAGGTTTCGCTTTCGTAGAGATGGTACTGGAGGTTGTCGAGCACTGCTAGGTTGTCAAGCTGGGACAACTGCTGGGTGGAGGCGCTGGTGGTCTGCAGGTGGTCAAAGGGATCAATGGATCCGATGTACCGGCCCATCTCGCTGTGCCAGTTGAGCACTCCTGGGAACCACTTGGAGGACTGGATGTTGTGGATACCTGTAAACTGGACTTCGTTGAAGAATTCCCAGGCGAAGAGGTTTTTCGACCAGGCCCAGCGTGCCACGATGTACCGGAGCAGTTTTTTCGCCTGGGCCATGCAATCGTCGTTGTAGAAATACTCCTCGGCCCGGTCGACGTAGCCCCCGTTGACGGAATTATAGGGATTGGTCTCCCACATCGCATCCACGTTCTCCGAGAATTCCCCGTGCTGGAACAGCACCATCTGCATGTAAACATCCCTTGCCTCGCAGAGCTCCAGCAGCGAATCTCCCATCGCGGCCGATTCCTGGCGGTACCTGCCCAGTCCCCCGTAATCAATGTAATAGCCGCTTTTCCACTCCAGTGCCTGTCCCGCAAACGGGGTGAGCCAGTAACGGAATACATTGGCATTCCCCCGTGAAAGATTGTTAATGATGGTGGCGTAATTCCCGATCCCGTTCCACCCGATGTTGATCCCCAGCGGATAGAAAGGCTCGCCGGTCGAATGCCTGAAGTATTGCCGGTTTAGGGTATCGGCCCGGATGATCCCCCTGCTTTCCCCTGGGGCGACAATAATTGTCCAGGGACCGGCCTCCGAGTAACCATCACCGTCCGTGATAGTAAGTTTCAGCGAATGGGTGCCTGCCTGAGGGGAACTGAACCGCAGCATCCAGGACTGGAATCCGGGATCCTCCACCCATTGCCCGTTTTCATAATCAACCTTTACGTAATAGAAGCAGGGCACCTGCGAGGTATCCCCATCCGGGTATGTGACAACGGCATCCACCATTACCTCGTCCGGGTCATAGACGTTCGCATAGCTGCCGTTGATCTCGAAGACGGCCTCGATCTTACGGTTGGTTTCGGGCGCCGGGGTCAGGATATGCGGGGATGAGATCTTGCCTCCGGAAGGGATTATAAAAATATGCGATGAGAGGGAGGCGGATTTGTCCTCGTTATCCGTGATGGTCAGGGTGGGAAAGAAGAGGCTGTCCCGCTCAAAGACATGGTTTACGGTCTTCCCCGAGCCCGTGGTGCCGTCGCCGAAATCCCAGTGATAATCGACGATGTCCCCGTCGTAGTCGTACGAGGCGGAAGCATCGAAGGTGATTTCCTTGCCCGTGAGCGCTTTGCCGGCTGACATGCTGAAAAAAACCTTCGGGGAGCCGTCGCCCGCCTCGGGATTGCTGAGCCTCACGTCATCGAACCAGACATCAGCCTCTGCTGTATTATCAACGCATGCGGCCAGCTGCAGCAGCGTGAATTCCTTGCCCATGGCAGGGGTCATGTCCATGGTGCACTCGGTCCACACATTGGGTGAAGGCCTGAAATTCCACTCCGGGCACCAGTTCTCGATCATGACCTCGCTGCCGATCCAGAATTTAGCAAAGATCCTTCCCTGGGTGCTGGTACGGAGTTTGAAGGTCAGGGTATTGTTATAGCGGACCTTCATGGTATCGGGGAACTGAAGTGAAACCCAATGCCAGTTGTCTGCGACTTTCCTGTAATATCCCACACTGTCGCTGGTATTGATGCCCGATTTATCCGGATTTGGTACCACGGCACTGCTGTCACCGTAGAAGGGGGGAGTCTTCTCAGGGGATTCAAAATCAGCCAGCATCTGGGCATCCAGGTCAATACCCGCAAACACAAGGGGAATAATCCATAGGAGTTTTTGCCAGCGTCTGGTCCACAGCTTATTATTCATCATGGTAGCTTAGCAGGTTCATCATTAATCGCAGCAATTCAGGTTCTGCAGGGGGAGCCTTCCGGGTCCCGTAATATTTACAATTCTGTTCCCGTAAATATAGTGGATTCTGTTAGAACGGGTACCCTGGTGTTTTCCCAGCGGAAAACTCCCAGCCGAGATACCCGTTGTGTATAAAAGAAAGAGTAATACCCGGAATTGATTGGGATACTGCACTCTCCGGCATTGTTTTTGCGAAATTACATATGGGTCCCCGACCCCTTGAACCTAAATTTCGTAAAGCGATGAAACCAAATAAAATACTTACCAGGCTGGCTATCCTGGTGCTGGCATCGGCTGCCCTGAGCCTGAAGTCCTGCGAACCCGATTACTGTGCCGAATGTTTTGATTATTCCGGTGTTTTCCGGAACAAGGCCATGGTGATCTGTGCCGATGACATGGAGGAACTGAATTACATGATGGACGAAGCGGAATATTCCATGGGCTATGTATGTGAATACAAGTAAATCCCGCTTTTCAACAGGTTTCGTTTGGTTGCTTAAAGGTTAATCTGCAGGTTTAAACCTGCCTGCTCTTTTATGGTTTTAAGCAGACATGCGTATAACCATGCTCTTGTTAATGCCTGTTGATCTGGCTGATTTCCGGACCGGTTTGAGTTCTGCTATTCCTTCCAGCAGGCGGTCCAGGTTCCCGGGGAAGGTATAATGACAGGTGTCGATCATGCAGCACTGCAATTCAAGCTCCCGGTTTTCCCTCCCATGTTTCAGTTTTTCGTAAGTTTCCCAGTCCCATGTCATCCTTGAAATTAACAGACGCACCGGCCGTTCTTTTTCAGGATCTCTTTTCCCCGATGATCGCAAACACGACCTCATCATTCGGTTTTACGGATTTATCTTTGAGTACGACGGGCTCCAAGTCAGATTTTTTCCCCAAGTTAATGCAAATTTTCCGGGCCTAATTCCCGGTAATTGAAAATATTCCTTACTTTTATTTGACCTGTTAAATTCTAAAAACCTTTACCATGAAATCCTTTCAAAAAAATCACCTGCTGTCAATGTTTCTGACAGCCGCACTGGTCCTCGGATCTTGTTCATCCTACAGGCAGGTTGCATGTCCCGAGATAGACCAGAATAATTATCTTGCCAGGACCACCAGCAAGATTAAAACCAAAGCTCCGCAAAGGACCAGGCAAACCTACGCAAAGAACCTGGACAAGCTGAGTGCCAATAAGTACGATACGAAAACAAACCGGTCCACCAGGGACGCCGGCGCGCTGGTAACCAGGGACCTGAAACCGGAGATCTCACCCGTTTCCTCCCTTGAGGCACAAATTGACAACGGAGCGGGAATTCATGAAAATCTGATCGCATCTGCCGATAACAACTCCGGGAATTCAGGCATTTCCGCCTATGCCGGAGAACAGCTCAGAATTTCAAATGCGACCGAAACTTCTGTCCCCCTTGAATTGATGAGCCCACGTGAGATGAGGAAGTTTAACCGGAAGTTTGAACGTGATCTGCGCAGCATGCAGGTGGCACCGAGGGCCGCCACTCCGTCCTCGAATGCCAAACCGGCGAAAGGTCTGGCTATAGCAGCTATGGTGCTGGGTATAAGCTCGCTGGTAATATTTCCTCTAGCGGGTATCCTCGGGATAATATTCGGAACCATAGCCCTGAAAAGGATTAAGGCCAATCCCAGCCAGGAAGGAAGGGGGATGGCACTTGCGGGCCTGATCTGTGGCATTGTTGGGGTAGCCTTCCTGGTTATTCTGATTGCAGCCGGTTTCGGCGGACTGTTTATCCTCTAATATTTTAAAATACATATCCGGGCGGAAGGGTGCAGTATAAATCGGTCATTGCAGGCCCTCAGTAAACCGGTTTAATTTACTGCACCTTTATATTTTTACCGTCCAGGTCAGAGCGGATGATATAGGAGGATTCATTAAAAAAGAGGGTTACCCTGAGGAAATGGGTTTTATCACTTCCTTCGACTTTCTCGGAATAAGATATGCTGCCATTGGGATAATTCTTTTTGACATAGTCCTGTAATGGTGCCGGAAGATCCATATCGGAAATGATCTCCGAAGTTTCAATCCATATGCCATCCGCCTTGAAGACTGCAGTGTACATCGTTCCTCCTTTGTAGAAATCAATGGAATACAGATTGTCACTGAAGCTCCAGTCATCGATGGACAGGCCCGGGTACTTACTGTTGAAAACGGATTTCACGTTCTCCGGCAGAGAATCTGCCTGTGACGCAACGCTCAGGCAGATACTCAGCAATATAACAGATGCTTGTATTCTCATGTCCCATTAACTTTAAGGTTCTGTTATTAGGACGGAAAACAGGGGACTGGTAACGATTTTTAGGACCAAATATATGCGGATGAGGCCGGTTTTGACCGGCCTCATTTTACATCCGAATAAGGGTATACGCAATTGCGAACAACATGAGAGCCATAATGCCTAGTATAATGATTGTTGCTCTGACATTGGTCCTGGCTTTAGGTTCTCTTACCTGTTCAATTCTATGTGAATGTTCCATGGTATGATCATTTAATTGAAATTTTCAATAAAGACTCATTCAGGGCATGCCTTCCCGCCTGCATGACCGTATGCAGGGGAGTATGCCCTTTCATTATTCCGGGGAATGGATCTTCAGTTAGGGTGAGTGAACCTTTGGAACAACCAGGTGGACATTGATAATCCGTGCCGGCTCATTTGTGCACGGGAATGACTTTCCGGGAATTGGAGCATTTATTGCAATCAGCCTTCCCTGCATTTTCTGAAAGACCTGTTGCAGCGGTTGATCGGGAATGGATTGAATGCTGTAGATTTCACCGACTGAAAGGAAATTTTCTGCTTTTGCCAGGGTCAGGCATTCGTAAACCGGGACAGAAGGTGTTGATAATACCACCCTGCCCTCAAACGCATGAACGGGACCTTTGAGCAATACTATGGCAAACAGAAGGAATTTCACTTTTTCGCCGGTTTATTATTTTGACGTTGCCGATAGATAAAGTAACCGTTCCGAAGGAATTAAAAATTCAGTCCCCC
>CAYSJH010000059.1:0-9022 GCA_964431315.1 uncultured Bacteroides sp. | reverse complement strand
TGAGATCAGGTTTCCCTGTGATATCAGGTCCCTCTGTGAGGAAAGACCCAATCAGGGTTCAATATGGGATTGCTTTCCGGGGATGATCATGGACAGCAGGATGCTGCCAATCAATACGGTAATTATGATGTAAAGGGAATAGATTGGCCTGAACCCGATGGGATCGAGCCACTCATGGAGCATTAATTTGATCCCTACGTAACACAGCAGGATCGCCACGCCGATTTTCAGCAGGTGGAACTTTTCGACCACCCTGACAAGCAGGAAAAACAGGGAACGCAGTCCCAGTATGGCAAAGATGTTTGAGAAAAATACAATGTATGGGTCACGCGTAACCGCGAAAATCGCGGGTATCGAGTCCGATGCAAAAATGACATCTGTGAACTCGATGATCATTAATACGATAAAAAGAGGAGTGATGTATACCACGCCGGATTTCCTGATGAAGAAACGGTCATCCACATATCTCGGGTACACCTTGAACCTGCGGGACAGGAATTTGACAACCGGATGGTTCTGCGGCTCTATCCTGGTTTCCCGGTTCCGGTTAAGGTACATCCTTACGCCAACATAGATCAGGTAGGCTCCGAATACGTAAAGCACCCATTCAAACCGGTAAATAAGGGCCGCACCTGCAAAAATGAAAATGAAGCGCATCACCACTGCCCCGATTATTCCGAAGAACAGGATCCTCTTATAATCCGATTTCCTGACCGAAAAAGCAGCCAGTATTGCCATGATAACAAACAGATTATCAACAGAAAGTGACCACTCGATCAGGTAACCGGAGATGAAGTTAATGGCACTGTCTTTCCGATAGATCTCCAGGCTGTTCTCGAAGCTGGATGGATCAAGTTTGAGGAATGGTGAGTATTTCCTGGTGATAAACGCGAGTTTGTCAAAATTTTCAATCCCGTGAAAGTGTTCGGCAAAGAACCTGAGTAAGAGGGCAAACCCGAACGCAAGGCAGATCCAGACCCCGCTCCAGATGGCAGCTTCCCTGAAGTGTACTTCATGGCTTTTCCGGCCGATCACAAGCAGGTCAAGTAACAGGACCCCCATGACCAGTACCAGGAAGAGACTGAAAAAGATTATATTTTCATACATCTGTTGAGTTGCCAAAGATTCTGCAAACTAATAAAAAGTAGGCAGTTCTATAATGCTGGGATTATAATTTGTCTACCTAAGCAATTAATCACCTATTGCAATCAGAATCCTTTTTCTTAAATTCTGCTGGTATTTTACTTAAAAAACATTATTCATAAAAATCCTCAGATTATGTTCAAAGAATTTAAAAATTTCATCAGCCGGGGCAATGTCCTGGAAATGGCAGTTGGCCTCATCATGGCAGTTTATTTTGGGGCCATCGTTAAATCCCTTGTGGATCATATCATTATGCCACCCATAGGGTTGCTGCTCGGGAATGTCGATTTTTCAAGCCTGAAGATCTTTCTGCAGCATGCAACCGTGAAGGGGGATGTGACCATACCGGAAGTTGCGATCAGTTACGGAATGTTCCTTAATACCATCATAACCTTTATAATCGTTGCCTTCGCTATCTTCCTGGTCCTGAAGGGCTACAATAAAATGAGGGAAAAACTTGAGAGGAAAGAGCAGGAAGCCCCTGCTGCACCGCCTGCCCCCTCGAAGGAAGAGGTTCTTTTAACTGAAATAAGAGATCTGCTGAAAAAGTAAAGTCCCCCGAACGCCTGGCCTGCTGCCTGTCTGTCTGGCTTGGGGGTCGCTGGTCTGCCTGCCTGGAAATTCTTCCGGCTTTCAATGATGATAATCCGGAACGATCTTTATAAATTTATGTGGATCTTTCGGATTAGCAATACCATATGCCAGTTACAAATGCCATCAAGCAGAAGTACTCCTTCATAAAAGTGATGACGGGACACGATCTCTCCGTACGGCGCATTGCCGTCATGGAAATGGAAAGCTCCCAGCCCGGGCCGGCTGTGGTCATCACGGCCTGCATGCATGGCGATGAAATAGGGGGGACCGTGGTTGTCCAGGAACTATTCAGGATACTGAAAAAAACATTACTGCGCGGCAAAGTCTACGCCTTTCCCCTGCTCAATCCCTTTGGATTTGAAAATACAAGCCGGAGAATAAGCCTGAGCAACGAGGACCTGAACCGGTCCTTCCCGGGCAGCCATATAGGAACCCTGGCCCAGCGGATCGCTGCCATCATCATGGATAAGCTTTCCGAGTGGAAACCTACCATCGTACTGGATCTCCATAATGACTGGAACAAGTCCATCCCCTATGTCCTGATCGACGCCCTGCATGAACATCACAGGCACGATGAACTTAAGCATTACGCGCGGATATCAAATCTTCCGGCTATCCAGGAAGCGGAAAGGATTTCGGCATCCTTCTCCTACGCAGTAAATATGAACGATATCCTCGCCCTGACCCTTGAACTGGGCGAATCCCTGATCATCAATGAACGGAATGTTGCCTACGGGACGGCCGCGATAATGAGCATTCTTATTGACATGGGAATGGTAGACGAGAGCATGAGAATCCCGCAGCATCCAGTCCCGGAAGCTGTCCGCAATCAAATACTGACCTATTCATCAAATCCCCTTTGCTCCACCAGCGGGATCATCCGTTTTTCCAAAAAGCCGGGTGAAGTGGTGCATCGTGGTGACCGGCTGGCCAGGGTCTACAATGCCTTCGGGAAGCTGAATGAAACCATAACCGCGGTGCATGACGGGATAATACTGGGCCACAATGACTACGCGGTCGCATACCCCGGTTCGCCGGTGATGGCGTTTGGTTTGTTTAACTGATTCCCTTGCCCAGTTTTATATGAAATGGGAAAATCCGGGAGTTGGATTTATTCAATTTTACCTGTAGATGTGAATATGGAAAACAGAACCAAGGCCTCGGGCTGGTTTACCGGCACTTCGGGCTGGAGTTACCGGCACTGGTCCGGAATCTTTTATCCTCCTGAAATAAAACCGGCCAGGTACCTTGAATTCTACATCTCGAAGTTCGATTGTGTCGAATTGAATTCCAGCTTCTATCATCTGCCAAGGGCAACAACCGTAGATGGATGGCTGAAGCGTACCCCGGATACATTCAGGTTTTGCGTGAAACTCAGCCGTTTCATTACCCACCAGAAAAAGCTGGGGGATTGTGAAGAAGCCCTGGTGCGTTTTTTTGATCTGTTCGGGAATATGCAATCGCGCCTGGGTCCGGTTCTGATCCAGCTGCCCCCGGGCCTGTCATTTGATAAATCCCTTGCAGCTGATTTCATCAGCCTGTTAAAGGCTCGGTACGGTTCATACAGGTTTGCCGTTGAGGTCCGGCACAGATCCTGGATCACCGACGGTTTTTTTACATTGCTTGCGGAAAATGGGATCGCATTTGTAATTGCCGATTCTGGTAAACGCTTTCCTTATCATGAAGCCGTTACGGCGGATTTTGTATACATGCGTTTTCATGGAATGGAAAAGCTGTATGCTTCAGATTACGATGAGTCTTCCCTGTTGCATTATGCGGAAAAAATCCTGTCCTGGCTCGGTGCGGGTCTCGATGTATGGGCATTCTTTAATAACGATTTCAATGGTTTTGCAGTGAGAAATGCATTGAGATTAAATGAAATGGTCCGAACCAACCGCTGAATATCCATAAAATCAGGCCCGGCAAATAGTATCCCGAAACAAATGGTATATTTTAAGAATTCTTAACATAATATTAAGGATTTTTAAAATAAAACCGGGACAAATTCCCTGAAGGTGAATGTAACTTTGTATCTTTGATCGTTATGATCAGATACAAATTTCAGGTACAATGCCTGATCGTAAAATAGAAAAATCCTTAAATATTTTAAGTTATGAAAACAATGAAATATTATCTGGGAATATCCCTTACAGGTTTAATGGCCTTCCTGGTATACAGCTGTAAGACAAGTTCTCCGGGCGATGCTGTAAAAGCTGCAATGGAAAGGGAGATCATAAAAGAAAAGGCAGAAGAATTAATTGACGAACAGAAGGTTCCGGAAGTTGTTGTGGCGGCATTCATTAAGAACAAGCCGGATATAATTGAAAGGACCTGGCTGGTTTACAAGGAAACACCTGAAGAGGAAGTCAAGGTAAAAATTCCGGAAGTCTATATTGTGGCTTACAGGGACAATGATCAGGATTACAGGGCCAAGTACTCCAAGGAGGGAGATATTATCAATTTAAACCATTTGATCAGTCTTTCCATCCTTCCTGATGCGGCTCTGAACACGCTTCAGAAGGGTGAATACCGGGACTGGGAAGTAACCGGGGATGTATATGAAACACTGGATAATATTACAAATGAACCGATTGGATTCATTGTAAAAGTCAAAAAAGCGGATCAGAGTGAAAAGCTGTTTTTTGACCTGGAAGGGAATATCGTGAAAATCCAGGAGCTATCCCAGTGATCCTCAGGGTTAAGATATCAGACTATTTTGATCCGGCCTTTTTAAAAGTAATGGCCATGTTCCTGGATTTCCCATTGAGAGATGTTTGAGAGAAGATTTGTAATAAATACCTATCCCCAAAGGCTTTGATTGCATAGGCGAACAGCACTCCGGAGATTATATCGATACTGTAGTGGCCCCGGGCCAGAAACAGTGAAGTTATGATAATAGTGAGGCATACCAGTAAAATCGTTTTGTAGGTTTTACTTTCCGAGAGAAGGCAATACAAAAAAACCGCGCCTACGTGTCCGGAAGGATATACGCCGTATTCATACTTTGAGAAGCCATTGAACAGCCCCTGGGTTCCGTCGAAAAGCGGAGGATTTCCAAGGGGTGTAAGAACTATGAATATTCCCCTGACCGTCTGGAAAATACCCAGGAGCAACAAAAAATAAGGAACCTTCCCGTAGGCTTTTTTATCAATGATATAGAAAACAAATATAAGTCCTGCTGCCAGGCAAAAAAAATCGTACAGGTAATCAACATCCCAGTACGGAATATGATCCAGTATCAGATCAGGAAGGCCTGGCAGGGCATTTCCTTCCCCGTAATGGTTGTATAAATAGGTCTGTGAGTAATAATTCAGCTGAATCCCGAACAATAACAGGATCAGCCCTATATAGAAGTACGGATTTCTGATAAGTCGTTTGATTCCGTAAACTGACTCGCGGAAATGCAGGTGCAATTGTTCTGGATTAACTTTCGTCAATGGTTTCATAGGAGAATGGTAATTTCATCAAATTTATTATTTTAATAGCTTAAAAATCAATACCAAACAATATTGATTCCTGATCTGTTAATTTTATAACCAGCCACTTTATGACCAGCCGGGTAAGATTACTGAAGGTCCTTGGACGGGAACCCACGGATTGCGTTCCCGTTTGCCCTGATATTTCCAATATGGTGCCCGCCCGGTTGACCGGTAAACCTTTCTGGGATATTTATCTGTACCAGGATCCTCCTCTATGGAAGGCATACATTGACGCAGTCAGATTTTTTGAAATTGACGGGGGTTTTGAATTGTATGAGTTTGGGGATCTTTTCGGGGACCTGGATAAAAAGTGGGAGAAAAAGATTGTACACAGAGACAACAACAGGATCATAACACAGGAATATTGCGGACAGACTGATGAATGGAGCAAATTTGTCGAGGTTCATACCAGGGACAATCCTCCGGCTACCGATATCCTTCCCGGCAAGGTCGGTTTAAAACCCGTTCCGGATGAATTTGAAGATCTGGCCCATGTTAAGGACTGGCCGAAGGGAATGGAACTCTGGAAACTGATAAAAAGAGAAATGGGTGACCAGGGTATAGTTGGCATGCCGAGCGGAGTAGAAACGCTGATACTCAGGAGGCCCGAAGACATTTATGAATACTACGAGGATCCGGGGAAGTACCATGCGATAAGGGACAGGATGATAGAGATTATGGAGAGAAGGATGGGTATCATAGCTTCACTGGACGAAAAACCGGATTTCCTCTTTTGCGGTGCATCCGGTTCCCTTGTGTTTCAGTCCCCCGAAATATTCAGGGACCTTGCCCTGCCCGCCCTTAAAAGGGTTACGAAACTTGCACGTGACCTGGGGATCCCGACCCATGTCCATTCATGCGGACCCGAAACCGAACTCGTTAAAATTGCCGCCGAAGAAACGGATCTCACGATTATAGATCCCCTGGAAATCCCGCCGATGGGCGATTGCAACCTGGCAGAATTAAAAAAGCTGTACGGGGATATGATAGTGCTTAAAGGGAATTTACACACCTCCAGGGTCATGCTTCACGGTTCAAGGGAAGATGTCGTGGAAGCATGTAAAAAGGCTATTGACGATGCAGCCGGTGGAGGTGGTTTCATCCTGTCAACCGGAGACCAGTGCGGGAGGGATACCCCGGACGAAAATCTTTTTGCAATGGTGGAAACGGCCAGGACATATGGCAGGTATTGAAATGTACTCCCTGAATTCCGTAAATTTGCAGCAACCAATTCCTGGTTTTATGCATCTTATATATTGACCTGTATTACTTCAAATCATGAAAACAATAAACTGGATGCTGGTTATAACGGTTTGCTCCCTGAACCTCCTCTACGGGAATGATTCGACCTCCGTCAGCGGTTGCCAGGCTGACTTCAATTATAATTATGACAACAGGATCATGTGTTTCGTGGCCTGTGCCCCCATCCAGTTTACGGATAATTCCCAGGGGGAAGCCATTCGCTGGTCCTGGGATTTTGGTGACGGATATACCTCCGAAGAGAGAAATCCGCTGCATATCTATACCTTCCTCCCCGACAGTTTAGGGACCCATTTCCCCGAAGAAATAAAGGTATGCCTGGAGGTGACCTTTGCCGACGAATGTGTGTCCGAGGTTTGCAAGGTCATATCACTGGTTAGTACACCGGAAAAATGCCATGTCTTCTTCCGGCCTTACAGAAACGACAGCCTGATCAGTATTCCCGAGATCATCCTTTATTCATTTGAAAGCGAAGTTCCTGAAAATACGTTACAATGGTTATGGGATTTCGGAGATGGAACGGTGGGCGAGGAACCTGATCCTGTTCATGGATACGATTTCATGGGGGGAATCTATACCGTCTGCCTGACAATCCTGACAACGGACAGCTGTACCAGGACCTATTGTACGGAACTGTATGCAGGAGGGCCGGACACAATTATTATCCCCGGTTGCCAGGCAGGTTTTGCTTATAGCATACTGGACAGTTATCCCCCGCAATATGCCTTCTCCGACAGTTCTTACGGAGACGTGACGGAATGGTTCTGGGATTTCGGGGACGGGAATTTCAGCACGGAACCAAATCCCATACATGTTTTCCGGGAAAGGCCCTGGTATGACAGCCTCCCACCCGATCCCACACAGCCTTCCGGCTATTATTATCCTCCGGAGCCTGCCTACAGGGTGTGCCTGACCATTACGACAAAATCAGGCTGTTCGAGTACCTTTTGCCATTACATAGATGCCCCGTACGATACCATCCTACCGATACCCTGTGATTACAGGATCAGGCTGAATACATCCAGCATACTCGGACTGCCATGCAGCGGGACAGCCTCGGCCAGTCTTTACGATCCGGCAAACCAGTATGAATTGCCCGCCTCCGTGTACTGGTCCACCGGTGTTTCCGGGACCTTCGTTTCCGGGCTCTGTGCGAATATGCCCTATTATGTTATCCTGGCTACCCCTGGCGGGTGCACAATAGCAGGATCCTTTGCGATCATGGATTACTCGGTACCTGCTGTTCCATTCGGGTACTGGACCTATTCGGGTACAGGAGATGTACAGCGCTTTCAATACAATACACCTGACAGTTCGTACCAGTGCTTCTGGGACTTCGGGAATGGAACTGTAATTCAGGGAAATGAAGTTACTCGCACGATGTCAGACGAAAATAATCCGGTACATCTTAAAGTTTATGATGCCAACGGCAACCTGGTATACAGCGAAGACATAAAGATCTCAAACCATGTGACCGGTCTGACCGGACCGGTAGCAGCACATGCCAGGCTCTATCCCAACCCTGTAACCGATCGACTCTATGTTGAACTGAGCAATAACAGCTATGAATTTATTGATCTTATGATCATGGATCTGACAGGAAAGCAGGTGGTCAGTGAAAAATTGCCGGTGAACTATGGGGATGCCTGCAGCATCGATGTCAGTGATCTTCCTCAAGGTTTGTACCTGGTCCGTATAATGCATGAAAACCTGCTGCTTGAAAAGGGTAAATTCATTAAATAGAACACCGCAGTGTTAGCATATTAATGACTGTGAACTGAATTCGTAAGGGCGGTCTGATTTACCATTAATAATTTCTTTATTTTTATCCCTCAGGTATTTATCCTGAGATAACTATTTAATGAACCAACTCAAACAATATTAATTACTCCGTAATGTACAGTATGTATACTCATTTTCAAGATAATAATAGGCATATTATCCTGCTTTTTGTTTTTGCTTTCCTGTCCCTGTCGCCGGTCATGCATGGTCAGATAAAATTCAGCAGAAGCTATGGTAACTATCCGGTGAAATTTATCCGTAGCGGCGGATATTATATTCTGGGCGGGAACCAATGGAGCTCGGGACCGAAGGACATATTTCTTCTGCAGTTAGATGAGTTTGGTGATACACTCCGGTCAGATACCTATGTGCAATCCTATGAAAACACGCCGGTCGACTTTATTACAGTGGATTCGACGGGATTTCTGATACTTGGCCGAAGCAGTTCCAATGATGTGTCCCTGATCAGGGTGGATCAAAACGGCGATACGCTTTGGACCAGGCTGTTCGTTACCGACGCATATGATCCGCCGGCACAAATCGTCAGGGCCGGTGATGGAGGATACGTTATAACCGGTTTTACAAGGGTCGGTGATTACCTGGATATCTTGCTCCTAAAAACCGACGCCAATGGTAAGATAATCTGGTTAAAGACATACGGAGGCACATATTCCGATGCTGCATACAATATTCTCCTGGATAATGATGGAGGATATCTCATAACCGGGTACTATGATTTTGACGGAACCACGCTTCCATGTATG
>CAYSJH010000058.1:0-28908 GCA_964431315.1 uncultured Bacteroides sp. | reverse complement strand
ATACCCCATCCCCAGTTAAGTTTTGGATTTGGTTAAATTTTGGGGTAAGTCCAAAACATATTATTGCCTTGATTATTACTGATTAATTACTTAACTTACATTCAATTGATGTCTATTGAAGCAGATTTTAACTAAAATCATTATGAATACAAAAACAATCATTACGAGTTTTGCTTAAATGCTATTTTTGGCATTGAACTTTTATTCCTGTAAAAACACTTCTTCAGAATCAAAAAAGGCTGATGATAAAACTGAAATGGTTACCAAAGCCTTTGAGGCTGAATTTATTGGGGATTACATGTATGCTGGCCCTGACACGCTTCCAAATCCAAAATGTACAGATACCATATATCCCTGGCGTGTGATTGTAGATTGCAAGGGCACATCGGACTTATTGGGTGATATTAAAGTACATTTCGATTTTTGTGCTCATTGGGAGAGTGGTCGTTATGGTAATAGTTACTCGTATTTTGTAGACTCAGACAACGACACGCTTTTTGTCTCGTGTGAAGGAAAAGTAATAGAAGGAAAAGAGGAAGACCATCCATCATTTGTTGCTTGTTACTGGAAAGATGATTTTAAAATACTTGGTGGGACAGGTAAATTTGCAGAAGCCACAGGAGAAGGCAAAACAGATGATTATAATAGCTCGGAAGATGCCAATTCACACCATCACTGGACAGGAAACATCACTATGAAAAAGAGGAAATAAATTCCAACTGGTGCAACATATTGTTAAGAGAATAAAAACATATAACAAATCACTACAGCCGAGCGCTAACGCGGCGGCTGAGTTCCACCGTTAGCCAGCCTTCAAACATACTTTATTTAAATCATAAAAGGAGATGATCAAATGAACGCTACAATTAGGTTGTCCGATTTCAATCACCCTTCCATCATCGAAAAATCTAAAGAACTAACTAAGGGCAAAGCGACGCGGATAGAAAAACTTGAGGCTATCTTTTACTTTATGAGAGACGGCATCAAGTTTGGTTTCCCCTCCACTTGGGATGAATTGAAAGCCTCCGAAGTCCTCGAATTAGGATTCAGTTATTGCAACACCAAAGCAAGCCTCTTCCTCGCGCTCTGCAAAGCTTCAAATATACCAGCTCAAATTCATTGTGCTCTCATCGACATTGAGATTATGAGAGGGATCTTCCCGGGATTTGCGTTTCCATTCTTGCCGAAAGCAGGTCCCCATTCGTGGATTGATGTTGAAATTGATGGAGAATGGAAATCAATTGACTCTCATATCAACGATAAAGCTTTCTATGAGGGATCGTTGAACCGATTAAAGAGGAGCGGGAGGCCATTCGGGTATTCGGTTTCCTTTAAGGACGGAAAGAGCAGTTGTGAATTCAACTTCGGAGAGAAGGGATTTGTCCATATGGGCGCAGTAATTGAAGATCATGGAACCTGGGATGATCTGTCAGAATACATAGCCTCAGAAAAATATGTTCGAATGAATCGAATGCAGTTAATGTCATATCCGATGATGGCTGCAATAAGTAATCGAACGATTGAGAGAATCCGAAAAGACTGAGTCGAAATGGCTGGCTAACAACGTACTGTAGCCGACAATAAACGCGTGCTGGTTTTATCGAATCTCTGTCCTCGGTGCAGTTCGGTGGCAAGTTTTATTTACTGGCCGTCTGGTTTTTTGCGGTTAAGTACTGCTCTTTATACTTTCTTTATGGTCAGACTAAAATAATGAATCATTCATATGTGTTAGGTACAAAGTCTGAAATATCAATTCTTTGAGGGGTTTTGCTAATTTTGTGTTACAGTATATGTATTTGGAGAGTTACATAGATCAAATCAATAAACTTTGTGAGAATCACAAGGTGAGACAGCTATTTGCTTTTGGATCAGTTATAGATGACAGATTCACTGAAAGTAGTGATATTGACTTGATGGTTGATTTTCAAATAGTTGATCCTCTTGATTATGCTGAGAATTATTTTGCATTGAAATTCTCTCTTGAAGAGCTACTTAAACGCCCTATTGATTTATTAGAGCAGAAAGCTATTCATAATAAATATCTTCTTCAGAGTATTAATAAATCCAAGAGGCTGATTTATGAAGCATGAAATAAATGTCTGGCTCGAGGATATCAGAAAATCAATAGAAGAAATTCATGAGTTTCTGCCAGAAACGTTAAGCTATCCAGATTTTGAAAAAGATCTCAAAACGCGAAAGGCAGTAGAGCGAAATATTGAAATTATTGGTGAGGCATTAAACAGGATACTTAAATTATACCCCGAAATAGCCATTTCTGACTCCAGGAAAATAGTAGACACAAGAAATCGGATTATTCATAGATATGACACTATAACTCCTGATATTCTTTGGCTAATAATTAAAAGATCTCTTCCTGTACTGAGAGATGAAGTGAATGAATTATTGAAATAAGCACCGTACCAACACGGCTTGACAATCCGTTGATATTCAATATGTCACACTCGTTGCATTTCGGAATCCAATTTATTATTGAAGTCGTTATTAAGAAGGTAAAAGTATAACAATTCGCTGCAGCAGACTTGCTGGCTGTCATGCTTTTTGCTGATCAGTGATACATCGAAAGCGCAAAAAAACACGCCAGCTGGCGCAAGCCGCTGAGCTCCACCGTTATGCAGCATTCCAATACATTTTTTAGTATCGCTTTCAATTCAAAAAGGGAGCGGATTGTGTGGGGTATCCTATCAGGGATTAATTGGTCCATACGTTTGATCGTCATTCTTGCTGCGGGACAAATGATTTCGGGATGTTCTCCGTTATCTAGGACAGGAGTCGAATCGATGGTTCCAAAGCATATCTCTACAAACGAAGACAACAAGACCGTCGTTATGCGCTTTTTTAAGGAAATTGTTGGTCAGGGCAATCTAGATGTTGTCAATGCACTCCTCGCCCCCAATTGCAGATACTTCGATGCGGGCAGTGTTAGAACAACAAATGTTTCAGAATTTATTGACTATTTGAAGGAGGCTCGTCTGCCGTTTGACAGCATTTATGTGAAGATCGATAACATAATCGCTGAGGGGGGTAGGGTTGCGGTTCGCTGCTCATACCATTTAGTGATTGCTGGAGAACACTCCGTGGTACTGGTGATGGCTGATTTTCTTTTAGAAGATGGAAGAATTGTCGAGATGTGGCGCTGTGTTCCACCAAGAAACTATGAGAGATAGACTAGGTCAAAGATCCAAATAAGGCACATTGTAAGAAACTTGAGAGTGATTAACATTGGATTAAGTACCCAGGTGTCAAAGCAACGCATTGCGTTGCATAACAAGCGGTTGGAGCAGACGCCAAGCGCGGGGCGGTCTTTGCATTATGAAGATCATTAGTGCGTTTAGCGCTCCTCAACCGCTATCCGTTATGTGTAGCAAAAGTGTATATACCTACAAGTTGGCAAACATTTAGCAAGTTTGTATTTCCGACTAATTTTGATATTGATGATAGTTTTTCTCAATCTTTAGAAAAAATTAAAAATGAAGTGTCCATGAGAAAGACATATAAAATCGATTAATTTATAAGAAATATTTATGCGAAAAATACGGATGAAAAACTGTCCGGTTTAAGCAGGATTAGGTGTCCGGAATAACAGGAATATGCACATGGCGCATAACCAATCGCAAGACATTGTAAGCAAATCAAAATTATACATTATAACAATGGGAAATAAAAAGGAGTTGTCACCAGAACAACGTGAAGAATTAATCAGAGCATTAAAAGCCCGTTTTGAGAAAAACATGAACCGCCATGAAGGTCTTGAATGGGCTAAAGTACATGCAAAGCTGGAAGCTAATACTAAAAAACTGTGGTCGCTCAATGAAATGGAAAGAACTGGCGGTGAACCGGATGTTGTCGGTCATGATAAAAAGACGGGCGAATACATTTTTTATGATTGTTCAGCGGAAAGTCCTGAAGGCCGCAGAAGTGTTTGTTACGACCGTGAAGGGCAGGAATCAAGGAAAGAATATAAACCAGAAAATAACGCTATTGATATGGCTGCTGCCATGGGCATTGAACTTTTAACGGAAGAACAATATCGAGAGTTGCAGAAACTTGGAAATTTCGATACGAAAACATCGAGCTGGGTGAAAACACCTTCTGAGATTAGAAAACTCGGTGGTGCCCTCTTTGCTGATTTCCGCTACGGCAATGTCTTCGTGTATCACAACAGTGCACCCTCTTACTATGGTGCCAGGGCGTTCCGCGGCTCGCTAAGGGTCTAAATTTTGCACAGACAGCTAAATTTGAATTTGAGAACGGATCACCTGAGAAAGAATTTGCCGAAAGAATTGGAAGGTATGACGAATGAATAACCAAAGCCCAGCTGCCAATGGGTATAAAATATAACATTTTCAGTAGGTTTACGAGCGTTAAGTCCCGCATCAGCGTTTTACTAGGTTGATACAGACGCAGCTCAGCAATCTGCTACGTTTCATACCCGCGGCCGTTAATAAAGAACAATAAGAACATATAACAACTCACTACACTGGATTTTTGTTCCGCTACGCTCCGCAAAAACCAGTGAGTTCTGCCGTTATATGGTTAATGAGTCTAATGTAAAGGAACAATTATAATGAACTTATCTATGAAATTGATCTATTCAGTATTTCTCGTTTCCTTATTTTTCTTTTCAGTTTCTTGCAATAAAAAACCTACAGAATCCAAAACAGCAATAATATCTGTTTCAGTCATCGATAAAGATCCCGAAGAAACACCAGTCCAAGATGTGGAAATCAATATCACACCTGGCGACATAATAAAGAAGACAAATGCAAATGGAATAGCCAGTTTTGAAGTTGATCCAGGTGATTATTATGTAAATGCAGATGTGTGTTGTGTTGGTCCTGGTTATATTCACTATCACGAACCAATCACAGTAGTAGCTAATGAAACGGGAAAAGTAAAACTTTTAGCTTGTCTTCGTTGTCTATGACCTAATTTGGTATTAATGACCAAAGAGATTTCTAAAAGTCGAAGGATAATTGTCATATAACATATTACTCCAGCCGACAACTAACGCGTCGGCTGAGCTCAACCGTTATGTGCAAAACAGAAAATTAACAATGAAAGAAATGATTAACCAAAATATCAGGAATGATATGATGAGGCAAAATCGTAGAAGTAAATCACTTTCTAAAACTGTTTTTGCCTCATCTATGTATCTGGCTCTAATCAGTTTATTGTACCTGACCACCATGTGTACGAAAAAGTTTAACAGCGAATTTAAAACGTATAAATTGTTTCCCTCAAACAAAGCAATAAATGTAAATCCGGATACACATTTAAAACTTACCTTTCACAGCGAACCGATCCCGGGAGATTCTGGAAAAATCCGTATCTATGATGCTTCTGATAACAGATTGGTGGATTCACTTGACTTGAGCATACCCTCGGGACCAACCATTCCAAATCGGGAGCGTGTTCCCTATACGCCAACGCCCTATCCATATGTTTCGGGCAACTTCACAAATGCCAACACCAACCCGGGCAAGCCTTCCGGAGCTGCGCTGCCTACACCGGCCAATTATCAGCTTACCATTATCGGAGGCTTTACCGATGGATTTCATTTTTACCCGGTTATTACTCACGACACCTCAGCAACCATTTATCTGCACCACAACCTGCTGGAATATAACAAAACATATTATGTAAAGATCGATCCGGCTGTTTTAAAGCTGGAGGACGGCACCTTTAAAGGAATCTCTGACAAAACAGACTGGACATTCACTACAAAGAAGGCACCTCCTCCGGCAAATTCGAAACGGCTTGTCGTGGCTGCAGACGGTTCAGGAGATTTCAATACGGTGCAAGGTGCCATTGATTTCATCACCGACTACAATCCCGACCGCAGAACCATCTTCATTAAAAATGGAGTTTATGAGGAGATTGTATATTTCCGGAATAAGACTAACGTCACTTTCCTGGGAGAGGATCGTGATAAAGTCATCGTGTGCTATGCTAACAATGAGGTATTTAATCCACATCCGGCAAATATTGCTACCAACGAATGGCCAGGTACCTTCCCATCCCGTCGTGCTGCATTTATGGGAGACAATTGCAGAGGAATTCATCTGGTTAATTTTACAATAAGATCCCTAAATGATAAACCTGCCCAGGCCGAGGGACTTCTTTTAATGGGTAGCGAGAATATCGTTTACAACGTAAGTATATATGGATCCGGTGATGCTCTGCAGATTAATGGTTCGGTGTATCTTGAGAATACCAGTATCACCGGCCTTGGAGATAATATACTTGGACGCGGGCCTGCATTCTTCAAGAATTGCGAACTCATTTCAACGGGTGGTCCACATATGTGGATTCGTAATACGCAGGCGAATCACGGCAATGTTTTTCTGAACTGTAAATTTCGGATGATTGGATCGGGCCAGACTGTAATAGCCCGCACAAACGATAACCATGGAAAAGGCTATCCTTACGCAGAAGCGGTATTGCTTAATTGTGAGCTTGATGGTATTCGTCCGGTAGGGTGGGGGATCGAGGGAAATGCTACGTCCAACATTCGCTATTGGGAATACAATAGTATAAATATCAGCGATGGAAAACCGGTTGATGTGAGTCAACGGCATGCAATTTCCAGGCAACTGACTATGAAAAAAGATGCCGAAACGATTGCCAATTACAAAAATCCCGAATATGTTCTTGGAGGTTGGACACCAACTATGGATCCTGCTATTTTAAGAAAACCGGAAAAGGTCAAAGTCAGAAATGGCCAGAGAAATTAGCACAGAATAAATCAATTAACCCGACTTGAACCACAGGATGATGATTTTAAATTTGGAAGATTTTCCGGAAGTCAAGCCGGTTATCTTAACCGTTATGCAGTTTTGCCTGCAATTCCGAGGTAAACATCAATAAAATAAATGAACAAATCTGTGTTGTTCTCGCTCACCCGGACGATGAAACAATCATCAGTGGAACTCTCGCAAAGCTTACATCAAAAGGTTGTCGCATTGCAATCGTATATGTCACTTCCGGAGATGACGGCCCGGATGAAACAGGGCAAGAATTGCATGGGGAATCGCTGGTTGAAGTACGCGAGCAGGAAGCGCGGGTGGCCCTGCAAGCCATCGGCATTCAAAATCCTCCGATATTTCTTAATTATCCAGATAGTCATGTGCCCAATCATATAGAGGACATACAACATGCATTGTGCAACTTGTTAAATGAGATCAACCCTGTAGTAGTCATCAGTTTCGGCCCGGACGGAATTACAGATGATTGGGATCACAAAATGACAGGATTTGCCACCGATTTTGCATTTGATCTCACAGATTCTGGTAAATTGCTGCTTCATATGATGCCCATCATACTCAGTTTCTGAAGCGTGCCAGAAATGCGTATAAAGTTTTGGTTCATACGAGGAGAACTGAGGAATTTATCATCGCACGTAACCGTAATGCAGATATATTGCTGCAAAAATGTTTTGATATAAGACTACAAAATAATAAATATCAAGAATAACTTTATAATATTTCTATTAATCAGTCTAAAAGGGCAATTTGGATTTATACGTTAGTTAATAAACTGCCTAACAAAAGTATCAAACTGACAAAAAACGCGTTCTGTTTTTTACCAGCCGAATGAAACTCGAAGTGGTTCAGTGACAAATTTAAATTTCTGGCCGCCAAGAGAGAAGAACAACACCATGACTTCAGAAATCTATATCAGGAGGGAGACAAACGACGATATCGGGGCCATAGCTGAGGTAACGGTAGCAGCGTTTCAGACCCTGGAGATCAGCAACCACACTGAACAGTTCATCATCGAGGCGCTCCGCGCCGCCAAGGTCCTCACCCTATCGCTTGTCGCAGTGGTTGATGGCCGTGTAGTTGGCCACATTGCATTCTCGCCGGTGACCACTTCAGACGGTACACAGGACTGGTACGGACTTGGACCCGTTTCTGTCTTGCCGGAATACCAGCGCCAGGGCATTGGCAAAGCCCTAATTCATGAAGGATTATCACGGTTGAAGAGCATGCAGGCTCGCGGCTGTTGTCTCGTGGGGCATCCGGAGTACTACAAGAAGTTCGGTTTTTATAACATCCCGGCACTTGTCCTTGAGGGAGTCCCGCCGGAAGTCTTTCTCGCACTGTCTTTCGACGGAAAGACTCCGTGGGGCACTGTCACTTTCCACGAAGGATTCAGAGCGGATGGCCAACCAGAGGGTGCAGGCGACGCTTGACAGCGCGCCTGACGCTCGCCAGTTGGCTGCAAGCAAAATATTCACAGACTAATACAAACAATAAAATAGAACAAAAGATTATTAATAGGGATTTCTCTTCGATCAGCCCTTCAGCCAAGTGGATGATATTATTGAAAGGACACACCAATATTCCATATGCAAGGGAAGTGGCAGAGCTATTGGAATATCCCAATAAATATATTTCGGATTTTAAAAAGAGAGATTTTACATTCTGGGCAAGTACAATGGGCTTAGAAAACAGGTACTGGAGTATTGATCAGCTTTTGAATGATTTGACAATTAAGAATATTTTAGAACTATCATCAGGTTATTCATTTCGCAGTTTAGAACATGCTAAGCAAGAGGGAATCCATTACATAGATACTGATCTGCCAGAAATAATAACTACTAAGAAGGTATTTTTAAACAGTTTAATTAAAGATGGATTTAATACTAATGAAAAATTAGAATTGTTGCCATTAAATGCTCTTGATAAAAATAATTTTCAAGAAATAATTGGTCATTTTCCTCAAGGTGAGGTTGCAATTGTTAATGAAGGGCTATTAACATATTTGAATAAACAAGAAAAAGAAAAACTCTGCTCAATTATTCATGATGTTTTGACGGAACGGGGAGGTTATTGGATTACTGCTGATATTTATCTAAAAGACAAAGACGCTAAACTTGGACTTAAATTCAATGATAAAATAAAGGAGTTTAATGAACAACATAATACTGAAGATAATAGTTTTGAGAGTTTTAAAGATGCAGATACGTTTTTCAAAGACATGGGGTTTGTGATTGATAAAGAAGCCAAAATAAAATACTCTGAAATGAGTTCGTATAAATATTTTATGAAAAGTCTGACGCTCAGACAATTTCTTAAATTGCGAAATAAAGGAAAAATACAAGCTACATGGCGATTAAAAGCTGTCTAAGGAAAAAAAATTATGATTACAAATAATTTATATCGTTTACGACTATTTATCATATTATTAATAATCGCCCATTTTGCTAATGCTCAAAAGACAATTCAACTTTTTAATCAGAAAGATCTAGAAGGATGGTATGCTTACGAGCCAGAAACAGGAAAACATGTTAATGCCTCTGATCTTTTCTCAGTCGAACTTAACATGATTCGATTATATGGTAATAAAGCCGGTTACCTGATGTCAGAACAATCATTTGATAATTTTCAGTTATCCGTAGAATACAGGTGGAATACAGATACAACTTTTGTCAGAAAAAGCAATATAAAAAATAGTGGGGTAATGTACCTGGTTCCATCAGACTTCCCTGATATGTTATGGCCTAAAGGGATTCAATTCCAGATTAAGGAGGGTGCTACCGGAGATTTTATTTTACTTCAGGAAGCAACCATTAACATTAATGGCAAAAAAACGGAACCGGGAAAAAGTGTGGTGGCTGCACGCTTTATGGATGCAGCAAAACCCATAGGAGAATGGAATACGTTGGTTGTTACGTCAGAAAATAGTAAAATCAGGCAAGAGCTGAATGGTAAATTAGTTAACGAAGGTAATTTCCCTTCAGTTTTAGAAGGTCGGATTTTATTGCAATACGAAGGTTTTCCTATTGATTTTCGAAAAGTAGAAATTTTAAAATTATAATATCCCAGGAGCATTGCGCTTACCTGTGTGCAGGCAAAGCTGTCCATGACCCTGGTCAACAGGGCCAGGGACAGATCCGATACCAGGTTGACGGTTGTTGGTGCCCTGGATGGAAATTTCATTTTCAAACCACCCATGGATCCTTATCCCGAGATGCCTCAAAATGAACACCTTACAATGAAGATGGCCGAAGCTTTCGACATCAGGGTGGTACCTTCAAGCCTGATCCGGCTGTATTCAGGCGAATTATCCTACATTTTACGGCGGGTTGACAGGGGTGAGGATGGGACTAAAATCCATATGATCGATATGTTCCAGGTTCTGGAAGCCTTCGATAAGTATAAAAGTTCAATGGAAAAGATTGGAAAGGCATTGAGCAATTATTTAAGCAATACCCTGCTGGATAAACTCCTGCTGTTTGAAATTACCATATTCTGTTTCCTCACGGGGAACAGCGATATGCACCTGAAGAACTTCTCGATGATTGAATCGGCTTCCGGATGGATCTTATCCCCGGCATACGATTTATTGAATGTGGCTATCCTTAATCCGGAAGACAAAGAAGAACTGGCCTTGACGCTTGAAGGCAGAAAGAACAAACTTAGCCGTGAATATTTCACAAGATTCGGTAAGGGATTAGGACTGACGGACGCCCAAATTAACGGAGTCTTTGAACGTTTCGGGAAAAAGGAACCGGAAGCCCTTTCCTGGATAAGTCGGTCGTTTTTATCCGATATTCAATTTGACCGTGAAATGTTCCGATCCCTGAATTTGTCCTATAATTAATATTATGTTAAGTAGAAAATATTAATGGAAAGAGGGACATTACGATTGTCCCTCCTCCATCTATCAATATCCTTCAAATAAATCCTATCCCTGTATATTTCCTTTTCGGATATTTTTCCTGTTGAACAGAACCTGCTATTGTTCCTCCGCCTTCAGTTTTTCAAGTGCGGCCATGACTTCCTTTCTTTTGTCCAGCATCTGCAACCGGTAGTAAATCGTAGAAAGCGTTTCCAGGCAGGATTTGTCCTTTGGATTGATCTGGTGCGCTTTTTCCAGCGGTTCGATAGCCTTTTTAAGTACCTCGTCTGCAGCTGCCTTGGCCTTGTTGTATTCCTTAAGGTCCTCTATCGCGTTTGCCTTTTCGTACATTTCAACCGCATTGTTGAAATACAGGGCGCCTATGTTGAACCATGCATTGAAAAATTCCGGATCTACTTCAAGGGCCTGCCTGTAGGCAGCCATGGCTTTTTCCTTGTCTCCCAGCTTTTCAAAAAGCGTTCCCTTGGCAAAATAGATGGATGGATTGTCCCCCGCCAGGTTTTCGGCAACCTGCAGGTATTTCATCCCTTCCTCGCTGTTACCGGCAGAAAGGTTATAATTGACCAGCTCGAAAATGATTAGCGTTGAATCCGGATACTGGGCATATCCACGTTCCAGGGCATCCAGCGCCTTTGCTGAATCTTTCAGTGCAATGTATTCGGTTTTAAGCAGGTAATATGTGTCGCTGCCCCCGTAATGGATACTCGCCGCTTTTTCAAAATACTCTGCTGCCTTTTTATGATCTTCAGCATTCCTGGCAGCAAGCGCCGAATTATAAATGATCACGCTGTCAATGTAGCCATGGTAAACATCGGTTTTGCTGATGTCCTGGATAAGCTCGAAATTTTTGAGTGCCCCGGCATAGTTCTGACGCGTGAAATACCGGATTGCGTCGCTTTCGGCCTGCACTTTCATCCGATCAAGGTTTTCCTTAACTTTCTTTTCGAGTTTTCCCTTTTCATCAAGTTTCAGCGCCTCCCGGTAAGCTTTAAGGGCTTCAGGCAGCGGATCCGGGTGGATCACCTGGGTTTCCTTCCAGTCCTTTAAAACCCCGTTCTCATAAATCAGTGTAATGCGGTCGTATACATCCTCCTTGACTACCTTGCCGTCCACTTCCGAGGTTTTTACCTCATTTGGTTCTTTCAGGAATAGTTTTGCTTCCGACTCCGTCATGCCCAGACGAATCAATTCTATGTTTACATCGTGGATATCCTGAAGTAGCTCGCCCCGGTTGAACCAGGTATCTGCCTTGAGTTTATCCTTCTCATCCACAATCGCTTCATCGCTTTTCTTGAGTTTTTTCTCCAGTGCACTGTAATTCAATGTCTGAGTGGTCATTTCCTGGGCATAAGCGACAGAAATACCGGTCAAAAGAAATGCTGTAATGATTGCTCGTTTCATCTTACAAATTATTTGATTTAGTTGTACAAAGTTCAAATTCCTTGCCAAACACAAAAATGACTTTCCTCATATTTCGGTAATTGGCTGTTGCTCGCAGATACAAATATAATGGTTTCATTTATTCGGACCCTTCTTCCTCAGTTTCTTCCATGCCGTTCATATATCCCTGTACCCTGGTCACCGAGGCGATGGAATCCCCTTCCTTCAGGTTGATCAGCTTGACACCCTGCGTGGCCCTGCCCATCACCCTCATATCGGTTACCGGCATGCGTATGGCAATCCCGGACTTGTTGATGATCATCAGGTCATCGTTATCCGTAACTTCCTTTATTGCAATTAGTTGACCTGTTTTTTCGGTGATGTTGATGGTCTTGACACCCTTGCCTCCGCGGTTTGTGATCCGGTAATCATCCACATCCGAGCGTTTCCCGAAGCCTTTTTCGGATACCACCAGGATATCCCTCTCCCTGTCCTCGAGGCAGACCATTCCCACCACGGCGTCGCCCGCGGCTTCTGAAAGCTTTATCCCCTTTACCCCGGAAGCATTACGGCCCATGGGCCTGACGGTTGACTCGTTAAAGCGGATGGCCTTCCCCGAACGGATGGCAAGCAGTATTTCAGCCTGACCGCTGGTCAGCCTGGCTTCAATGAGAGAATCCCCTTCCCTGACATTGATTGCAATGATCCCGCTTTGCCTTGGACGGGAATAGGCTTCAAGGGCCGTTTTTTTGATGGTTCCTCTGGAAGTGCAAAGCACGATGTAATTATTGTTGATGTAATCGGGATCGTCCAGGTTTTTAACATTTATAAAGGCCCTAACCTTGTCCTCGGGATCGATCATAATGATGTTCTGGATCGCCCTACCCTTCGAAGTCCGGGTGCCTTCGGGGATCATGTAAACCTTTAGCCAGTGCACCTTCCCTTTTTCCGTGAACAGCAGCAGGGTGTTGTGCATTGTGGCCGAGAACATGTGCTCCACGAAGTCCTCCTCCCGGGTGACGGATCCCTTGGAACCCACACCTCCCCTGCTCTGGGTACGGTATTCCGTGAGTGGGGTCCGCTTTATGTAACCCAGGTGGGATATCGTGATTACCATGTTCTCATCGGCATAAAAATCCTCGGGATTAAACTCTTCCGCATTGGGGACGATCTCCGTTCTTCGCTTGTCCCCGTATTTTTCCTTGATCTCGAGGAGCTCATCCTTGATGATCTGCATCCGAAGGCTTTCATCGGCAAGCACCTTGTTGTAGTATTCGATCATGCGCTGCAATTCTTCATACTCCTCCCTGATCTTCTCGCGTTCGAGTCCCGTCAGCCTCTGCAGCCGCATATCCAGGATGGCCTTTGCCTGGATCTCGGTCAACCCGAACTGCTCCATCAGGCCGTCTTTGGCAATATCCGGGGTCTGCGAACCCCGTATCAGCGCAATCACGGCATCCAGGTTGTCGAGCGCAATCAGCAGTCCCTCAAGTATATGAGCCCGTTTTTCGGCCTGGTCCAGCTCATACCTCGTGCGCCGCACCACGATCTCATGCCTGTGCCTCACAAAGTAGGAAATGATCTGCTTCAGGTTCAGGGTTCTCGGCCGGCCATTGACAAGGGCTATGTTATTAACATTAAAGCTTGACTGTAATTGAGTGTACTTAAGTAGCAGATTCAGAATTACTCCCGAATTGGCATCTTTTTTCAGAATGATCACGATCCGCATCCCGTTCCGATCGGATTCATCGTTTATGAACGAGATCCCCTCGATCTTCTTTTCATTGATCAGGTCGGCGGTTTTCCGGATCATTTCCGCCTTGTTGACCAGGTACGGAATTTCGGTGACGATGATCTTTTCACGTCCCGAGGAGGTCAGTTCGATCTCCGTTTTGGCACGCATTACGATCTTTCCCCTGCCAGTGGTGTAGGCCTCCCGTACGCCCTGGTAACCGTAGATAATTCCTCCCGTCGGGAAATCCGGTGCCTTGATAATTTCGATCAGTTCATCGATCTCGATCTGCTCGTTATCGATGTAGGCAACGATGGCGTCTATGGAGTCGCTGAGGTTATGTGGCGGCATGTTGGTGGCCATTCCGACGGCTATACCCGATGCCCCGTTCACCAGAAGGGTCGGGATCCGGGTGGGAAGGACCGTGGGTTCCTCCAGTGAATCGTCAAAATTCAGCTGGAAATCGACCGTGTTCTTATCAATATCGGAGAGTGTTTCTTCGGCAATCCTGCGAAGCCTTGCTTCGGTGTACCGCATGGCCGCGGGACTGTCACCGTCAACGGATCCGAAATTGCCCTGCCCGTCCACCAGCGTGTACCGCAGGGACCAATCCTGGGCCATTCTTACCATCGCCTCGTATACCGAAGAATCCCCGTGCGGATGGTATTTTCCGAGTACCTCCCCCACTATCCTTGCCGATTTCTTATAGGCCCTGTTGGACAACAGTCCCAGCTCTGACATTCCGTAGAGCACCCTTCTGTGTACGGGTTTCAATCCATCCCTGACATCCGGTAAAGCCCTCGATACGATCACCGACATCGAATAATCGATGTAGGCGGATTTCATCTCCTCTTCAATGTTTATCCTTACTACCTTTTCTCCTTCTGCCATTACTATAATATTATCTTTTTAACCGAAAATCACTGGACTGAAAATTCAAAAAAACGTGCCGGGATTTTTCCGAGGTTACGGACGATTTGGACATAACAGATTTCAAACTCTGAAAGTACTGAAATATTGCCTTTTTCTGTTCATAAATACGTTCAATTTTTCAACATTTGCGTGTTTATATTTGTTGTCTATAATATTGCTATATTTGTAACGGGATATCTATTTTTAACCTTTGTACTATCAAGGTATTAGGGAAGTATGGACGCAAGATTTTCACAACGGATCAAGGATGTGTTATCCTACAGCAAGGAGGAGGCCATTCGACTGGGTAATGCCCACATCAGTACGGAGCATCTTTTCCTTGGGATACTGAGGGATGGAGAGGGACTGGCAATCGATATCCTGATCCTGATGGGAGCTGAATTGTATGATCTCAGAAGGTCGATCGAGGAGCTGATACGTCCGGAAAGCACAATAAAGATCCACGACAACGACAATATACCCCTGCTTAAGTCCGCTGAAAAGGTTCTCAAGCTTGTCTATCTGGAAGCCAAGGCCCTGCAGGACGATACCATTGATACCGGCCATCTGCTGCTGGCGATCATGAAGGACGAGAACTGCATTACCACACAGGTCCTGAAGGAACATAACATCGATTACGATTCGGTCAAGTTGGAACTGGAAAGCACCAAGCACGGCACCCGTTCCGAATTCCCCGGTGACGAGGATGATGAGGATGAAGGGAGGAGCCAGTTTGAAGGCGGGAAAAGTGCGCACGGGGGACAGCAATCCGGGAAATCAAGCTCGGAAACCCCGGTACTCGATAATTTCGGAATAGATCTCACCAAGGCGGCCGAAGAGGACCGTCTTGATCCCATTGTCGGAAGGGAAAGGGAGATCGAACGGCTTGCACAGATCCTTAGCCGCCGGAAAAAAAACAATCCCATCCTGATCGGGGAACCGGGCGTCGGCAAGTCCGCTATTGCAGAGGGACTCGCAAACCGGATCGTGCAGAGGAAAGTCTCAAGGGTGCTTTTCGATAAGAGGGTCGTTACCCTGGACCTGGCCAGTATCGTGGCGGGGACCAAGTACAGGGGGCAGTTCGAGGAGCGCATGAAAGCCATCCTCAATGAACTCAGCAAAACCTCCAGCATCATCCTGTTCATCGACGAGATCCATACCATTGTCGGAGCCGGGGGAGCCACCGGATCGCTCGATGCGGCGAACATGCTGAAACCTGCCCTTGCACGGGGCGATATCCAGTGCATCGGGGCAACAACCCTGGATGAATACAGGCAGCACATTGAAAAGGACGGTGCCCTGGAACGCCGCTTCCAGAAAGTCATGGTCGAACCGACCAACGCCGAGGAAACGATCCATATACTGAACAACATTAAATCCCGCTACGAAGAACACCATAACGTCACCTATACCGAGGATGCCATCAAAGCCTGTGTTTACCTGACGCAGCGGTACATTTCCGACCGGCACCTGCCGGATAAGGCGATCGATGCCCTTGACGAAGCAGGTTCCAGGGTACACATCTCGAATATCGTGGTCCCGGAGAAGATCCTGAAACTGGAAGAACAGATCGAAGAGACCAAGAAGGAAAAAATCAAGGCGGTCAAGAACCAGAATTTTGAGCGTGCCGCCAGTTTCCGGGACCGTGAAAAGGAATTCCTGGACATGCTGGAGGATGAAAAGAATAAATGGGAAAAGGAACTCGCCAAGAACAGGGAGATCGTAAATGAAGACAAGGTCGCTGAAGTGGTGGCCATGATGACCGGCGTACCCGTGCAGCGCATCGCCCAGGCGGAAGGTACCCGGCTCCTGAAGATGGCCGATGAAATGAAGGGATCCGTGATCGGCCAGGATGAAGCCATCCGCAAGGTGGTCAAGTCCATTCAGCGTAACCGTGCGGGACTTAAAGATCCCAACAAGCCTATCGGGACATTCATATTCCTGGGACCCACCGGCGTCGGTAAAACACAGCTGGCAAAGGTCCTGGCAAAATACCTGTTTGAATCGTATGACAACCTGATCCGCATCGACATGAGCGAGTACATGGAAAAGTTCTCCGTTTCCAGGCTGGTCGGTGCTCCCCCGGGCTATATCGGTTACGAGGAAGGGGGACAGCTTACCGAGAAGGTCCGCAGGAAACCCTATGCCGTGGTCCTGTTCGACGAAATCGAAAAGGCCCATCCCGATGTATTCCATATCCTGCTGCAGGTCATGGATGAGGGACAGCTGACCGACAGCCTCGGGCGAAGGGTGGATTTCCGTAATACCATTGTGATCATGACTTCCAACATCGGTACGCGGCAGCTGAAGGATTTCGGACAGGGTGTCGGATTCAGCACCAAGGCCAGGCAGGATGCCAACAACGAATATAACAAGTCCGTCATCCAGAAAGCCCTGAAGAATGCCTTCGCCCCGGAATTCCTGAACCGTATCGATGATGTGGTCCTCTTCAATGCCCTTACACGCGAGGACATTCACAAGATCATCGACATTGAGCTGGGGGGACTGTACGACCGGATAAGCGGACTGGGTTACCAGGTCAAGGTTTCAGCGGCAGCCAAGGATTTCATCTCGGAGAAAGGCTATGATGTGCAGTTCGGGGCAAGGCCCCTGAAGCGGGCCATCCAGAAATACCTCGAGGATCCGATGGCTGAGGTGATCATTTCGGCGGACATTTCCGAAGGCGACGTCATCAATGTCGGATTTGACAGCAAGAAAGAGGAAATCACCATCAAGGTCCAGAAAGCCGACAAGAAAGCGCTTCCCAAGAAGGAGGATAAATCCCAGAGCAATTAAGCCCTGAATCCGCAGTGCGATCAGGCGTTGTACCGGAGGTGCAATCTAGAGCCGTCTCCCTGAGGCATCCCGGTGCCTTATTCAGATCGAAAATCCAAACAGGTCAAATTCCCCGGCTTCCGTGATGTGGACATTTACGAATTTCCCGGGGGTCAGCGGGGTTTTGGCCTGGACCAGGACTTCATTATCCACTTCCGGGGAGTCAAATTCAGTCCGGCCTGCATAATACTCACCCTCTTTGCGGTCAACCACGATACGCATGATCTCCCCTACCCTTTTTTCATTGATTTCCAGGGAAATGGATTGCTGAAGCTGCATCAGGGTGTCGATGCGGGATAGTTTCTCTTCAGGTGGGACTGTATCTTTTAGGTTTTCAGCACCCCAGGTGCCTTCTTCCTCCGAATATGAAAAGACACCCAGACGCTCAAACCGGACCGATTTCACGAAGTCCAGCAATTCCATGTACTCCTCCTCCCCCTCCCCGGGATGCCCGACCAGCAGGGTCGTTCTGATTACCGCACCGGGGAGAACGTTCCGGATCCGGTCCAGCAGCTCAAGGGTGCCCCTGCGGTCAATTCCCCTGTGCATTCTCGATAGCACCGGGTCCGATATATGCTGGAAGGGGATGTCGAGATAACGGCAGATGTTCGGATAATCCCGCATCCGGTAAAGGATCTCCTCGGGAAAGGATGCCGGGTAGGCATAGTGAAGCCGGATCCATTCGATCCCTTCGGTTCCCGCAAGGGCATCAAGCAGGCGCGGCAATTCTCGTTTGCCGTAAATATCTGTGCCATAGGCCGTCAGGTCCTGCGCAATGAGAATGATCTCCTTTACTCCCTGAGCGGCCAGGAAACGGGCTTCCGCTGCCAGCTGTTCAATGGATTTCGATTTCTGTTTCCCCCGGATCATGGGGATGGCACAAAAGGAACATTTCCGGTCGCAGCCCTCGGATATCTTTAAATAGGCATAGTGGGAAGGTGTGGTCAATATCCTCTCTCCCACCAGCTCTTTGCTAAAATCCCCGCCAAGCTGCCCGATGATGAGGTTAATGTCATTCACACCGAAATAACGGTCGACTTCCGGGATCTCGGTTTGCAACTCTTTTTTATATCTTTCAGACAGACAGCCCATTACGAATAAATCGTCGAGCCTCCCCTCCTCCTTTTTCCGTGCATAGGCCAGGATGGTGTCGATCGATTCCTGCCTGGCATCATGAATAAAGCCGCAGGTGTTGATGATCACGGTCCTGGCATCCTCATCATCCGAATCGTGCACTACCGCTATCCCCTGGTGAGCGATCTGTTTCATCAGGACCTCGGAATCCACCAGGTTTTTCGCGCAACCCATTGTCACCACGTTAACCTTCCGGGGATGCGTTCTCATTGAAATGAATATTAAGCCGTACAGGAAAATTTCATCCAAAAAGGGAATCCACGAATTCCTCCCGGTCGAATACCTGGAGATCCTGCATTTTTTCCCCGATGCCGATATACTTGACGGGGACCTTGAACTGGTCAGATATGCCAATCACCACGCCACCCTTGGCGGTGCCGTCAAGCTTAGTCAGGGCCAGGGCATTCACCTCCGTGGCAGCGGTAAACTGCCTGGCCTGTTCGAAGGCATTCTGTCCCGTTGATCCGTCAAGTATCAGCAGCACTTCGTGCGGGGCATCCGGGATTACCTTGCTCATGACCCGCTTGATCTTGCTGAGCTCGTTCATCAGGTATTGTTTGTTGTGCAGGCGGCCGGCGGTGTCAACGATGACCACATCCATATCATTTGCCCTGGCAGAGGCAAGGGCATCATAGGCGACGGAAGCAGGATCGGAACCCATCTTCTGCTTCACGATCTCGACGCCCACCCGGTCGGCCCAGATCGAGAGCTGGTCCACTGCAGCTGCACGAAAGGTATCAGCGGCCCCCATGCTTACCTTTTTACCCGCCTGTTTATAATGCCAGGCCAGTTTGCCTATGGTCGTTGTTTTTCCGACACCGTTCACACCTACCACCATGACCACGTAAGGTTTGGCGGGGAGAGGCCCGGCAAAGGAAAAATCACTGCCGTTGCTGCTATTTTCGGCCAGCAGTCCAGCGATCTCTTCCTTCAGGATCCGGTTCAGCTCTTCGATACCCAGGTATTTGTCCCTCGCAACCCGTTTTTCAATCCTTTCGATGATGTTGACGGTGGTTTCCACCCCCACATCCGATGTGATGAGCACCTCCTCGAGGTTGTCAAGGACTTCCTCGTCCACGCGTGCTTTTCCCACGACAGCCCGGGAGAGCTTTTTAAAAACACTTTCCTTGGTTTTTTCGAGTCCCCTGTTCAGGGATTCCTTTTTTTCCCTCGAAAAGATTCCCATTTCAGTTTAATCACATTGGTTAACCGGACCTGAAGATAAGAAAAAAGCTTCCTTTTGTAAAGAAAGCTTTCCCTGTTGTCCGGTTTAAAAGTTACTAGTCTCTTTTCCTGCTGAAAAAATCGTTGATGTGGTCGTTGTGTACGACTTCTTCATCAAAAACGTAAGCACCGGTCTCGGTTGATTTCACCATGCGGATGCACCGGGTGAAATTCCTGCCTACCCCGCTCTGTAATGTTGAAACTACTTTCTTTGCCATGATGCTTTATTTTATCTCCCTGTGAATGGTGTACCTTCTCAGGATGGGATTATACTTCTTCATTTCAAGCCTGTCAGGTGAATTTTTCCTGTTCTTGGTGGTAATGTACCGGGAAGTTCCGGGCATACCGCTGTCCTTGTGCTCCGTGCACTCAAGGATGACCTGTACTCGGTTTCCTTTCTTAGCCATTTCTCTTCCGCTTTACTGTTAATATGTCTTCAGGTAGCCTTTTTCCCTGGCTTCATCCAGGGCACTTTTCAGACCCTTTTTATTGATGATGCGGATACCGGAAGCCGATACCCTGAGTTTCACCCAGCGGTTTTCCTCGGCCAGGTAAAAACGCTTGTCGAAAAGATTCGGGTAAAAATTCCTGCGGGTACGCCTCTTGGAATGAGAAACATTGTTCCCTACCGTCACTTTCTTGCCCGTAATTTGACAAACTCTCGCCATTTTTCTATGATTTAAAATACCCTCTGAAAATCAGTTCGCAAATAACGCTAAAATTCTTTAATTAATCAAGCCTTTTATGAAAAGAAATATCACCATTTTTTACCGCATGCCTTTTGCAGGAATCCTGAACCTCAGGTCCTTCCAACAGGTCAGGGAAAATCCGGTGTATTGCCGGGGCGGGATCAATTCATATAACTGCTTGATTTACTTAATATTTTAGTTTAATTTAGCTTTTGTGCCAATATTGGTGCATAAAACCTAAACCCTAAACCATGCGAGTTCTTAAACCAAAAAGAAAATCACTTTTCCTGAACGGTGCCCTCATTCTCTCAGCAATGCTGATCGCAGCATCCTGTGTCACGAAACCGGCTGCTCCATCACCGGAGGAGGCAGAAATGGCAGTGATGGCAAAGGAAAGGCAGTCCCTGGATAACTGGTCCGCGGGAAATGCCATTGGATATGCAGTCAATGCAGCCGATGACATCACGTACCTTGATGACATTGGTGCAAGCACCAGGCTGGACGGTAAAGAGGAATGCGACAAGTACCTCACCTCGCTGGCAGGAATGATCTCTCCCCACAATTATGAGATGGTGGATCCGAAAGTCCAGGTCTACGGCAATGTTGCGATCCTCACCTTTCACTACCAGCCGTCCGATTCCACCGGACAGCCGGGCATGCCCTGGAAAGCAACAACGGTTTATAACTTCAGGGATGGGGACTGGTACATGGTACATGCTAACTGGTCCCTTGTCAAAAATCAATAAGGCTTTTTCAACTATTTGCCGCTAATAATTAAGTTGCGGAGCATGTTGAGTCCCGTGAGTGCTGCCTTCTGTATATTCCTTCCCCGGTGATCGCCCAGACGGTAGACGGCTGATTCGGTTGAATGGGCTGATGCGACTGCGATCCAGGTAGTGCCGACAGGCTTTTCCGGCGTTCCCCCGTCGGGTCCCGCTATGCCCGAGGTGGCTATGGAATAATCCGCGCCGAAACGTTTTTTTACCCCTTCGGCCATCTGTTCGACCACCTCCCGGCTTACGGCACCATGCTTTTCAATGCTGGCAGGATCAACCCCGAGCATTTCCACCTTGACCGGGTTCGAGTAGGCGATGACGGATCCGAGAAAATAGGCCGAACTGCCGGGGACCGATGTGATCATCTGTGCAATGCTTCCCCCCGTGCAGCTTTCAGCCAGCGCCAGGCTTGCATTTTTTTCCTTCAGCAGCCGGCCGACCAGCACCTCGAGTTCTTCCCAGTCCTTCCCGTATACCTGTTCCTGCGGGATAAAGGTCTTCATCCGCTCGATCTGCCTGTCGACGATTTTTTCAACGGTTTTCCTGTCCTTTCCCGAGGAACCCAGACGCAGCCTAACCCTTCCCGGCGAAGGAAGGTAGGCCAGCCTCATACCAGCGGGCAGCGTCTCTTCGAATTCCCTGAGCATAATGGCAAGATGGGATTCAGGTATCCCCTGCACAAGAACGGTCCTGTGCACAATGGCCGGGAGATCATAGGTTTCCCTGAGGGCAGGGAGTATGTAATCCGACATCATGGTTTTCATCTCATAGGGGACACCTGGCAGGGAAATGTACTGGGTCCCTTCCTTCTCAAACCACATCCCCGAAGCGGTTCCATTAAAATTCGGTATGGGCCTGCAGTTGTCCGGGAGCATGGCCTGTCCCACGTTCAGCTCATTCAAATCCACCCTGCCCTTCAGGAGGTTCCGGATCCGTTCCATGGCCTCCTCGTTATGGCCCATCCTGCTGCCGAAATACTCTGCCAGGGTGGATTTTGTGACGTCGTCCCTGGTGGGACCAATGCCACCCGTTATGATGACCAGTTCCGCGCGATTGCCGGATTCCCTGAGTGTCTGAAGAATTTCCTCCCTGCTGTCGGCTATGACAATATTCCTGGTTACTTCGATCCCGATGCCCGTCAGTTTCTCGCCCAGCCAGGCCGAATTGGTGTTTACCACCTGCCCTATGAGTATTTCATCGCCTATACTGATAAGTTCCGCTTTCATATTGCAGGGGTAAAATTAAAAATTGTCAGGGTATTCTAAAATTTCAGCCTGACCGTATTCGCTCCTGTCGTGGAAGAAAGCTCAATAGCAGACCCGACTAATACCAAACCCAATCCAGCATAAACAAAAGGATTGCCAATTTTCTCACTTTTCCTCCAGGACTGGAACTCTGCCACATTCTGAGATGCTAAAGGATTTGCTTTCTGGAAGATACAACAAAAAGACAAAATATTCCATAAAGTTATATTTTCTGAATAGCTGAATGTCAGTGCTGGCTACTGGAAGATAAACCCATGAAGCATGAACTCCTAAAAAAAAGAACCTGGTACATATTCAATTGCGGCGTCTTGTCGGATTTTCCTATCATATTGCATGGTTTTTACCCAATTTGTAATCTCCTTGCAAAATAATTGACTCAAAATCAACCTTTTATATACAATTGATCCCTGATTGTCAATACATTATAATCTTTCTCATGTTGGATCAGTTATATTTTGGCCACCTGCTATAAATAGTAACAGTATGACAAGTTTGATCAGAACGAGATAAAACTCGGCCTTGCCTACTGCCTTACTTCCAAAGAAGTTTAAAGCGGTAAAAAAGAGGATAAGGAGAATCTCTGTAAGTGCCGTGGAAAATGCATTCGCTGGCAAATTGAGTAAAGGAAGAAAATAGCCGGCAAATCCCTTGGCAAACAGGGCGACTGAAACCACATAGGTGAGCCAGATCAATAAACTCAGCGTACCAGTAAAAATATTGTCACCGATTCCTTTCAGTATATAAGCGATGGGGCCTGCATTTGAAATGATCTTTCCTCACAGTTTTGCATAGGTATAGGCAACACTCAGGGCATATATATCTTATAGAATAAACACTTCAATTAAATTCTTCCCCGCCATTTTTGCTCCGACTCCAACAATGGAAAATATACTGGCACCAATCATTGTTCCAGCAGCCAGTGAAACCACCGCCGTCAAACCAAGTTTCTTGTTATTCAATTGTTTGCCCATATCTGTTACGAATTAACTTTATTCTTTATTTAATCTGGATATTGTTCAGTATCCATAAGGTTTTAACGGGTATGATCTCCAGAAGCTCTCCATCCAGCATATGCAGCAGCTCCTTAAATTCTTTCGCATCATAATCCCGGATAAGCTCAGATAGCACATGGTGGGCACCTTTTCTTAAATAATATGAATGACTGTCATCAATAAGGGCTTTGAGTAGTGGCCTGATACTAACTCTTCCAATCTTGATCAGCGTCTCAGCTGCCATCCAGCGAATATCACCATCACTGTCCTCCAGCATTCGAATCGCCATTGGAATGGAACTGCGGTTTGCAATCAGCATTATTATTTTAATAGCCTCTCTCCTCAGGACGGTTAACTCTGATTTTATCAGAGTGTTCATGACCGGAAGAATACGCTTCCCCATCTTTACCAGTTCATTCTTCGCCTCGATGTGTTTATGATAATTGTTCAATGAAACCAGGCGATTCAGCCGTTCTAATGTATGTTCGTCAAACCCGTAGGTCTTCAGTTCATTTTTTTCTTCAGTGTATCTATTCATGACATTTATCTATTTGGTAGCAGTGTTAAATCGATGATTCACCGTTTTGTAATACCAGACTTTCAGGAAGTTTGGAATCAGAAATGCTACAATGGTATAATCCCAAACAAACAGGGCCAGCCTTGTATTCAGCATTGCAATCGCATTGTCCACCGTATGTTCCAGCCACAAACTTACTACATCAATTAACAAAAGCATGGACAGGATGAGAAAAAAAATTCCCCAGCGTCGAAAAATCGCTGAAATAATCGCAGCGATCTCAATCATCCAGGGGATGGGGGACCAGAATTTTTTTAGGAATCTGATCAGGGGATGAGTGCTTTTTTCTTTTAACTTTTCAGGCTCTATAATTTCCATTTCCATTTGATTTATATTGTCATGATCCGTTTGAGGAGGCCCGGTGATCTCTTTCAAGCAGGACCAGTCCATTGCAAAAATCTTCGAACCTGAAAGATTTTGCCAGAAAGTCATTGGCCCCTGCGAATATCCCAGCTTCTTTTTCATCCTGAGAATCTAACGCTGAGATGATGAACACCGGAGTCCCGACATGCTGGTTTCTCAATTCCTTACATATCTGGTGGCCATTCAGTCCAGGCAGCATCAGGTCCGGAATGATCACATCGAACTGGTTTTTCAAACCCAGGTTCCTGCCATCATGTCCGTCTAATGCTATATCGACATTATCACTTTTATCCTCCATTTCCATTATTAAGATCTTTGTCAATTCTTGAACTTCATCCACTAAAAGTAATATCATCTAAGATCGTTTTATCCTTTTGAAAAGGAAGTATATTGCAGATTAAATTGAGATGAAGAATCGATTGAGAAGGTTTTTTCTTTCCAATTCGTTGTTCAATATTCAAGTCTTGATAATCGATATCATTTTCTTCTTCAAATATTATTTTTTGTTATTAAACTTTATATCTCTATGATCCAATACTTTATAAATACGTACCGTTTAAGCTATGGGGCAGTTATCATCTCATTACTGAGAATGAATATTATCATTCTCAAACCTAAAACTCAAAGTCCGGCACGTGTTCTGACAGAAATTAAGGAAGGCTTATCATATACATTCGGTTTCAAACCTATTAGATATCTTATTTTACTTTTGGCACTTGTAAGCCTTGTTGGGACACCAATAACCCTTCTTGCACCGGTTTTTGCAAAAGATTTTCTGCACGGCAATTCAAGCACTTTCGGTTTTCTAATGAGCGCTTATGGAGCTGGTGCGCTAATAGGCGCTATATATCTGTTAAATAAAAAAGCGTATTGGGTCTTGGAAAGCTTATTGCCTTTTCGGTTCTGATTTTTGGAATGGGGCTGATTGTTTTCTCTGTGTCCAGGTTTTTATGGCTCTCTGTTATTGTCATGATTATCTCAGGGATGGGCATGATGTTGCATGTAGCTTCTACCAACACACTGCTTCAGACGATTACTGAGGAGAATAAAAGAGGACGGGTCATGAGTTTTTACTCACTGGCATTTATGGGAATGGCTCCCTTCGGAAGTCTGTTAAGTGGAAGTTTGGCTGGTTTAATAGGCGCACCAGGAACATTAATATTAGGAGGGGTTATCTGCATTATAGGTATTTCAGTTTATTTTAAAAAGTTGCCTTCAGTTCGCCCATTTGTACGACCTATTTTCGAACGGATGGGTATTTTACCAGAAATTGCAACCGGAATTGAAAAGGCAACTGAAGTTCGTATTTGCAGTTAAAACTAAAATTGAAACAAGAGTATTCATTGTATTTAATGTATATATCAAAATGGATTTAAAAGTTAAAGCGACATCTGAGTATAAAAATATCTCATTGGAAAATACGCTTAAACTCCTGGAAACAACAGCAGACGGTCTTTCGGATGCGGAAGTGAAGAATCGTCTCGAGAAATTTGGTACTAACGAAATCGTTGAAAATAAACAACACCCTCTTCTTGAATTTCTTCTCCGTTATTGGGGGCCTATGCCATGGCTGCTGGAATTGGCCATGGGTCTTTCCTTTGCATTGGGTCATTACCTTGAAGGAGTGATAATCTTTATGCTACTCACGATGAACGCAGTTATCGGGCAAATACATTCAAGTAGTTCACAAAAGGTGATTGAGCTTTTAAAGAAAAAATTAGCGATCAGGGCAAAGGTATTACGGAATAAAATTTGGTCAAAAGAAGATGCTAAAGGGATTGTGATCGGCGACATTATCTCCGTAAAACTCGGGGATATCGTTCCGGCTGATGCCCGGATTTTAACTGGTGAGCTTTCGGTTGATCAGTCAGCACTTACCGGAGAATCCCTGCCAATGGAAACAGGCGTATCGGACATTATCTACTCCGGTTCCATTATAAGGCGTGGAGAAGCTACGGGTATTATTATAAACACCGGTGCAAATACCTACTTTGGCAAAACAACCGAGCTGGTAAAAAAAGCAAAACCAAATTCACATCAACAGGAAGTAATGATGGCTGTGGTAAAGTACATGATGTATCTTGGGATAGCCGCTTCTATATTAGTCTCAGTAACGGCTTTACTGATGCATTTAGGCATTTTATTAATATTGACCTTCGTAGTTATTTTTCTTTTGGGAGCAATTCCTGTGGCTCTTCCGGCAGTTCTTACCATTGTACAATCTGTCGGAGCAACAGAGCTTGCAAATAAAGGGGCGTTGGTAACCAGGCTTGATTCGGTTGAAGATGCAGCCTCAATAGATATTATTTGCTTTGACAAGACAGGAACGATAACACAAAACAAGTTATCGGTTATCGGTAGCATTGCGTTTTCAGGGAACAAGAAAGAAGATGTATTGAGGTTAGCCTCACTCACCTCCCACAAAGAAGGAATGGACTTAATCGATCTTGCAGTTATTGAGTATGCTACTATATCGGAAGTGAATTTTATTGATTACAAACAGATATCCTATACTCCTTTCGATCCATCTGTAAAGAGAACAGAGGCAATTATTGAAGCCGGTGGAAAGCAATTCAGGGCTGTTAAAGGCGCTGCACAGATTATCATGTCTCTATGCCATGACACAGACAAAGGAACACTAGAGGAAGTTAATAAAACAGTTGATGGATTTTCAAAAAAAGGTTACAGAACAATAGCAGTTGCCAGGTCAGAAGGAGATGATTTGAATAATCTTCAGCTTGTAGGATTGCTGCCTCTTGCAGATCCACCCAGGCCGGATTCAAAAAGCATGATAGCCCAGGCCAGGAAACTTGGGATAAAGCCATTGATGCTTACCGGAGATAGTATGGATATAGCCAAAGAAATTTCTAATCAGATTGGTATTGGGAATAACATTATCCGGATGGCGGATATTAAGAACCTAAGCGCAGATCAACAATTAAAGACAGTTAGTGAATGTGACGGGTTTGCAGAGATATATCCCGAGGACAAGTACACCATTGTGAAGCTTTTACAATCCGGAGGGCACATGGTAGGAATGACAGGTGACGGTGTTAACGATGCCCCTGCCCTGAAACAGGCGGAGATGGGTATTGCAGTAAGCAATTCAACAGATGTGGCAAAGGCGGCTGCAAGTGTTGTCCTAACCGAATCAGGTGTGGGCGTAATAATCGATGCAATAACTATAAGCAGGCAGACCTATCAGCGAATGCTGACATGGGTAATCAATAAAGTTGCCAAAGTGATCGAATTTGTCGTTTTACTCACCATTGGCTTCTTCTGGCTGCATAACATTTTACTCACTCTTCTTGGTGTATCATTTTTAGTATTTGCCAATGATTTCGTAACCATGTCCCTGGCAACCGACAACGTTAAACATACAAGTAATCCAAATAAATGGAACGTGAAGGATAATATTTTAGCATCTCTTATTCCGGCGCTGTGCTATGTTTTGGAAGACATTAGTGTAATCCTGGCAGGTAAATACTATTTTCATTTACAATGGAATGAACTAACCACACTCGTAATGCTGAGCCTTATATTTAACAGCCAATTCAGGGTGTTAATCGTAAGGGAAAGAAGACATTTCTGGTCATCTCTTCCGGGCAAAGGATTACTTATATCAAGCACAGCAGCTATAATCGTATTTGCAGTTATAGCTATATTCGGAATCCTTATTCCTGCGCTAAATCCATTAGTAGTGCTCACAGTTTTTAGTTTCTCAGCGCTGTTTACAATTGGCATTGATTTCCCGAAATACTATCTGTTCAAAAAATTTGGATTATAAGAACTGGTAAGAATTACACATTATTATAAAACATAGAAGCAATGGCAGCTAAACGATCGCTCACCATCGTTCAAATGAACGATACCCATGCTTATTTTGATTTACACCAGGAGTTATTTTGGCAAGGCGACCACGCAGTATATCGTGAGGCCGGCGGTTATGCCCGCATCGCCACAATCGTAAAACAAATTCGGGCTGAAAGCCAGGTAAGTTGTCTTTTTTGCGACTATCTTAAATTCATTGGGGCTGGATGCCATGACAGCTCACTGGGAATTTGCTTATGGGCCAAAGGTATTTAACCAGCGAGTTGCTGAATTCAGGCCTTCGTGAAACATTAGCCCAAATGTGAGAATCATGTAATTTCTTTTAAAAATTATGTAACGGAAAATGAAACAATTAGACGTAGCTTTCTTTAGTGTAATAATTTATTATGAAGCGTCGAGCTGAATGAAAAGGAAGCGGACAAACATGTACCCAATGTATTTCATGGTACAAATTCTGTAGCAACGGTTTAAACCTTTTAAACCAGGTTTAGAAATTGTTGTATTTCACCTCAATAGTCATTTAACCGCGA
>CAYSJH010000057.1:0-30008 GCA_964431315.1 uncultured Bacteroides sp. | reverse complement strand
CGTTATCACGAAAGAAATCATTTCCCTCAACATTTCCAATAAAATTGAAGTCTTTTGTTTCCTTCATGGCCTGGTAAGTCGCCCGTGTAAGCAGGTTTCCCTTTTCCTCCTCCTTTCCGATATTCAGGAGTCCCACCCTTGGATGATTCATTCCGTGAACCAGTTCGGCATAGATCGAGCCAAAGATTCCGTACTGGTAAAGTACATCAGGCCGTGCATCGGGATTCAGTCCGATGTCCAGCAGGATCGTCGGGTTTCCGCGGTCGTTCGGGATGGAAGTGGCCAGGCAGGGGCGGATGATCCCTGGAATCGAATTGATGATCTGCATTGCCCCGACCAGCATGGCACCCGTATTGCCCGCCGAGGCAAAGCCGTCAAGCTTGCCGGCCTTGAGCATTCTCAGTCCCATTACAATCCCGGATTCCGGCTTTTCTGAAATGGCCCTGGCCGGATTTTCGTCCATGGCGATGGCATGGGGTGTATGAAAAACAGTCAACCCGCTCAGATCGTATCTTTCGCGGGTTGCAATTTCGTTTATCCGGTCCTGGTCCCCGAACAGGACCAGTTCCGATTCAGCAGGAAGTTCTTTGCGAGCCAGTACAGCGCCTGACAGGGTTGCTTCGGGGGCGAAATCCCCTCCCATGATGTCGACACCTATCCGCATGCAGGTTTATGCTTCTTCCTCGATAACCAGCTTCCCTTTATAGTAAAGGTTCCCGTCAACGTAATACGCCCGGTGGTACTGGTGTACGGTACCGGTGGTCTGGCAGGTGGCAAGGGTGGGGGACTTGGCCTTGTCATGGGTCCGTCTTTTATCCCTTCTTGTCTTCGATGTCTTTCTCTTCGGATGCGCCATTTTTATTCAGTTTTATCAATTAATCCTTTCAGTTTATCCCATCTGGGGTCTTTGACGTCTGATTCCCGGTGTGCCTTATGAGCCTCGAGTTTTTCCATCATTTCGGGGTCACAGCCGGAATGTCCTCCGACCTCGGGATGTATCCTCTGGTAAGGCAGGGCCAGGTGAATGTATTCATAAATGAACTGTTCAAGCCTGACCTCCGAAGCGGAGTCCGCGAGGATAAGAATCTCATCGGACTGTTCGTGGGTCGTTTCGCCAAACCGGACGTACAACGTCGCCCGGTAAGCTATTCCCATGGCAAAAGGTCCCAGGCAACGATCACACTGCACCGTTACCCTGCCGGAAAGGCTGAAATGAAGTTCCAGGAACTGGGAGTGCTTGATCAGTTCCACCTGTATCCTTACTAGTCCCATTTGAATTTCCGGTGAATCAAACTGGTCAAAGAACGAATTGTCTGCGACAAACTCGAAATCGTGCTTCCCTTCCTTCAGTCCCCTGAACGGGATCGAATATTGCCTCAATCCTCCCACAGCACTCGAAATTTGTCGTGCAAAAGTATAATTTAATAATCAATTTACAAAAGTTTTTATGTCCATCCCCGGCAGCATGGACAAACCAGCCCTGCATGGGCAGCTCAGGGTATGGGGAAAGCTCAGGACGGGCCCTGCATCAGGAACTCATCTCGGCCTCGATCGATTCGATCAGGGCGTCTATGAAGTAATCATCCTTGGAGATGTACTGTTTGGCCCCAACCTTGATAAATTCGGGTATCAGGTCCTGGTCCAGATGGCTTGAAAGCACGATTATGGAAACGTTCTGGTCCGCCTCCCGCATTTTCTTAATTACCTCGAGACCACTTAACTGGCCCGTATCTTCTGGGAAAAGATGGTCGAGCACTACGAGATCGGGCTTCAGGTGCATGTTCTCCAGGCATTCCTCTCCTGAGAAAAAAGTTTTAACCTGGATACCCGACCTGCTTTTAAAGGTGTATTCGAGCAGGTTCAGGATCATCTTGTCATCATCGACAAAAAACACCAGCTTGCTGTGCATATCCGGATGATTAAGCAGTTACAATATAGACAAATTCGCTAATTTACACAACTTTTGTAAAGCCGCCGGTGTACCCTGGTATTGTTCTGCAAGACCCTGTTATGTTCCGATAAAATGAATTTATCTGCCAAATATACAAAAGACGGCAACAGGAACGGGACCGATCCAGAATCGAATAAGTTGCATGGTTCATCGGACAGAGGATTGTAATTTTTTTGCCCTCTTCACGTCATATTCATATATTAGTGCCGCTATAATGAGTATTAGAGCCTGCCCCTATGTTCAAGAATTTCATTAAGACAGCCCTGCGGAGCCTTGTCAGGGACAAGTACTACTCCGCAATCAACATCCTTGGCCTTGCTGTTGGACTGACCGTTGCCATCCTGATCATCCTTTACATCTATGATGAACTGACTTTCGACCGGTACCATGAAAGGCATGACAGGATATACCGGCTGGAATCGGATTTCACCCTGGACAATAAGCCAAATAAGTTTGCCGTCACCCAGGGACCTCTCGGTCCCACACTCATGGACGAATACCCTGAAATCGTCAATTATGCCCGCTGCGTGCCTGTGGGGACCCTTTATCTGAAGGACGGAGAAAATGAATTTCAGGAGGATAGCCTCTGGTTTGCCGATTCGACATTTTTCGACCTGTTCACCCATCCGTTTGTTTACGGCGACCCGGACAAGGCACTCACACGCCCCAACACGATGGTGATCACGGAAAGCTTTGCCCGGAGACACATGGGAAAGGAAAACCCCCTTGGAAAGACGCTGCGTGATATCGACAACCATGTTTATGAAGTCACCGGGGTAATTTCTGACCTCCCGTCGAATTCCCATTTTAAGTTCAACGGCCTGATTTCGGTTGCTACTGTTGGCGAAAGGATTGGTGCCGACCGCCTCAATGACCGGAGTGCGGGTTCGTTCTGGAACGTAGGGATTTACACCTATGTGCTTCTCGGGGAGAACAGCAGCTTCCAGGATGTGCTGGACAAGTTCCCGGGATTCTATGACAAGTATATGAAGGAGGTGGGCGACCAGATCAAGGGAAGCTTTACCCTGATGGGTACGCCCCTGGCGGATGTTCACCTGAACCCGGAAAACCTTGGCTACGACCTCCCCAAGGGAAACCGTTCCTATATTTTCATATTCCTCTTTGCCGCCGCTTTCATCCTGATCATAGCCAGCATCAATTACATGAACATGGCCACGGCACGATCGGCACGGCGTTCGCGTGAAGTGGGAATGAGGAAAGTTGCAGGCTCCTCGAGGCAGCTGCTGATCCGTCAGTTCCTGGGCGAGTCGGTCCTGATCGCCCTGCTGTCATTCCTGATCTCCATCGTGCTGGTCCGTCTCCTTCTGCCGCTGTTTAACGACCTGACGGGAAAATCCATCGGGCTTGGTTTCCTTGAGATGAAGGAGGTCTACCTGGCGGGACTCGGCATAGCCCTACTGGTGGGGGTCCTTTCCGGCCTGTATCCCGCCTTTTACCTTTCAGGATTCAACCCGGTGGTGGTGCTGAAAGGATTCGCGTCTTCGGGCCGTGGAGGGGAATCCTTCCGGAAAGCGCTGGTCCTCGTGCAATTCACCATCTCAGTTATCCTGGTGATCGGGACCATGACCGTGTCGGGGCAGCTCCGTTTCATGAAAACCACGGAACTTGGTTTTGACAAGGAGAATGTGATCGTGATGACCGTAAGGGACACCACCCTGCAGAAAAGTTTTGATTCATTCCGCGAGGAACTGCTCAGCAACCCGGACATCCTTGCGGTATCCCAGTCCTCCTCCAACCCCGGCTCCAATGTCGGGATCATCGTCCAGCGCATCGAAGGCGAGGGAGGTGAACTGGTGGATAAGGGCGTGAACCTTTATGGTGTAGGCTACGGCTATACCGACATGATGGGAATTGAGATCATCCAGGGAAGGGGATATGACCGAAACATGGGCACTGACGCCAGCGATGCTTTCATCATTAACGAGACCGCCGCCAGGGAATTCGGCTGGGGGGAGGATGCCGTAGGTAAACGCTGGCAGTTCGGTATCCAGCTTGCCGGTCCCCCCAACCGTGACGGCAAGGTGGTCGGGGTGTTCAGGGATTTCCACTATGCCTCCCTGCACAACAAGATCGAACCGATCGTCCTGATCCTGCAGGACAATCCCCGCAACCTGCAGCTGTTCGATATCCGCACCAGTGGGAAGAACACCGAGGCAGTACTTTCATTCATCGATTCCAAACGCAGTGAATTCGGCGACCGGTATCCGTTTGAATACGATTTCCTCGCAGATAACCTCAACGAGTATTACCGGGCGGAGATCGTCATCGGAAGGATCTTCCGCTATTTCACCATCCTGACCATTTTTATAGCTGCACTGGGACTCCTGGGACTATCAGCCTTTATGGCCCAGCAACGGACCCGGGAGATCGGGATCCGGAAGGTCATGGGATCCTCGGTCAGTGGAGTGGTGATCCTCTTCCTGAAGGAATTCAGCAAATGGGTCCTCATCGCAAATTTGATCGCCTGGCCGGTGGCCTGGTATGGGATGAACCGCTGGTTGCAGGACTTCCAGTACCGCATCGACATAAGCGTCTGGCTGTTTGCAGGAGCACTGTTACTGTCCCTCGCAGTTGCCCTTATAACCGTATTCTGGCAGTCCATGCGGGTGGCCCTGATCAACCCGGCCGAATCGCTCAAATACGAGTAGGAACCCTCTCCGGAGCGACCTCCGGGAAAGTACCTTCACAATAAACCAGCCGGCAATGCAGGCAGGTGATCCCGCCGTCTCCTGCCGAAAGTCATGTCCCATCTTCTGTAAAATACCTACTTTTGCGGATTACCATGAAGGAGTGCAACCAGCCATATTATGTCATGGACGGACGGGTTTGCGACTGCAGTTCGTTTCAAATGGGACTGATTGATGAGGGAAAATCAATCTACGAGGTGATCCGGCTTTCGGGAAACCGGCTCCTGTTCCCCGTGGATCACATCGAAAGGCTGTTCACCTCCATGAAACTGGAAGGCCTGGAGCCATGGCCCGGCAGGGAAGAGATTCACAGGCAGCTGGAGCTGCTCATCCGGGAAAATCCTCCCCACGACGGGAACCTTAAAATCGTGATGAATTTCCATTCCCCGGCAAACCGCCATTTCCTGGCTTATTTCGTGGCACACCGCTATCCATCGGATGAAGACTACAGCAAGGGGGTAAAGGTCATTACCTTTCTCTTTGAACGGCCGGACCCGAATAAAAAGCTCTGGAGGCCCGCCTTCCGGTCGGAGGTCGCCGAAGCCATCCGGAGAAACGATGCCTTCGAGGCCCTCCTGGTCGATTCCCGGGGATACCTGCCGGAAGCCAGCAAGGCGAATTTTTTTGCCATCCTGGGCAATACCCTGGTCACATCGCCTGATGAGTTCATCCTGCCAGGCATTACACGCAGGTACGTGCTGAAAACCTGCCGCGAAGCCGGCATTCCGGTGGTCATGAAAAGGATCCACACGGATGAGCTGAAAGATATGGACGGGCTGTTCCTTACAGGGACCTCCCTGCATGTATTGCCGGTCAGCCGTGTCAATGATCTGCGGATCCCTCTTGGAAACGGGACCATGGAGAAAATTATGAAAGAATTTCAGTCCACCTTACGGAACTATTTAAGTTAAACCTATTTTTACAGTTAAAACGATGCAGTACGATATTACCATAGTGGGTGCGGGTATAGTGGGACTGGCAACCGCTTACAAGATCCTGGAACGCAAGCCGGATATCCGCCTGCTGATCCTTGAAAAGGAATCCGGGGTCGCCATGCACCAGACGGGCAACAACAGCGGGGTGATCCATACGGGGATTTACTACCGGCCAGGCAGCCTTCGTGCCCTGAATTGCATCAGCGGGTACAAACAGCTGCTCGAGTTCGCGGACCAGGAGGGGATCCCCTGCAAGATCTGCGGAAAAATCATCGTCGCCACCGATGAACGGGAACGGGCTACCCTGCCTGCCTTGCTGGAAAGGGGAAAGCAGAACGGCCTTGACCGGATCCGGTTGATCTCTGCGGCCGAGATGAAGGAAAAGGAACCCCATGTTTACGGCCTGGAAGCCATTTATGTTCCCTATACCGGCATCATAGATTTCAAAAAGGTGGCCGGCAGGCTCGCTGAAATAGTGACGCAACGAAGGGGCGCCTCGATACTGTTCAACCAGAAAGTGCTGAACATTTATACCAGGCAGGGGCATTCCGAGGTAATAACCGACCGGGAGGTTTTTTCAACCAGGCTGGTGATCAATACCGCCGGGCTTCATTCCGACGAGATCGCGGCCCTGACCATTCCGAAACTGGATCTTCGCATCATCCCGTTCCGAGGGGAATACATGACCATCCGGAAAGAAAGGGAATACCTGGTGAAAAACCTCATTTATCCCACCCCGGACCCGAATTTCCCCTGGCTGGGGGTGCATTTCACGCGCATGATCAAGGGGGTGGTCGAAGCTGGACCAAACGCGGTGTTCGCCTTCAAGAAGGAAGGCTATAAAAAATCCGATATTTCTTTCCATGATCTTGGAAAGGCACTGGGATTCCCCGGGTTCCAGAAGGTCATGTTCAAATTCATGAAATTCGGTCTTGCCGAATACTACCGTTCCTACAATAAGGCTGCCTTTACCAGGGCCCTGCAGAAACTGATCCCCGAAATACGGGCGGATGACCTGCTGCCCGGTGACGCCGGCGTAAGGGCCCTTGCAGTGGGACGAAACGGCGAGATTCTGGACGATTTCGTGTTTGCGGAAAACGAATGGGCTGTAAACGTGCTGAATGCCCCCTCGCCCGCCGCTACGGCCTGTCTTTCGATAGGGGACAGTGTCGCGGAAAAGGCCCTGGCCAGATTTTTATGATTTTAACGGTCAAAATCCTTAATACTTTTAATATTCGCAAAAATTTTTATATGCCATGAGGAAACAATTTTTATTCCTTCTATTTTCCTTCCCCCTGCTTATTCCCATGACGGCCGAATCACAATCAGTGTTCCCGGTAAGCAGCTGGGAGAGCCTTTTTCAGTGGGCCGAACTTGATCAGACCGGCTTCAATACCAACCCGATATTAAGGTATACCATCGTTTTAAATTACGGCCAGTACGTCCATGCGAATTTCAACAACAGCATCGGCCTTTACTCGGGACTGGCTGTCCGGAACGTGGGCTTCATTTACGATACGGACATCCCTACAAAAACAATCCGCCGTTCCTATACCCTGGGGATCCCCCTTGCACTCAAACTGGGCTTGTTTGACAAGCATTTTTACGTTTTCAGCGGCGGCGAGTATGAATTGCTGTTTCATTACAAGGGTAAGCGCTGGAATTCCAATGACCGGAACGGGACCAAGATCAAGGACACCGAATGGTTCAGTGCCAAGACCGAGCGCTTCGTGCCTTCATGGTTTATCGGCATCCAGTTCCCCCGCGGGTTCAACGTCAAATATAAAATGTACCTTGGTGATTTCCTGAACCTGGATTACGTGGGCAATGACCTGGGGGTTCCGAATGTCAGTTTTTCCGACTACACCGAGCTGAAAATGCATTACATTTCCCTCTGCTGGCAATTCCGTACCGATCAGTGGAGAAAATATGTCCCCGTAGACAAGGTGGCCGATAACAATTGATATTTTTTCCTGTGCGGCCTTTTGCTTTTGTAAATGCACCGCATAATAGAATTCATTGGAGCACGGGCGTTTTATCTGATCTTACTGTTCCTGGTCATGAACCCTGGGCAGGGGCATTCCCAGATCAACGTCCCCCTTTATTACCAGCGTGGACGACAGCAACTGGCCGGTCAGGAGTTTACCCAGGCCATACAGACATTTAATCTCATCCTGCAGTACAACCCGAACCATGCGGAGGCCCTGTTTTACAGGGGATTGGCAAAATACCAGCTCTCCGATTATTCGGGCGCCGAGGCAGATTTCTCCCGCAGCATCGAGATTAAACCCTATAAGACGGAGGCACTCTATTACAGGGGACTGCTGAAAATCGAGCGGAGCCAGTATCTGGATGCATTGAGGGACATCCAGCTGGCCATTGAGCTGGACGAGCGTCATCCGGAATATTTCATTACCAGGGGATGGCTGCATTTCGAATACGGGGATACGGCGGGTGCCATCCAGGATTACCAGAAAGCGATCCTGCTTGATCCGTACCTGGACAATGCCCATTTGAACCTGGCCACCATATACATGCACCTAGGGAAATACGCCACAGCTTTCAGTCATTGCGATTCGGCTGAAATGATCCGTCCGGGCAACCCGGCATGCCAGCTTACCCGGGGCAACGTATACCAGCTCCAGGGTGATTATGCCGGGGCCATCGGTCAATACAGCCAGGTGCTGAAGAAAGACTCCTCGAATGTGCATGCCTGGTTCCTGGTGGCCCTCTGCCACCATCAGCTTGATCATTACGAAAAGGCCCTGGATGCCTATAACCGGACGGTGGAACTGAACCGGAACAACGCGCTGGGATATTATAACAGGGGACTGCTGCAGATGGATCACGAATTGTACCCGGAAGCCCTGGCAGATTTCAACCAGGTGATCCGTCTCAGTCCCAAAAACATCTATGCCTATTATATAAGGGGAATTATCAGAACAAGGATGGAAGACTATGCGGGTGCCGAGAAAGATTTTTCCGCAGCCATCGATCTCTACCCGGGATTGATACACGCTTACGAAAACCGCTCATTCACCCGCATTGCACAGAACGATCTCAAAGGTTATTCCGAGGACAGGAACACGGTCGACAGCCTGCTCCGGATTCAGGTCCCCGGATTCGACCTCAGCGAGATCAGCTACCTGAAAACCATCACCGATTTCAATGCAGATTTCACCCCGGTGGAGAAGGTCCGGAATTCGAGGATCCAGTATTCCGATGAGAACATCCGGATGATCCCGGTGTTTTCCATCAGCCTCAGGGAAGACCGGTATGACGGGTCCCATTTCCGGGTTGAAGGCCTGCAGATACCAGGAAAGGCCGGGGATCCTGGCCTGGTCATGGAGCTTGAAAATTACGATTATTCCCTCTCGGAATCTTACCCCGATTCAATCCTTGAGCGGCTCACCCGGTTGCTCCCCCTGGAAGATGCCCGGGCAAACGAGGTCATGCTGAAAAGCCTGATCCTGGGCTGGAAGATGAAGTACCGCGAGGCCATTGCCATGCTTGATGATTCCGGAGAAGACCTGTCGGGAAATTACCTTGCAGCCTTTATCCGCGGGTACCATAATTTTGCCATTGCTGAAATAATCAGCTCGATCGAAAATACGGGTATGCATGCCGATGAAGCCAGCACCACGGTCAGGGGATATTATCTCAACGCCCTGAAAGACTTCGACCGGTCGATCAACCTGAATCCGGATTTCGTTTTTTCCCGTTTCAACAGGGCATACATTAAAAGTCTGACGGACGAACTTCAGGGAGCCCTCGGGGATTATTCGGCATGCATCGAACTCAGTCCCGATCTGGGAGTGGCTTATTATAACAGGGGACTGCTGGAAATTTTCATGCACTCGCCTGAGACGGGGTGCCCCGACCTCAGCAGGGCGGGCGAACTGGGAATCGATGCCGCTTACAAGGTAATTTATAATTTCTGCAAGGAATGAAAAACATCAGGGAGCTTAATGCCAATGACTTAAACGCGGTAAACGAGATATACAACCAGGCCGTGGCCTCAAAAATTTCCACGGCCCATACCGAACCCGTATCCATGGAGGAACGGATGGCCTGGTTCAGGGAACATGACCCGGACCAGTATCCTGTCTATGTCTGGGAAGAAAACGGCATGGTTGCAGGCTGGATCTGTTTCAGTCCCTACCGGAAAGGCCGTCAGGCCCTCCGGTCCACCGCAGAGATCAGCTACTATGTCCACCGGGATTACCATCGCTGCGGAATAGGTAGCTCCCTGCTGGAATACGCCATCGAAAGAGCACCCGCACTGAAGTTCAAATCATTGATTGCCATACTGTTGGAGCCTAACATCGCCAGTATTGGTTTACTTGGGAAATATGGCTTTGAAAAATGGGGGGACATGCCTGCCCTTGCCGAAATTAACGGCAGGGAATTCAACCACCAGTATTATGGCCTGCATATCGGTTAGCCGTCCGCGTAATTGGCCCGGCAGGAATTCTGGTCCGGGGGATTTCACCGTGCATCAATTATTAAAAAATGTTAAAAGAAGTTAAAGGGTTTTAGAAGGCTGGACATCGGGCCAATTTCAGATTAATTTTGCATGTCACTTAAAAGATATATCTGCCATGAAAAGCATTTTGGTTTTTCTGAAAATTGCAAACCGTACAATTGATATATAGTGATAGATTTTGCATATTCGCGTCGGATTTTAAGAACTTACGGATCCAGCCAGGACTTACCGGGTCCGATGATATATAATAGAATTTACCTGGATTTCATATGGACATCAGAATTGAAAACCTGACAAAAAAGTTTGGTGGACAAAGGGCTGTTGACCGGATATCCTTTGAGGTCAAAACCGGGGAGATCCTTGGATTCCTCGGTCCCAACGGAGCCGGAAAGACAACCACGATGCGGATGATCACCAACTTTATCACCCCTTCCGAAGGCAGCATCGCGGTGGGCGGCAAGTACATCAGCAATGACCCGGATGAGATCAAGCGTCACATCGGCTACCTGGCCGAGAACAACCCCCTGTACCCGGACATGCCGGTAATCGATTACCTGGAATTTGTCGGAGGTCTGCAGGGGATACCCAAGGCTGAACTTCCGATGCGGGTGGTCGAAATGATCCGTGTAACGGGACTCAACGCCGAAAAGCACAAGAAGATCGGGGAGCTTTCCAAGGGATTCAGGCAGCGGGTGGGACTCGCACAGGCACTGATCCACGATCCGGAAATCCTTATAATGGACGAGCCCACTTCCGGTCTTGATCCCAACCAGATCGTCGAGATCCGCAAGTTGATCCGGGAGCTTGGCCGTGAAAAAACGGTCATACTCAGCACCCACATCCTTCCCGAAGTGGAAGCCACCTGTGACCGGATCCTGATCATCAACCGCGGCAAAATCGTAGCAGACGGAACCTCGGAGACACTGCGCAAACAGGCAACGGGACAGGAAATCCTGAAGACCAGGATCGAGGACGGCGAGCCGAATGCCGTTTTCGAAGCCCTTCAGAACCTGCCTTCAGTGACCATGGTCGATTTCGCTGACCGGCAGCACAACCGTTTTGATATCACGGCACAACCCGGGTCAGGCACGGCCAGGGAGGTCTTCAGACTCTGTGTTAAGAACAAATGGACCCTGACGGAAATGATCCCCTTCGAGACCAAATTGGAGGATATTTTCAGGGAACTGACCACCAATTGATCCAACGAAAAAATTATCGCCATGAATACCATCTGGATACTGACAAAAAGAGAATTCCGATCATTTTTCGATTCCCTGATCGCATACATCCTGCTGGTCCTGTTCCTGGGAATAAGCGGGTTTTTTACCTGGCTGTTCGGCTCGGACGTGTTCCTGGTAGGACAGGCAAGCCTCAGGGCCTTTTTCATGATCGCGTACTGGACGCTTTTCTTCTTCATTCCGGCTCTTACTATGAGATTGCTGGCCGAAGAGATCCGAACGGGGACCATTGAGCTGCTTCTTACCAGGCCCATCAGCGACCGGCAGATCGTACTGGGCAAATTCCTGTCGACTTTCCTGCTGATACTAGTCGCCCTGCTTTTCACTGTTCCCTATGTAATCACCATTGCCAGCATCGGGAACCTTGACCTGGGGGCGGTGATTTGCGGGTACGCGGGACTCCTGCTCATGAGCGGTGCCTACATCAGCATCGGCCTCTGGGCGAGCAGCATCACGCGGAACCAGATCGTGGCTTACCTGGCCGCGCTTTTCGTGGGACTTTTCTTCCATCTTCTGTTCGATATGCTTGCCTCAAGTTTCACCGGCCTGGCCGGCCAGCTGTTCAGCGGACTTAGCATGCGGACACATTTCGACAGCATTTCGCGCGGCGTCCTTGACAGCGGCGACCTGGTCTACTTTTTCTCACTGATCGTGCTCGGGATCTTCCTCTCGGAGGTGTCCCTTTCGAAAAGAACGCTCACCAGCTAATCTCAACAGGGCCATGAAGATAAACAAGTACACCATCAGCATAATCCTGTTCGTCGCCATCATCCTGGTGATAAACATCCTGTCTGAGCATCTGTATTTCAGACTTGACCTTACGGAGGAAAATCAGTATACCCTGAGCAAGGCAACCAGGGAGATCCTGCACGAGCTGGAAGAACCCGTCACCGTGAAGGCCTATTTCAGCAAGGACCTGCCTGCCCAGCTGATCAAGACGAAAAACGACTTCCGTGAGATGCTGGTTGAATACGGCAGGCTCTCCGGTCAGATGCTGGTTTACGAGTTCGTCAGTCCCAATGAAAACGATGAACTCGAAACGGAAGCCATGCAGAACGGCATACAGCCGGTCATGATTAACGTCAGGGAAAAGGACCAGATGAAACAGCAAAGAGCCTATATGGGAGCGGTCCTGAGCCTGGGGGACCGTAAGGAGACCATTCCCGTCGTACAGCCCGGGCTGGCCATGGAATACACACTTTCCACGGCGATCAAGAAACTTTCGGTGACCGACAAACCGGTCGTCGGGCTGCTGCAGGGACAGGGAGAGCCCGGTCTGAACCAACTCACACAGGTTAACCAGGAACTTAGCGTCCTCTACCGCATTGAAAATGTAAGAATAACGGATTCCACCTTCATTCCAGGCTACATCAACACCCTGGCCATCGTACGCCCGACCGATACCATCCCGCCCGTGGTTTTCCGGCGCCTGGACGAATTCCTGGGCCGGGGCGGAAGGTTGTTCATTGCGATGAACCGCGTTAGCGGCGACCTGCAGAACCAGTATGGAAGCGGCCTTTACACGGGACTCGAATCCTGGCTGCGGGGCAAGGGACTGGTCGTGAATGAGAATTTCCTGATCGATGCCAACTGCGTCAATGCAACCATGCAGCAGCAGATCGGAAATGCCATCCAGATCTCCAGCATTGCCATTCCTCATATCCCGAGGCTTAACCGTTTTGCGGACCATCCCATTACATCGGGACTGGAAGAGGTGATCTTCCAGTTTGCCAGCACCATGGATTTCATGGGCGATTCAGCCATTACCTACACCCCCCTGGTCTTCAGTTCGGACCAGTCGGGAATCCAGTCCGCCCCGCAGTATTTCAATTATACCCGCCGCTGGACCCAGGCGGATTTTCCCATGCAGAAACTGGTGGTCGGTGCCGCCCTTGAAGGAAACCTGGCAGGCGATGCCAACAGTAAAATGGTCGTTTTCGCGGACGGTGATTTTCCCGTCAATCCAGGGGGACAGCAGCAGATCAATCCAGATAACGTTAGCCTTATGGTCAACAGCATAGACTGGCTGAGTGATGACACGGGACTGATCGCCCTCAGGACCAAGGGCGTAAGCTCAAGGCCCATCAGACAGCTTGAGGACGGAACGCGGACCCTGCTGAAGTGGTTGAACTTCCTGCTTCCGATCGTACTGGTCCTCATCTACGGATTCATCCGCTTCCAGTACCGGAAAAACCAGCGCATCGCCCGCATGGAAGCCGATTATTCCTGACCCATGGCCGATAAAATTTCAATACAAATCACGAATGATTATGAGCGGAAAATTCAATAACCGGATATTGCTGATCGTTTTACTGGGACTCATAGGGGTTCTGGTTGTTACCCGGCTGGTCACCTCCAAAAAGTCGGTCCGCACCCTCGATACGGAACTGGTCCGGATCGATACAAGCGCAATCACTTCCATGTTCCTCTATCCGAAAGCCGAGAACGGCAAAGAAATGGCCTTTGAACGAACAGGGTCGAGATGGACCGTCTCGATGGATGATCTGAGCGGCAGCGCAGATCCTTCGGCCATCCGCAATTCGCTGACCGAGCTCCTGAACCTTAAGACCGAACGGCTGGTCGCCCGGTCGAGGGATAAATGGAGTGACTATTACGTGGATGATTCACTGGGGACCCGCGTGGTGATATGGGAAGGCCGGAAGAAAACGCTTGACCTCGTGATCGGTCGTTTCGATTATCAGCCTCCTGCCGGCGGATATCAGGGATACGGCCAGAACCGTTTTTCCGGAGTCACATATGTCCGGCGTTCCGACGAAGATGAAGTCTATGCAGTACAGGGATTCCTGGCCATGAACTTCAACCAGAACTTTAACACCTGGAGGAACCAGTCCCTCTTGAATTTCTCCGTTTCCCAGCTTTCAAAAATCGTATACGAATACCCGGCTGACAGTGGGTTTATCGCGCAGAAATCTCAGTCCGGGTGGCTTGTAGCGGGACTTCCGGCCGATTCGGCTTCCATGGCGAAGTATCTCGGGGGGATCTCCCGCAAGCGCAGTTCAGAATTCGTGGATGGTTTTCAGCCTTCATCCGCTCCGGACTACCAGGTTACCTTCGAGGGAGACAATATGACGCCCATACAGATCAGGGCATTCAGGCAGGGGGGGGACAATTTTCTCCTGAACAGCAGCATCAACCCGGACTCCTGGTTTAAAAGCGGCAGGGAGGGCGTTTTTACCCAGATCTTCAAACGCCCGGAGGATTTCCTGGTCCAGGATAGAACCGCGCTGTAAAAACGGCCGGCAGCATGCTCAGGGCAGCCGTTCCGGCCAGGGTTGTCTTTATAAATTTCCTTCGGGTGATGGCCGTTTTCATCGTGGTAAGTTTAGGTATGACAATCGTTTGCTTTTCTTTGGGTGGATCTATTAAAAATGTCCTACTATCCTAAATTATAAGTATTTTGGACGGAAACTCCGTTTAAAATCACCTCACCATCATGACAGCTGAATCAACCAATAAAGGTCCGGCAGACAGGCTTTATTCCCTGGATGTTCTTCGCGGATTCGACATGTTCTGGATCATCGGGGGGGAGGCATTGATTATTGCACTTGCCAGGGCATCCGGGTGGGACTGGATGGATAAGCTGGCCGTACAGATGCATCATGTGAAATGGAACGGATTCCATTTCTACGACCTGATTTTCCCCTTGTTTATGTTCATCTCCGGGGTGGCCATCCCTTATGCCCTTGTTTCAAGGCGTGAAAAGGGTGTGCCAATAATATCCCTGGTCCGCAAGGTCCTCATCCGGATGCTGTTGCTCGTGGCATTCGGGTTTGTTTACAACGGAGCACTGGAGAACGGTTTCCGGGACATGCGCGCTGCGAGCGTCCTTGCCCAGATCGGGATTTCGTATGCATTCGCTGCCCTCATTGTGCTGAATACCTGTTCCATTAAGCATAGGATCTTCTGGCTGGCCGGCATCTGGGGCCTTATAGCCATATTGCAGCTCCTGGTGCCCGTGCCTGGTTTCGGTCCGGGCGTGATCACTCCCGAAGGCAGCATAAATGCATGGATTGATCAGCATTTCCTGCCGGGAAGGCTGTATTTCGGGAATTACGATCCCGAAGGCATCCTTTGCATCGTATCCGCTACAACCGTAACCCTGATGGGTACCTTTGCCGGGAGTATCCTCCTCAATCCGTCCAATTCCCCCGCCGGAAAGGCCGCTTTGCTGCTCTACGTGGGATTCGGCCTGCTCGCCTCAGCCATTGCTCTTTCCACCATATATCCCATTATAAAGAACATATGGACCGTCCCGTTTACCATGCTGACAGCAGGGATTAGCTTCCTGCTGCTTTCGCTGTTCTATTTTGTCCTAGATGTGAAAGGCTGGAGAAAAGGAACCCTTTTTTTCCGGGTCATCGGCCTCAATTCCATCACCATCTATCTCGGCACCCGGATAATAGACTTTGATTATACCTCCGGGTTCCTGCTGGGGTGGCTTGCCGGTCCCATTGGCGATTATGGACCGGTGCTGATTATAGCCGGGGTCATCCTCACGGAATGGCTGCTGCTCTATTATTTATACAGGAGCAGGATCTTTCTTAAAGTGTAGATAAGGTTCACCAAGGAGATACAGGGAAAAGAGGCGTATTGATCTTAAATACCGGAATCGGAATACAGATCCTCCTCCGCTTTGTACCAGTCTTGTTCAGGTGTTCCCTCATGAGGTTCCCGCTCAAGATAAATCTCATAAGCCCTTTTGCTGATGTCGGCATTTGTGATCCTTGATCTGGATTTTGCCTTCAGGGCAGCTTTGGGTTTTGCCTTGCCGCCTGCTTTTTTAGTGACTATTTTTTTTGTCATTATGAGTATATTTTGAATTCGAATTTAACTTTTTTTTTTGACGTTTTCCTGGTAAAAAGTCACCATCCCGGGTGCATAATCCCGGAAAAAATGTATTTTACACCCTGCATGGAAGATCTCTTTACCCTCCGGATGGATGGGAATATGCCAGTTGTGGCAACTGCCATCCACGATGGCCATCATCTAAGCATGGGAGTGTCCCGTTACTCGGTGCTCGATGATTCGGTCCGTCTCAGGGAAGAGGATCCCTACACAGGTTTGTGGACGGATATTTCGGATAACCGTATCCTGGTGCACCTTTCACGTTTCGAATTTGACCTGAACCGCCCACCCGAAAAAGCCATCTACCTGGTTCCCTCCGATGCATGGGGACTGGAACTCTGGAAGTCCAGGCCTCCGGCAGAGCTGCTTGAAGGATCCATGGAACGGTACCGCGAATTCTACGCCAGGGTCCGGGAAGGATTGTCCGCCCTGGTCAAAAGGTTCGGGAGGGTGGCGGTTTACGATCTGCACAGTTACAATCACCGCCGCGGAGGGCCATTGGCTTCACCGGATGATCCGGCCCTGAATCCCGAGATCAACCTGGGAACGGGAACCATGGACCGTGCTTTCTGGGAACCGGTGGTCGAAAGGTTCCTGCGCGACCTGAAGAATTACGACTTCCCCGGAAAGCAACTTGACATCCGGGAAAATATTAAATTTAAGGGTGGGTATTTCCCGCGATGGATCCATGAAAATTTTCCCGGATCCGTTTGCTGCCTGTCCATCGAGGTGAAAAAATTCTTCATGGATGAATGGACGGGCAGGCCCGATCATTCAATCATCCGGGCCTTCGGGGATGCCCTAATGCATACGGTCCCCGGCGTCATCGAGGAATTATCGAGGCATGGGACAGCGAAATAACCGTACCGCTTATGCAAAGAACAAGCAGCAGGTTCAGGCTCGAGCCTTCCATTACTGGTAAATTCATCGAGGAGATCAGCATCCGGCTTTCTGAGGACAAGCGGGTGCGAAGGACGCTGCCCGGCCAGGGTAGGCTGCATATCGACCGGAAACTGCCGTTTCTTTGCATCTACCGCCGGCCAGCCTCCGGGTCCGATCCTGGTACCGATCAGCTTGTCAAGGGTGAGGCTTCCTATCTTATTGCATCTTCCGCCTCAAAGTACAAAGCGAGTGTTTTATCCCTGGTCAGGGCTGTTGTGGAAACCCTGTCGAAAGTCCCCGGGGCCTTCCTGATCATGGAGATCTGGACCAGGGAATCCCCCGATGCCATAATTGACCCCGAGCAGGGAAGGGCGGCTCCATCGTTCCGCATTTTTGTCCCCCCCGACCGCATTCCCGTGGAAACGGTGGAATCCCTCAAAAACGCCCTTACACGCATCATCATATCAAAAAACAAGGGCAGGGTATCGACGGTATATAACAGCCGGCCCTGGCCTGCAAGCCTTCCTCCCCTGCTGACCCTCAAGGAGATCAAAAAGCATAACTGCTTCCTTCTTGGCCTGGAAATCTCCCCCATTTACAGGGATCCGGGAACAGGGGAGATCTATCCCCTGGTCCTCAAGAAGATGCACAGGGGACTGTCCCTTGCCTTCAAGAAAAGCGCATTCGAATTCTCCCATAAACGCACCATCCTTCGTCCTTCGAACTACAAATCCCTCGGCCGGAGGGCCGTGGTAAAAGCCGTCTGGGAAGTGGACCAGAAACTTGCCGAGATCAGCAACGAATTTGATTTCCTGCTGCTTGTCACCCCGGTGAATATTGAACAGTCCTACAATAAATTCAGGGCAAACCGCTGCGATCGTGAACCTGTATTTTACTACCGTCCCATTACGGTCGATCCTTCGGTGCTGAAAAGAAGGCTTTACGACATACCCTTTGACCGGATCGAGGACCCTACCCTTTCATCCATCTTCCATGAAAAAATGGTGGAGCTGGAGAAGAAGTTTTCCATGCTGAGGGACCGGAATACCCGGAATTTCTTCTACGGCAGCATGCAGTTATTCGGAGACATGGATGGAGGCCTCCTGGACACGGCCAGGAAAATCCTGGAAAAACTGCCTCCCCAGAGCCGGGAATTTGCCGGTACCCGAAAGGTCAGTGTCAACGCCTTTGTCGAACGGGCCAGGCAGGAAATAAACCTGTACCGGGAAATCCGCCCGGATATCGCCAGTAAGGTCATCGTGCGCGATGACATCACGGGATTAATGGTTTCACACGGGAACCTTTTCATCGGGAACAAGGTGAAGATCGCCGAATCCAGGGTGGAAGCCCTGATCCAGCACGAAGTCGGCACCCATGTCCTGACATACGTCAACGGGCGGGACCAGCCCTTTCAGCAATTGTACTGCGGCCTCGCAGGATGCGACGAATTGCAGGAAGGGATTGCCGTGCTCTCGGAATACCTGGTCGGGGGACTAAGTCCCCCTCGCTTCCGCCTGCTCGCCGGCAGAGTGATTGCCGCCCGGATGCTTATAGACAACGCTTCTTTCCTCGACACCTACAGGGAACTTCACCTGCGGCTCGGATTTTCTATACGTACCGCGTACGTTATTACTTCGAGGATCTACCGCAGCGGGGGATTCACCAAGGATGCGGTGTATCTTAGGGGACTAATGAACCTTCTGAAATACATCAGGAACGGGGGCGATCTTTCTCCCCTTCTGGTCGGGAAAATTTCGATTGAAGACATCCCCCTGATCAAGGAACTGCAGCTTCGGAAAGTCCTGAAGCCCTCCCTGCTTACCCCCCGGTATATGCATTCTGAAGAAGCCATGTCAAAACTTAACGATTTAAGGAAAGGATCGCTTATATTTGACCTCATTTAATTTTTGGATCCGACATGAAAATTGGATTTGTCGTCAACAATGTCTCTACGGAACAGGCCGGTTATACCACGACCCGCCTGGGAATGTGGGCCGTTAACCGCGGACACGAGGTATGGGTGATCGGGCTTGGCGATTTCGCATACGACCCGGATGAGAGCATACGTGCCAGGGCATATTCCGTACCCAGGAAAACCTATAAAACCACCGAAACCTACCTGAGAGCGCTGCAGAGCAAATCACGGGCAATTGAACGGATCACCGTTGATGATCTTGATATCCTTATGCTCCGGAGCGATCCGGCTAACGAAGTTGGTTCGCGGGCATGGGCAGCCACGGCAGGAATTAATTTCGGCCGGATTGCCATGCGGCATGGCGTGATCGTACTGAACGACCCCAACGGGCTGGCCAAGGCAGTGAATAAAACCTACTTCCAGCTGTTCCCCGAAGAGGTCCGCCCGCAGACCATGATCACCCGCGACCTGGGCGACATAAGGCACTTTGCGAAAGAACACGGCGGGCACATCGTGCTGAAGCCCCTGCAGGGATCGGGGGGGTCCGGGGTTTTCCTGCTCCGGCCGGAGGATAAATCCAACCTTAACCAGATCGTCGAGGCCCTGCAGCGAGACGGTTACATCATTGTGCAGGAATACCTTCCCGCCGCCGAAGAAGGGGATATCCGGCTTTTCATGATGAACGGCAGGCCCCTTCGCTACAAGGGCAAGTACGCAGCTTTCCGAAGGATAAGAACGGGTGATGACATCCGCAGTAATGTCCACGCCGGGGGAAAACTGCGGCAAGCCGAAATCACGCACCAACATCTTCAGCTGGCAGAAATTGTCCGACCCAAGATCGTTCAGGACGGGATGTTCCTGGTCGGTCTCGATATTGTCGGGGACAAGCTTATGGAGATCAATGTGTTCAGTCCCGGGGGACTCGGAAGCGCCCAGAAATTTGAAAAGGTGAACTTCAGCAATGCCGTCATCGACGCACTCGAACGAAAGGTCGAATACATGCAATTCTACCGGCGGAATTTCGACAACGACGAAATGGCCACGCTCTGACCCTTCCGGGGCCAACTAATAGAATTCCTGTTCATTAACCCGGCTTTCAGGTCGGCAATTTTCAATAAGAACTGATCCTGTTCATTTCTTAAAGGAAATTTTCATCAAAAAGTCCCGTTTTACCCGGCTACCTTTTCCGGTTTTTCCGATTAAACAATAGAAACAGTTTGCCATGGACGGGAAAACCAACCCAATGCCCGAAGTATCCTTTATCGAAATATCCGATATCTGCGGGCTCTGGGAAGTCATACGCATTTACCAGGACAACGGGCAACGTATATTCTATCCCTGGATCAAGGACCGGTTCAAGTTCAACTTCCTTCCTGAAATGATCTTCCTGCGCCTGAAGAATGGCTATAATTCTCACGGCACCTGGGAACTTGTTGAAAAAGAACATGAAACCTTCGAACGGTACTCAATTGTCCTGAACGGGACCGTCGAATACCACATCCAGTCCATTAATGAAGACGACATGATCCTCTCCATCGGGAAACACAGCTATTTCCTGGTCAGGAGGCTGTGAACCGTGACATTCCCGTCAAGGTTTGTTCTTATTAAAAAAGCACAAACCCCTGAGGATTCAGCGTTTTAATGAACAACTCTCCCCTGTTTTCGTCAATGCAGCACCCTAATAGTATTTCAGGATAATTTGGTATAAATCCCCCTGTTTTTGGTTCATTTTTAGCAATACGGATTTTGTATGTTCTGACTCCGGGAGGACTACATTCAATTGGTACATATTGTGCGTGAGATCTGCGGCTCTTTTTACTGATAGGTATGTATTCTCCGCCTTCAGGGTCTTCTCTAACTCTTTATAAATGGCATATGCTGTAAAAGCGATACAGATATGTCCTTCGATTCGATGTCTCAAGCGATGATAAATGGGACGTATCTGCAGATCGGTTTTTGATATTCTAAAAGCTTTTTCTATTTGCCAGAGATGGTTATAGTTTTCGATGATCTGTTTTGATCTGAGGGAGGTATTTGTAATATATTCCTTCAGTCCATCCCATAGCTGATCCGCATTGTGCTTTTCATAATCGATTTGAACCTGGACGTCTCCTATAAGCTTGAGATACTTGTTGTAACCTCTGTTATTAAGATTTGACTTGGTTAATCTCCCCCTTTTTAGATTTTTTTCGAGACGAGCAAGTCCTCTTTCCCGGTTATGGCGATCTTTGGCAGCACGTTTTTCAGGTTAATTGTATGCCCTTCCTGTCATTGCTCTTCAAGAACCCTGTGTTTGAACCTCTGGGATTCATTCTTGATCCTGGCTCCAATGATGTACTGGTAACCGTTTGATTGAAGCATATTGATATTGTCTTTGCTTAGCAGTCCAGCATCTGCAATCACAACAGGTTTATCCAGGTTGAAGCGTCTTTCAAATTTCTGTATGGTGGGCAGTAATGTGTGTCCCTCAAAGATATTGCCATCAAAAATATCATAACCAATAGCAAAGCCCTGAAGGCCAACTAACAACCCAAGATAGATTTGCGGTTTTTGATGCTTGCCAATTTTTAAAAAACCCGTTCTGCGAAGATCATCTTCATCGGCAGCCTCAAAATGTAAGGTGGTCATGTCATAAAAGACAATGCTGATCTTTCCACCCAATACATTTTTGGTGTGCTCGAAGGCTATCTGCTCTACTTGATCCTTGAGCTGTGTATTAAGCTTATCCAAAAAGCGGTAAATCTCACTGATATCTTTATCAATGCCCATGAACCGTTGCAGGTAGTCAATCGTTTTCAGCTTACTTCCGGGATGATATAGTCGTGTAATGACCAGATGACGGAATAAATCACTTTCGACTTGGTTAAACCGATGTCATCGTAGATTCTTCCAAAGATTAATTCGGGACCGATTACCTGTACCTGGGAGTTTTTCAGGGTGCTAATGAAGCTTTCGAGCTTGGCATCATCCCGGTTAACAAACAGGGAGGTTGTTCCTTTAATTCGCTGCAATTCCTGCCGGGCACGCTGGTATAAGAACTCTATTTCCTGTTCAGAGTGAGCGCTCCCCAGTGTTTTAATCACCTTGTAGCGACCTCCCTTTTTGGATACAATCTGGATGCCGTAGCTGCCGCTGCGATTCTTGTTTTTCCTGATAAACACGCTAAAAACGCATTTGCAGCACCCAAATTAGAAAATCGCCTATTGAATATCAAAGAGTTATGAGGATTTTTCCACTTTGTCACAGACTTTTTTAGAAATATCCCCTAGCTTTATTTTATCGAAGAATACTTATGTCCGGAACCCAAAACCTGATGCCATGAAAAGATTTGTACTGATCCCTTCAATACTTCTCCTCGGCCATTATCCGGATCGGGGAAGTAACCATAGTGCCCATCCCACCAGGTAGCTTCTCCGCCGGGTCCGGCCAAATGTCCACGGCATCCATAGATACATTCAGGTCGATACCGCTTTTAACCGTTGTATGCTGGGTCTGGATATCCTCGCTGTGGTAGCTGACTTCCATTGCCATGAATTGAAGATTAGGTTCTTTCAAACGCTGTAAATAAGTTGAATGCAAGTGAACTACTGCGGGTCAGCGTGATTCGGTCGAACGATGTATGCTTTTCCCTTGGATTTGTTGTACAAGGCGAGCCTGTTTAAACTCGCTAAAAGATTTCTTTAATTCATAATCTCTTAAATGTTAATTTTGTTCATGTATAATTATCACATTTTGAGCTCGATGCTTATTTGATACCTTTTTATCGATGGAAGCCATGAAGATTTTTCGCATCCTGCTGCTTTCTGTGGGACTGTTTCTGGCACCGCATCTAAGCGCCCAATGGCATGCCATGGATGAATTGCCGAACGGAAGGGAAATGCCTTTTAAAGTTTCAGGTGATCAGCTTGCCATCTGCGACGGACGCGATTATGTTCCCGTATTCCTGAAGGGTATCAACCTGGGTGTTTCGATTCCCGGGACACAGCCGGGCCAGCTTGCTGCTTCTGCTGAAGATTATCAAAGATGGTTCAGGCTTATCAAGGAGGCCGGCTACAATGCTGTAAGGGTTTACACCATGCATTTTCCAAGGTTTTATGAAGAAATTAAACACTACAACGAGACCTTCCCTCAGAACCCCCTGTACGTTATACATGGTGTCTGGCTGGAAGAACAGGATCCGGCATCGGACCTGTATTCTCTAACCTCCACGTTCGACCAGGAAATAAGGGATGTTGTAAGGGCGGTACATGGTGACATCACCATCGATACCAGGGCCGGGAAGGCTTACGGGGATTATACCACCGATATCTCCCCCTGGATTATGGGCTTTCTCATTGGTAGGGAGATATTTCCTTCAGAGGTATCCCTGACAAATGAAGCGCATGCCGGCGATACAATCTTCTCAGGATCTTATTATTCCCTGCCGGGAGGTGCGGACCCGGTTGAACAATGGATCATACGGCGGGTGGACAGCCTTGTTTCCTTTGAACATGATACCTATAATACGGTACGGCCGGTTGGAATAGCAACCTGGCCAACCCTTGACCCGATATATCATCCAACGGAACAGCTGCTTCCAAACAGTTCGGAAGATAAAGAACAGATCGACCTTTCCAATGTAGAGTGGTCCGATTCCTCGGCAGGTTTTTTCATCGGTTACCATGCCTATCCCTACTACCCGGACTTCATTACCAGTGATCCGCTGTACGCCGTTGAATCTGATCCGCTCGGGCCGAACAATTACCTTGGATACCTTAAAGACCTGAAAAACCATTACCGTGACATTCCCCTTGTTATTGCAGAATTCGGGGTCCCTTCAAGCTGGGGAAGCGGCCATCTGTCTCCTACGGGCATGAATCATGGTGGCCTCACCGAGCACCAGCAGGGAGAATTTACGGTCAGGATGCTGGACAATATACTCCAGTCGGGGTGTGCTGGGGCAATACAGTTTTCCCTGATCGACGAATGGTTCAAGCAGACCTGGATCACGAATCCTTACTCCAGCAAAATCTACAGGCAATTCTGGCACAACATCACATCCCCTGAGGAGAACTTTGGGATTCTTGCTTTTGCCCCGCCGCCGGGAGATTATGTAAAGGTTGGAGAATACACGGGTATGCCTGTAAAAACTGTCAAAACCTGTGCAGACTATGACTTTTTCAGGGTAAGGACCTATTTCAATATCGAGGATTTTCCCATGGATACCCTGTGGATTGCATTCGATACCTATTCAAAGGATCTTGGTGAATCATTACTCCCGAACGGCATGGGAATTGGTACGGCATTGGATACGCTGAGGGCTGAATTTGTTTTGATGATCCCACTCGGTTCCAGCCAGGCTGAACTGTTTGTCATTCCCTCCTACGATGTTTTCGGGGTGAAGGACCCGGTCAGGCTGGATACGGTTGTTTCACGCGCTGTTGATGACGGGGAATGGAACATTGTCAGATGGAAGACCAACTATTTCTACAACGTCACCCAGTACATCGGTAAACTGGCGGTTTCGACATCGGCAGATCCCTACCAGTTCCTCAATGCAGTGACCGTATTTAAGGACAGCCTGGAAATACGTATCCCCTGGACCCTCATAAATTTTTACGCCCCGAATAAGAGGAGGGTATTGCATTATCAAACCTATTTTGAAGATAATATCATAAAATTCATTTCCGTGGATTCATTGTCCGATGGGATCGCGCTGACCTTATCCCTTGCTGGAGATCTCTACCAGACCAGCCGTTTCACCTGGGATGACTGGGAATACGACAGGATTATGAACCATCCTCCCATTGAAAGGAAGAAGCAATCTTTTCATTTTCTGAAAGAAAATCTTTATGCCTTCAATAATACACCCATTGGCAGGGCCGACAGTTTTTTTATCATGGAAGGATACGTACTCGATGTTGACCGGGACTCCGGCCTGCTTGTGAACGATTTTGATATGGATGGCAATGAATTGCATGCTAACCTGGCATTCGGGAGCGGCACCTCAAACGGCCAGCTCTACATGCACCCGGACGGAAGTTTTCAGTACATTCCCGATCAGGATTTTGCAGGAAAGGATTATTTCATGTATTACCTGGACGATGATGAAGATTACTCGACGCTGATCCCTGTTAATATATTTGTCGATCCGGATGTGGGTGTGGAGTATGCATTTTCGGGCGGGGACGGTTTCATCGTATATCCCAATCCCGGCAAGGGCGAATTTTCAGTCCGTTCCCAATTGCACATGTCGGGTGTGTTGTTGAATATCCTGGATATTTCAGGCAGGCTGATTTCACAGCATTACCTGGATGGATACCTGTCGGAAGTTAAATTGGAGAACGTTCCCCCGGGTATCTATTTATTTAAATTTATCAGCGGCAATGACACCGAGACGCATCGAATAATCGTTGAGTGATCAAATAGTAAACAATAAATCCGTAACCGAGTGAAAATCCTTGTCTGTGAAGATAACCTTCTCATGTTAAAGACCATTGAGTTTTCCCTCAGGAAACATGGATACGAGGTTATTAAAGCCATGGACGGAGGGGAGGGCATACAAATTCTGAACCGGGAGAAGGTTGACCTGCTCATTACTGATATAAATATGCCGTATAACAGCGGACTGGAATTAATACAGCACATTAAAAACAAACTCGATAACAAGATTCCTGTCATCATCATGTCCATCATAAATCTTGAGGAAACCAAAAAACATGCAAAAGAACTGGGTGCCGTAAATTATATTACCAAACCATTCGATCCTGAGACCCTGATGAATATGATCACGGAAATTACCACTAAGCGTGAATGAAGATCATCCTGCTAATTACCTTTACCAGCCTTTTCGGATTATTTTTGATCCCGCATGGATTTTCCCAGGATACAGGCATTGCATTTGAGCATCCCGAAGATGGATTTGCCCTGATGAGGAAGGCTGCATCGGAAGGAGATTATCCGGGAGCAAAACGGATTGCTTCTCAACTGCTCGAAGCCAATCCCGATTATCATGATGTTTCAATCTACCTTAGCCGCGTCTACGGTTGGAATTCCCAGTACGATTCGGCATTTGCCATTCTGGAAGACGTGATCAGCAAAGCACCGGGCCTGACTGATGCATATCTTGCCTATGTAGATCTGTGCTACTGGCAGAATGACTGGGAAAAACTGAAGTCCGTCGCTGAGAAGGCCATTGAGGTGACAAACTCGGATGATGTGAGGGCCAGGTATGCACTTGCTTTATATCATACAGGGGAACTCCAGCAGGCGATTTCCCAGGCAGATACCGTGCTTGAACATGACCCGGCCAATTCCGTTGCCAGGGATGTCAGGCGCCTGTCAATGCTTGAATCCGACACGCGGGAATGGTTCGGTCATTATTCATACGATTTCTTCAGCGAACCCTACTTACGCAGATGGCATATGCTGACTGCGGGAATGGAGCAGCCATTCTCCTTCGGCAAAATAATCCCCTTTATCAACGCCGGGACGAATGCCGGCGGAGATGCATTCAAGGCTTCAAGCGATGTGCAGTTCAATCTCGAGTCCTACATCATTTTAACAAAGAAGAATTATATGCTGGCAGGATACGGGATTTCCCCGGGAAAATATTTCCCGTCTCACAGGGCTATCCTGGATGTCTGGCAGACTTTACCGGCCGGATTTGCGGTTTCTGCAGGGGTAAGGTATTTTTACTGGGAATCTCATTTTTTTTACTGGAACCTGGGCGTCGAGAAGTATCACGGGAATTACTGGTTTGCGTTAAAGAACTACCTGTTTTTTAAGGATTACGGAGCTTCCAGCTCACATTATTTAACTGCGAGGAGATATTTGAACAGCAGTAAGGATTACCTTTCGCTGACCCTGGGATATGGAACGGCTCCCGATGAACCGGTTGTTGTTATTTCCGACCTGGACAGGTTAAACGCAGCCTCAGTAAGAGCCGATCTGTCAAAACTGGTGCGTTCATCAGTCAGGTTATATTTTTCATTCGGATACTCTTACGAAGAGTTTGAGAAGGACCAGACCCGGAACAGATTTAATTTCAGTGCGGGGGCGTATTTTAAATTGAGATAATTGAACCTGCATAACAAACATATTGTAATCCTTGTTCTGAGTTGTATTCTGTTTAACGGGCCGGGGTATTCCAGGTCGTTTCGCGAGCCCAAATCCTTTCCCGGCGACCATCCCCGGATTGTTGAAAACAAGGAAGATCCTGCTGGGGAGGTTTCCTCCAACCACAGGAATTATTCTTACTTAATAGACAAGATCTTCAGCAAATCCCCCTTGCTGATCACAATTCTTTACATCGTTATCATTTATTCCATAATCACGCTTATCGTGCTTTTGATTTTTATCCTGATCAACAGGTCGAAAATTGAGAAGGAAGAACAAATCAGGGAAGTCCTGAGTGAAGAGTTTCAGCGATTGATCATGGACTATTTGTTCGATACGGATCGCCGGGAGGAGTTCATACAGGAACTGACAGGGATAGCCACGAACGATTTCAAAAGACAGATTCTGGTCAACCAGTTGATTGATTTAAGCGTAAACATGAAAGGTGAAATAAATGAGGCCGTCAAGGATCTCTATCTTAAACTGGGATTAAAGAAAGATTCCCTGGAAAAGGTGAGGAGCCGAAAGTGGCACAAAAACATCAAAGGCTTCAGGGAACTGGCATTTATGAATATACGTGAAGCCAATGAGAAGATCTTTCAATGCCTGAATTCTCCCAACGAAATTCTGCGGATGGAGGCTCAAATTGCACTTGTCAGGTTATCCGATGACAATCCGTATCATTTTCTGGACCTGATGGAAAAACCCTTTTCACTCTGGGAACAGATGACCTTGCATGAATTGGTTATCCAGCATAATCTCAGCGTCCCGGAATTCAGCCAGTGGTTCGATTCTGAAAACATATCCATCGTAATATTTGCCCTACAAATGGTATCCTGGTTTAAACAGAAGGATGCCGAAACGGGTGTGATCAGGCTCCTGGAACACCCGGATGAAAATGTGCGCTTCGCCGCGATCAGGGTTTGCGGTGATTTAGAGCTTCAAAATGCCATGCCGCATCTTAAGGATATTTATGAGGGTGAATCCTTTAAGAACCGTCTTGAGATACTGATATCCTTTTCGAAAGTCCCCGATGAGGAATACCTCGATTTTCTCAAGTCAATTCTTGACAAAGAGGATGATGTTACCTTGCAGATAAATGCCACCAAGGCGATTGAGAATACAGGGGAACCGGGCATCTCCATGTTGATTAAGTTGATGAAATCGAAATCCGAATACCGGAATTACCAGATCATTATCCGGCATGTACTGGACGGGAGGATTTATTAAAATGGCGCGGTTGATAGACATACTGGAAATAGTTGTATTGAACTCTATTTTCATTATTACCACCCTCATATTCACAACCTACCTGATTTTAACGATTTTTTCTGCTTTTTCCCTCAGGAGATATCAAAGGAAAAACAGTTACGTTGATTACAATTCCATCGTGGCTTCCCCATTGACCCCAACACTCTCCGTAATCGCGCCCGCCTTTAATGAAAGCAAAACCATCGTAGACAACATCCGGACGATGCTGTCGCTCTATTACAATAATTATGAAGTCATCGTGGTAAATGATGGGAGCAAGGACGATACACTTAAAAAAATAATCGAAGCATATGAACTGGATAAGGTTAATTACTATTTTGACTACAGGCTGCCATGTAAGAGGATAAGGGGAGTGTATAAATCCCAGAACAGGTCTTTCAAGAAATTAACGGTAATCGACAAGGTGAATGGAGGGAAGGCTGACACACTCAATGCCGGGCTTAATGTTTCCAAGAACAATTTGATTGTCAGCATCGATGCCGATTCAATCATGGAACCGGACGCACTGCTGAAACTGGTCAAACCCTTCCTCGAATCGAAAGACAAGCAGGTAATCGGAGTAGGCGGAGTCATCAGGATAGCAAACTCATGTGAAATCTCGGGGGGGCGTATCAGTAAAATTCACCTTCCCAGGAAATTCCTTCCCAGGGCACAGGTTATGGAATATACCCGGGCATTTTTGCTTGGACGGATGGCTTGGAGCGAACTTGACGGATTGCTTCTGATCTCCGGGGCACTTGGAATGTTTGACCGGGAAATAGTTATCCGGGCAGGCGGGTACAGCACGAAGACCGTTGGGGAAGACATGGAACTGGTCGTGAGGATCAGGAGGTATATGGCGGAGAACAACATCCCATACGATGTCGTTTACATTCCGGATCCCTTATGCTGGACAGTGGTGCCGGAAGACGTGAAATCCCTCGCCAAACAGCGCAGCAGGTGGACCAGGGGGACCTTCGAAACCATCGTAACCCATCGTAAGCTGTTTTTGAACAGGAAATACAGAAAGCTGGGATTGCTGGGATACCCGTACTGGCTTGTTTTTGAATGGCTTTCCCCGATCATTGAGTTCCTGGGAATTATCTGGTTCATCGTCCTGGTGATCCTGGGCAGGCTGAACTGGCCGTTCTTTTTACTCCTGTTCGGTTTTGTTTATTTCTTCGCCGTTTCCCTGTCCATATGGGCCGTTGTTTTTGAAGAGATCACCTTCCATAAATACGTAAAAAGAAGGGATGTCCTGAAGTTAATAGCCATCGCCTTCGCGGAACCTCTTTTCTTTCATCCCCTGTCTATGTTGATGAACGTCAAGGGGAACATCGACAAAATAATCGGGAGGAATATCTGGGGAAAAATGGAGCGAAAGGGATTCAGTGAAAGCAAAGAGAAGAAAAAAGAACCTGAACGGGTTTCACTTTGAATCGCACCATGCAGGCAGGTTCAGGGACCTGGCCATCATCGATGCGATACCGCAGCCTTTTACACCATCCTCACCGGATGGTCTGACCCTCCATTCCAGAAGGCATAAACGGGTTCATTGCAACTATGTTGCAACCAAAAGAAAAAAGCCTCTCAGCAAATCCGCTGAAAGGCCTATGTTTATTGGGTGGGATGTACTGGAATCGAACCAGTGACCTCATGCCTGTCAAGCATGCGCTCTG
>CAYSJH010000056.1:14350-31904 GCA_964431315.1 uncultured Bacteroides sp. | reverse complement strand
TGACGGTAACCGCCAGTGCCGAACATATCCCGAGCACCTGCACGGTAATCGGGTTGCTGTCACCGAGAGGATCCCGCAGCAGCTTCAGGTTTTTGCTCGAAAACAAAGGCTCTCTCTCACTCATCGCTATTCTTTTTTAAGTTTAAAATATTTCTCATAATTACCCAGGCAATCGGATAACATTGCCTCCAGGCCCTTCGATGTGATGGTTCCTCCTGAGATGGCATCGACGGCATGAGGATTACCTTTGCCGGCACTGCCTTTCAGTACCTGAATGGAGGTGAATTTATCTGATGCATCGAAGATTGTTTTCCCCTTGAACTGTTCCTGGAAAAAATCCTGGGCTATCTCCGCTCCCAGCCCCGGTGTTTCCTTCGCGTCCGAAAAAGTGGCCCCGTACACGGTCGACATGTCCGGCTGAAAGGAGATGTAGCCCCAGATCGGACCCCATAGTCCCTTCCCCTGCAGGGGAACGATAGTGATTTCCTTTCCTTCCGGGGTGGTATAGATGAATACGGGGAGCTTTCGCTCTTCGGGGGCTTTCCGCAGTTCCTCCTTCAGGTTGATCGGGAAGGCTTCCAATCCCTTCTGGACTTCGCCGTTAATGTTGATCACCAGGCTTTTGGTGATGTTCCCGGCATATTTTTCCTCAACGAACTGGTTTTTGTTCTTTGCCTTGTCGACACCACCTGAAAGTCCCACCGAACGAAGGATATCCAGCTTCTTCTCCACTTCCACGTTCTTTTCCTGGTAGGGTTGCAGGGATTCCGACACAAAGGTGAGAAGTGTGGCCACGATGATCACCATGACCGTGGAAAAGATGAAGATGTATTTATTGCTGTAACTCTTCATTACTTAAATATTGTTAGCGTTTGTACTTACTCGGGCTCGTTTGAGACGCCTTTTGATGTGCGACTCGATCACGTAATGGTCGATGAGGGGGGCAAAGACATTCATGAGCAGGATGGCCAGCATGACTCCCTCGGGGAATGCCGGGTTCAGGACCCGGATGATGATTGCCAGCACACCGATCAGGAACCCGTAGATCCATTTGCCTCTTTTGGTCTGGGCGGCGCTCACCGGGTCGGTTGCCATGAATACGGCGCCGAAGGCGAATCCACCCAGCATCAGATGCTGCCAGAAGGGGATCTCCATGAGGGTATTCCCGCCGAAGGCATTCAGCAGCAATCCCATTAGACTGCCGCCCGCGAACACCGAAAGCATGATCTTCCAGCTTCCCACCCCGGTATAGATCAGGAAAAGGGCCCCGATCAGGATGGCCAGTGTCGAGGTCTCCCCGATCGACCCTGGAATGGTTCCCGTAAACATATCCATTGCGGTCATGGGATTCCCGTTCGTATTCAGGATCACATGCTCATTGAGGGCTGCCTGTCCCAGTGCGGTGGCCCCGCTGAACCCGTCCACGATCCCTTGCCCGTTCATCAGTCCCCTTATCCATACCTTGTCCCCCGACATATAACTCGGATAGGCAAAGAACAGGAAAGCTCTTGCCGTAAGTGCAGGATTCAGAATGTTCATCCCGGTTCCCCCGAAGACTTCCTTGCCGATGATTACGGCAAAAACTGTCGCGACGGCGATCATCCATAGCGGTGTGTCAACCGGAAGTACCATGGGGATGAGGATGCCCGATACAAGGTATCCTTCATTAACCTCGTGCCCCCGGATCTGTGCGAAAATGAATTCCGTGCCCAAGCCCACTACATAGGAAACAACAAGGATGGGGAACACCCTCAGGAAGCCGAACCAGAAATTGTCAAGCAGGCTTCTTTCGAGTCCCATTGCCAGTGAATTCTGGTAACCGACATTCCACATTCCGAACAGGAGTGCAGGAAGAAGGGCAATGACCACGATTATCATGGTCCGCTTCATATCCATGGCATCACGGATATGGGAACCCGTCCTGGTCACTGTTTTCGGAACGAACAGGAAAGTCTCGAAAGCTTCAAAGGTGGATTTGAGATAGGCAAACTTCCCTCCTTTCTCAAAATTCGGTTTGATCTTGTCAACAAACCTTCTAATTGAATTCATGTTTTCTGGAATGATTTCGATTGAATTTTATTCTAACTCCTTGATCATAAGATTAATACCTCGCCTGACAATGGATTGTAACTCGATTTTTGATGTACAGACAAACTCACAGAGTGCAAATTCCTCCTCTCCCACCTCATAAATCCCCAGGGACTCCATCTTTTCGATATCATCCACCAGGATCGCTTTCAGAAGCTGCATGGGATAGATATCCATGGGCAGTACTTTCTCGTATTCGCCCGTAAGCACGAAAGGACGTACTCCTCCTTTAAGGTTGGTGTCGATCCGGTATTCCCTGCTGGGCATCAGCCAGGTCGGAAAGCTGTGGGATATGCTGAATTTGTCAAGTCCGGGCGATATCCATCCGAGCATCTCATAATGGTCCCCCTCAGGAAGCACCGTCAGCTGGCTGTCGTAATAACCGAGGTAGCCTATCTTGTTGATCCGTGTGCCAGTCAGGGCATTCCCGCTGATGTAACGGACGTTTGTGCCAACCAGGTTATTCTTCATAAAAGGTTCGATGGAAGTCCCGCTGAGCACCTTGTAGTAACGGGGTTTCAGCACCTCGGACCCGGTGAGGGCGATGACACGGGTCGCATCGTATTTCCCGGTCAGGAAAAGCCGGCCGATGATGATCACCTCCTGTGGATTAATGTACCAGACAATGTCGCCCTTGTTAACGGGATCGATATGGTGGATCTGGATACCCGGCAGGCCCGCAGGATGGGGTCCCTTGAAATAATGAAGGCTTACATTCCCGGTCCCGGTAAACACGTCCGAGGGTGGGTATGCGGAATTCAGGGAGAGATGGATCTCGCCTCTGGTCATTTTTTTCAGGGCATCGATCCCTGCCTGGAACTCCCGGTTCTGTCCCTTTACAATAAAATCCAGGTCAGGGGCCAGGGGGGATGTGTCAAAACCCGAGATGAAAATTGCCTTCGGTTCACTCTGGGGACCGGCTATGATGGCGTAGGGGCGCTGCCGGATGGCCGGCCAGAGTCCCGCATCCATGATTTTTTGCCGAACTTCATCCCGGCTCATGCCATTCGGGTCCCCGGCCTTGAAATTCAGCGATTCATTTTTCCCGTCCGATTCCACCACCACTTCAAGGATTCGGCGTCTTTCCCCCCGGTTAACGGCCTTTACCACACCGCTGACCGGCGATGTGAATTTGATTTCAGGTCTCAGCTTATCAAAAAAAAGGACGGAACCGGCTTTAACCTTATCGTCGGGCCTGGCAGCCAGTTTCGGGGTTATGCCCGGGAAATCTGTTGGTTTGGTGGCGAAGGTTGAGGCAGGTTCTGCCTGAGCAATGATTTTTTCAGCTGTTCCTTTTAGTTTGATATCAAGACCTTTCCTGATCTTAATTACCTTGGACATGGAATAATTTTTGATTTTAAAAAAACGTTTGACAAAAATAGGTATTTTTAGATTCCCTGCAAGATTGATTACATATGTACCTGCCTGGAATTTTTAAACATGCAGGATTCTTAATATGTTGAGATATAAACAATTAAAAGTTGGGCCATCCAGGCCTCCAGGTTATATGAACCCATGTGAATGATCAAACTTATTTTTAGTCTAAATAAATCCCCTCTGATATGCGGATTGTTCCTCCTTGTTTTTACAGGGGAGCTTTCGGGCCAGGAGGCGTTTTATACGGATAAGATCTACCGTCCAAACATCAAATCCGTGCAACTGCACCGGACCGGATGGGACCTGAGCTATCCCATCATCGAACTGAACAGCCAGGATCGCCTGAGCCTCAGTTTCGATGAGTTGACCGACCAGGTCGGGAACTATTCCTGGACCCTGGAACATTGCGATGCAGACTGGCGTCCTTCGGGTCTTGCAACAGAGGAATACATGAGTGGCTTTACCCAGCAGCCGGTCCAGGATTATGCCCTTTCCTTCAACACCTATGTGAATTACGTGCATTTCAGGATTGATTTCCCGAACCAGGAGGTTGGCATCCTGCTGTCTGGCAATTATGTCATCAAGGTATTCGAGGATTTTGATGAAAGCAAGCTTGTCCTTGTACGCCGGTTCTCGGTCTCGGAATCCCTCGCCAGCATTACCGGTACTGCTTCCAGGCCCGTGCTGAACGATTACCGGGATGACGGGCACCAGATCAACTTCAAGCTGAACCTGGGATCGCTCGTCCCCGACGATCCGTATTCCGACATCAAGGTAACCATCCAGCAGAACAACCGCTGGAACATGTCCATCCGCAACCTCAAACCGCTTTTTGTCAGGGGTAACGAGCTGGATTACGACCACCAGTCGGAAAATATATTCAAGGCCGGCAACGAATACCGGTACTTTGACATAAAAAGCATGCGATACATGGCCGAAATGGTTAGGGAGATCGATTATCAGCCGCCTCATTACCATGTATTCCTCTACCCCGATGTCCCCCGCGACAACGGGAGGTACTTTTACAGGGAGGATCTCAACGGGCGCTTTTACATCGATGTGCAGGAAGGTGTCAATCGCGACACCGAGGCGGATTACGTACATGTCCACTTCACCCTGCCGTTTGAGGCGCCCCTCACCAATGGGGACCTGTATGTATCAGGTGCGCTGAACAACTGGGAATACAACGATATCAACCGGATGGTCTATAATTTTGAAAAAAAGGCCTACGAGCTCGATCTCCTGCTGAAACAGGGATACTACAATTACGAATACGCTTTCATCCGGGAAGGTTCTAAATTCCCGGATGCAACCTTCATCGAAGGGAGTTATTATGAAGCTGAGGAGGATTACGTCATCTATGCTTACCTTTCGACCAACACCTCCCGCTACGACCGCCTGATCGCCTACCAGATCCTTAATTCGGTCCGCAAATAATGCCTTCACCGCACGCTTGATAAACCAGGCTTCTGGAAGCATTAAAATTTGCTGAATTCCGGCATCATTAAATCGTCGCTTACAAATTTGGGATGCCTTCGGAATATCAGAACGTCGCTGAATTTTGCGCAAATAACGCAAAATAAGGCTCCTTTTCTGATAATTCTTCAGGCAGTTTCCCCAAATTTGAGTAGCGATTTTTATTGAGAATGCCTTTATTCAGCAGGCAAATTTTGATGTGCATTCAGAGGCCGATTTCACCGGCGATCTCCTTCATGGCATTGAGGCTGATCTCGACGAATTCAGGGAGTGGGAGGCCGATTTGCTCGCATTCCAGGATGTTCTCCCTGCTGACCGAGGCGGCAAAGGCCTTTTCATTCATCCGCTTCAGGATGGATTTGGGCTTGACGGATGCGATCTTCCGGTCCGGGTACACCAGGGCCGTTGCATAGATGAGTCCGGTTATGGTTTCACCAGCTGCCAGGGCGTGCTGGAATTCCGTGGTGCGGGACTGCCCGGTGGCCATTTCATTGTGCATCCGTATGGCATCCAGGATCTCTTCATCCAGGTTGAATTCGCTGAGTAATTCCGCTGCTTTCAGGGAGTGCACGGCAGGATCGGCGCCCGTAACCTCCACGTCGATATCGTGGAGCAATCCTGCGAGTCCCCATTTCTCCTCATCCCTTCCAAGACGCCTTGCCAGGGCCTTCAGGACGGCTTCGGAGGAAAGGGAATGGTAGAGCATCTTTTCATTGCTTACATACTTTTTCAGATGGTTCAGGGCTTCATTACGGGTCATGGTCCAATGTATTTTTCCGGTTAAAATCCCCGGGATTAAGTTTATATTTGCATGCGGATCATCACAAATATAATAGTTATCGTTTACAGTCATGAAGAAGTCCATTCATGCAGGGATCAGCATCGAGGAACTGGTGGAGTTACTTCCCGCATCGGTCTCCTACCTTTCAAGAAATGGGATCAAATGCATTGCCTGCGGGGAACCGGTCTGGGGTACACTCGAAGAGGCAGCCATGGAGAAGGGTTTCGGTAAAGAGGAGATCGAAGGTTTTGTAAGGGACCTGAATGCCATGGCAGGCGAATAATAATGCAGTTCCGCTTTGGAAAAAAGCCTGAAAATGACTCAATTTACATTCTGAAACTGTCCACCATGGTCTTCCTTACAAGAAGAGAACGATTCAATGCCGCCCACCGCCTGTTCCGACCGGACTGGACGGATGAGAAAAACAGCGAGGTCTATGGCAAGTGCTCCAATCCCAACTGGCACGGCCATAATTACATTCTATTCGTTACGGTAAAAGGAGAGATAAATCCCGACCTGGGTTACGTGGTCGACATGAAAACCCTGAGCAATATAATCCAGAAGACGGTTATTGATAAAGTGGATCATAAAAACCTGAACATCGAGGTGGATTTCATGAAGGGAAGGCTCGCATCGACAGAAAACATAGCCATTGCCATTTGGGAGGAACTGGAACCGGAGATCAGGGGACTGGGCATTGAACTCCACAGCATAAGAATTGAAGAAACCGAAAATAATTCGGTGGAATATTTTGGAAATTAAGCATTTCAATCATGGAAGTTATGAATAACGGGCTCGGTTCGGCTGATAGCGAAGGCTATAACCGGGTGGACAAATTTGATGATGAGAAAACCGAGAAACTGACCTTATTGTACCGGTCAGTCCTGGATACCCTGGGGGAGGATGCAACCAGGGAGGGACTGGAACAGACCCCCATAAGGGTGGCTAAATCCATGCAGTTCCTGACCCAGGGTTACGGCATTCAGCCCGAGGAAATCATTGCCTCGGCCAAATTCAAGGAAGATTACCAGGAGATGGTCATTGTAAAGGATATCGACCTGTTCTCACTCTGCGAACACCACCTCATCCCTTTCCTGGGAAAAGCACATGTAGCCTACATCCCGAACGGTTATATCACGGGACTTAGCAAGATCGCCCGGGTGGTTGAGGCCTATGCCCGCCGCCTCCAGGTGCAGGAAAGGCTGACCATGCAGATCCGTGACTGCCTTCAGTCCACCCTTGATCCCCTGGGCGTGGCAGTCGTTATCGAGGCGAAGCACCTCTGCATGGTGATGCGCGGTGTCCAGAAACAGAATTCCGTCACAACCACTTCGGCTTTTACAGGGGAGTTCCTTAACAACGTCAGCACGAGGGAGGAATTCATCCACCTGATCGGCGTTAGGCTTACTTAGCGGGTTCCATCATTCCTTTGCTGCGAATGATGCTCACAATGAGCCGGATTTGAAATTATTCCGCTATTTTTGTCGCTCAAAACAAAAGAAAATGAAGGCATTTGTTTTCCCCGGACAGGGAGCCCAGTATCCCGGGATGGGAAAGGACCTTTATGAAAAGTCCGCAGGGGCCAGGGTCCTGTTCGAAGAAGCCAATGAGATCCTCGGTTTCAACATCACCAGACTAATGTTTGAAGGTACGGAAGAGGATCTCCGTCAGACCCGGGTGACCCAGCCCGCCATCTTCCTGCACTCGGTCATCCTGGCAAGCACCCTCGGAGATTTCAACCCGGAAATGGTTGCCGGGCACTCCCTGGGCGAATTTTCTTCCCTGGTCGCCAACCGGGCCCTTTCCTTCGGGGACGGGCTCCGCCTGGTGGCCCAGCGTGCTCATGCCATGCAGAAGGCCTGCGAGATGGAGCCCTCCACCATGGCAGCCATTCTCGGGATGGAAGATGCCGTGGTTGAGGAGGTATGCAGCAGCATTGAGGAGGTGGTTGTTCCAGCCAATTACAACAGTCCCGGCCAGATCGTAATCTCCGGGTCCATGCAGGGGATAGACAGGGCCGTTGCAATGCTTACGGAGCTTGGCGCCAAACGGGCCATCAAGCTGAGTGTAGGAGGCGCCTTCCATTCCCCGCTTATGGAACCGGCCCGGAAGGAACTTGAAGCCGCCATCGTCAGCACCCCGTTCCTGGATCCGGTATGCCCTGTTTATCAAAATGTTACAGCTGAACCTTCTTCCGATCCCGAAACCATCCGGCAGAATCTTGTCATCCAGTTGACCGCACCGGTGCGGTGGACACAGACGGTAAGGAACATGCTCCGCGACGGTGCTTCATCCTTTACCGAAGTGGGACCCGGGACGGTCCTCCAGGGGCTGATCAAAAAGGTTGACCGGGATGTTCCGACAGCAAGCGCATGATCTGCAAATATCAGATCCCTGGCTGGAATGTTTCTTATGCCCCAATCATTAAACCAGGTCTAAGGTCAATCAGTCATTTAGAACCATTCAATTTTCAGCGAACTCCCCATAATCATCCACTTCCATCCTCAGTGGTGTAAAGCTTATTCCCCTCGAGGTAAACCTTCTCTCCGTTCCGATAAAGAAATTCCGGGTAGAAATTATGTGCATGCCACATATTGAGATACCAATAGGAGTAACCGAATCCTTTACGGGCAGGGTTGCCAGGAGGATGTGGATGGCCCACTCCCCATTTACCGATCGCTCGGGTAACATATCCGGCCTCTTTCATCATTTCAGCCACGGTTACCCGTTCATCGGATAAAAGCTGATCGGGCTTGTTACCCCGAACGTGGTTATGTCCAATATGAAGTCCCTCCAGCAGGGACGCCCTGGTTAGAACACATACCGTGCTTCCGCAATAATGCCTCATGAAACTCACACCCCTTGATGCCATGTAGTCCAGGTTGAGGGTTGTCAGTGTCTGCTGCCCGTAGCAGCTGAGATCTCCATAACCCAGATCGTCTGCCCGGCCCTTCGGCTCACCGGGCCTGGGTTCTATTCAACCTGTCTTAACCGGTAAAGCTTCGCTCCATGAGGAGGAATTGATGCACAGACCTCCCCCTGAATCACTCCGATATCCTGTTGTATCCAGAGGTCCCTGATGTTGAATTTCCCTCTCAGTGACTCCCACTCCAGGTTAAAACAGATCCCGGATTCCTCATCGGCAAGATTGAACAGGGCGAGGTAAGCGTCGCCCGTTCCCGGATCCTCAGCCATCCACACCACCGATCCCGGGCGCATGTTTTCCGCCCCGTCCCTTGCGGATCGCCTGGTCACCTGCCGGTTATGAATGCTGTTCTTATTAACGGCCAGTACTTCCAGATTGGTGAGTAAGTGCAGCGTCGAATCAGGCAGGGTGAGAAGGTCCGCTCCTATCATCAGGGGACTGCGGGCAATCGACCATAGCGTCAACAGGGTGATTTGTTCGTCCCACGTAAATTTGGTCATCCGCTCCGGACCATGCGGCCTGTTCTGAAGGGATATTCGTCCGAAGGGTATCATATCGGCATCAGGCCAGTGTCCCGGTCCCGTATGAGGCGACCAGCAGTTAAGCAGTGTAAAATTATGTTCCAGGTCGCGCCACTCATCCCAGAAATCGTCAGAGATCCTCCACATATGCGCATGATCCCTCAGGTGCTCAGCCTGGGAGAGGGGGGCTTCTCCCGGTGATAGGCTCAGAATCATGGGGCGACCGGAATTAATTATGGCCCTTTGAATCAATTCCACCTCTCCTTTTTGATAGGGAGGTCTGAGCATGTCATCGGCCTTGATGAAATCCACTCCCCATTCGGCATAGAGCTTAAAAATACTGTTGTAATACTCCTGTGCACCCGGTTTGGATGCGTCCACGCCAAACATATGGTTATTCCAGCCGCAGGTATCAAATGGTTCCGCGATATCCCTGGCAGAATATGATGTTCCCATGATTGGCAGATCGTTGTACCAGGCCACCCTGTGAATTCCCCGCATGATGTGTATCCCAAATTTGAGTCCCTTGCTGTGGACATAATCCGCGATCGGCTTGAATCCTTCTCCGCTGGCAGCCGAAGGAAAGCGCTCAGGTGCGGGCAATAACCTGCCGTATTCATCAATGGTAATGTATTCGGGATGCAGGGGTTCACCGGTAGATTTGTAACGGATGTTCGAATGTCCGTACCTTATGGGAGTATCCCAGTTACCAGGGTCAGGGTGCCACCAGATATAGTCGATCACGGCATATTCATAGCCTGCACCCTTCAAATTTTCCGCAAGGTAATCCACATTGGCCTTGAATTCCGCCTCGTTAATCCGGCTGTCGTAAGCATCAAAACTGTTCCATCCCATCGGTGGTGCCGGCGCGTATGAGCGCCATTCCTGATCCTTTCCGCTCTCCTGATCCGGTGAATTGCATGAATAAGAGAGGGTGATCAGGAATAATAAAATTATGGTCCTTAATCTAATTGCTAGCATTTCAGATTGTTTATAATTGATCGAAATCGTAAATTAAGAAAATCTGTGAAATGAATACACTATTGGTCAACACGCGGATCCAAGAATCGCAGAATTATTCAAAATTCCGGTTCATCCGACTAATGCGTAGTTTTTTCAAATTCTGCGTCACGAAATCCATAAGCTTGCCTTTTCATAGTCTTGATTTTGTTGTTAATACCTTCTAATGGACCTGTAGAAATTGGATAATCATACCAGGCAAAAATACCTGTTCGATGAGCCAGTAATGTATTGGCAAATTTCATAATTACAACTGTTTCCTCAAACTTGATACGTTTGTCCGCATTGATGATTGGTCCCCCTTCAAAATTTAATCCATTTTAAAAACATACCCGTCATGAAAACTCAGCAGTTAAAAATACTTGAATCCTTGACAACGGCACTGCTGGTGGTTGCACTTTTGTCCTTTGCAGCCTGCGGAAGCAACAATGGGGATCCGGCAAAGGGGAACAGGAAGTCCGCTCTTAATTCAGAAAACATCAAGCCACCTGCAATGGATATCCACACGGAAGCCATGTGCTGCAGAATTTTGCCTTCTGGGTGGATCCGGGCTTTCCGTCCTTTTTCATGGCGTCTCTTGTTGCCCTGTTAATGGCCCTTTTAACCGTGGGTCTGCGTGCATTTATTGGTGCTATTGCCAATCCGGTCGATTCACTCAGGTACGAATAGGCTTCAAACCTATTGAGAATTAGGAATTCATCCTTTAATATTTCAGAATTTTCCGCGTAAAAACCAGGTTATCAGAAAGGACCCTGATAACATAGATCCCGTTCTCCAGACCGGAAACATCAATCAGATTTTCTCCTTTTAAGATCTGCCTGTGTAATAAATATTTCCCCGAAATATCGATCATCTGGAGCACTCCCTTTTCCCCTGGCAAACTGACCTGCAAAACGTCCTGTACGGGATCGAAAACAATGAAACTACTGAAATAGGATTGATTGTCAACATCCAATCCATTTGCGCAATCTTCGGGGACGAGTAAAGGAATGACACCCGTATTCCCTCCCGCGCAAATGCCGCACGAATCAAGGAAAGCCACCCCGTTCGTATCGCCGTTGCAATCGATCTGAGGGGGTAATTCAGAGATTTTCATGGTTACCGTGGTAATGGAGCGCGGTGGCACTTTCAGCCTGGAATCCTGCAGTTTTCCCATCTCCAGGCAATTCCGGGTTCCCGAAGTCACGAAAACGGAAGATTTATCGATGGAATAACCCTCGACGCCCAGTTTTATCCCGAGGCTGTCATTGGTGGACTGGTTTATCAGAACAAAGGCAGCAGAATCCCTGTCAGGGCTGGCAAAGGCCAGAGCCTTCCAGTTGCTTCCGTTGGTGGACAGGCCGGTCCGCTGCCAGCCGGGATGGATAAAGGCTGAAAACTGTTTGAATACATAGAAATGCTTGGTCCGGGTATACCCGCTCGGATTGGTCCACTGGGACTGGTCCCATGGGAAGTCCACGTCTACCAGTCCCCCGTCATTCCATATCAGGTCCCAGTAAAGGTAAGCAACCGCATTCTCATCGTTAAGGGATTTGTAGATCATTCCACCCAGGGGAAACCAGTCTCCCCTGGAATATTCGGTCTGGAAATGTGGTATTTCCGGGTGGAAATTCCCCACCTTGGTAAAATTCGTGCTTGTATAAGGATTGCTCTCGTCCGCCCCATGGTAAAGATGGTGAGCGATCCCGAATATTTTTGAAATATTTAGGGGGTTGGTGTAATTTTCCACCGCATCGTACCCGATGCCTATTGTTTCCGGACCCAGTATTTTTGGTTTTTTATCCCGCTTCATGATGGTATCATATACCGCATCCAGAGCTTTGTTATAACCCGCAATCGTATCGGAAGCATTTACTGTTTCAGCAGGTTTGAATAAGCAGCTCTCATAGTCTGCTGCCCAGTCCGGCTCATTCTGTATGCTGATGTAGGTTGGGTAAATGCCGTGGGCGGCATAATCGTCGAGGGAGCGGTCCCACCAGTCGGCAAAACCGGCGTAATCGAATTTGACCACGCCCTGGTCCACCGTGAATTTCAGCGTCCCCCCATTATTCCGGTCGTTATTGCTCTTCAGGTAGCCGGGAGGTCCCCAGGAACTGGAAAGGATGGCGATGGGCTTGCCAAGGGAGTTTCTGGCCGCCTGTTCAAATTCGCTCACCCGGTTGACCATACCCGCATCGTAATCATAGGCATTTCTGACCCGAAGGATATCCAGGCTCAATTCTGCGAAAATGGCATCATAGATCTCAGCCTTTTTGGGATGTGCGGTCAGCCAGTTTTCATAATAGGCCAGTGATCCCCCAAAACCTGTAATGGTTTGATGAATTTCACCGGTTTTAATAGCAACCTCCTCATACGCCTGGGCAAATGCGGTTAACGGGAGAAGGGCCAGGAAGGCTAAAACAGGCATGTACAGGCTGCGGTAAAGCAGTTTTTCCATGATGATGATTTCTTCAGTTGAACTCTTTAGTTAGGACCGGTAAAGATAGTCAGATGTTGCACGTATCCAATCCAACGGGATGCAAATGATGCCACAGGAATTGTTTTTAGCATTCGAATCGGGAGCTGAATCATCCTTTTTAGTTAAATTTGCTCCTTTGCAACAAATTATAACCTGAAACAGTACCCTGCGTCAAGATTATCCGAATGAAGGTATTAAAATTTGGCGGATCATCGGTGGGCACACCTGAACGGATCCTGGGAGTGAAAAAGATCGTGGAAGGCCAGTCGGAACCCAGCATTGTCGTGGTTTCCGCATTCCAGGGAATTACCGACCAGCTGGAGAAGGTAGGCCGCATGGCCTGTGAGCGGGATGAAGGGTATAAAGCACTCCTTAAGGAGATCGAGCAGCGGCATTACGATGCGGTAAAGCATCTTTTCCCGGTCAACCAGCAGAGCAACATCCTTGCCGGCATCAAGGTACTGATCAATGAACTGGAAGATACCCTGCATGGGGTTTATCTGCTGCAGGACCTGACACCCAAGACACAGGACACTGTTTTTAGTTTCGGGGAGAGGCTGTCGGCCTTCATCATATCGCTCAAGATCAACAATGCCTACCTTGTCGAGATCCGTGACCTGATCAAGACCGACAGTCATTTTGGCAGGGCCGGGGTGCTTTTCAACCAGAGCAATCCCCTGATCGAGGAGCATTTCCATTCGCTTCAGAAATATGCCGTTGTGCCGGGTTTCATAGCCAGTAATGAACGCGGGGAAACCACCACCCTTGGAAGGGGAGGCTCGGATTACACGGCTGCGATCATTGCCGCAGCCCTGGATGCCAGTGTGCTGGAAATATGGACCGATGTGGACGGATTCATGACGGCCGATCCCAGGAAAGTCGATAAGGCCTATGCCATTGAATCGCTCAGCTATGCGGAAGCGATGGAGCTGTCGCACTTCGGGGCCAAGGTATTGTATACTCCCACCATACAGCCCGTGCTCGAAAAGAGGATAAGGATCCATATAAAAAACACCTTTGCACCCGAGAAGAAGGGCACCATTATCGGCATGCAGGAAATCGCCCAGGGGCAGTCCCCCATCAAGGGAATCTCCTCCATCGACCAGGTTGACCTGGTCACCCTGCAGGGATCGGGGATGGTGGGCGTAACGGGCACCTCCATGCGGTTGTTCACGGCACTGGCAAAACGCAACATCAACATCATTTTGATCACACAGGCCTCCTCGGAGTATTCCATCAGCTTTGCCATCCACCCCCAGGGGACACAGGAGGCGGAACAGGGCATCCATGAGGAGTTCTTCCATGAGATCGAAAACCTGCACTCCATCCGTTTGCTGATCGAGCGGGACCTTTCGGTCATCGCCATAGTCGGGGAACGGATGAGGCATACCCCGGGCATATCGGCCAAGCTTTTCCAATCCCTCGGAAGAAACGGTATCAACGTGATCGGGATCGCCCAGGGTTCCTCCGAGTTGAATATTTCGGTGGTGCTCAGCCATCACTCCCTCCGCAAAGCGCTGAATGTTATCCATGAGGGATTTTTCCTTTCCCATTACAAGGAGCTCCACCTCTACCTGGTAGGGGTCGGTACCGTCGGGTCCCGGCTCCTGGAGCAGATCCGGGCACAGCAGAAAAAACTTCTCGCCAGCCACCGGCTCAAGGTTAATTTGATCGGACTGTCCAACTCCAGAAAAATGATCATCGATCCGGAAGGCATCGATATCAACCATTACCGGGAACTGATGAGCGAGGGACCCGCAGCCGACCTGTCGGAGTATTCGAGGCAGATCGCCGAGTTGAACCTCAGGAACAGCGTATTCATCGATTGCACTGCATCACCGGAGGTATCGGAAACCTACAAATCCCACTTCAACAATTACGTTTCGGTGGTCACCGCCAACAAGATTGCCTGCTCCTCGAATTATGACAGCTACCGTGATCTCAAAAACACGGCTCAGTCCAGGGGTGTGAAATTTATTTACGAGACCAACGTCGGAGCGGGACTGCCAATCATCAATACCATAAACGACCTGATCAACAGCGGCGATAAGATCCTGGAACTTGAGGCGGTGGTTTCCGGGACGCTCAATTTTATTTTCAACACCCTGGATGCCGATAATAAACTCAGCGACGTGATCCGCAGGGCAAAGGAACTGGGCTATTCCGAACCCGACCCGCGCATTGACCTGAGCGGGATCGATGTGATACGGAAACTCATCATCCTGTCCAGGGAATCGGGCTACAAAATCGAGGAAAAAGACGTAAAGGTAACCCCGATCCTGCCGGATGAATGCTTTAAGGGAAGCCTGGATGAATTCTGGAAAACCGTCAGCCGATACGATGAGGAATTTGAACAAAGGCGCCGCAAGCTTGAGGAGCAGCACAAAAAATGGCGGTACGTCGCCCGCCTCAAAAACGGCAAAGCTTCGGTGCAGCTTACCGAAGTGGATGTGGACCATCCCCTGCACCCCCTGGAAGGCAGCAACAACATCATCATGATCACCACCGAACGGTACCGTGAACATCCCATGATCATCAAGGGATATGGTGCCGGGGCCGAGGTAACGGCAGCCGGTATTTTCGCCGATGTTATCCGGATCGCGAACATTTAGTCCCCATGGAACCGTCCATCGAAATATTCTCCCCGGCCACAGTTGCCAACGTCGGCCCCGGTTTTGATATTCTTGGCTTTGCCCTGGATTCACCCGGGGATATCCTCAGGCTTGGACGCATTAATGGTGAACATCATATTATAGAGAACCTTTCGGGCGTCAGCATCCCGCTTGATCCGGGAAAGAATGTTGCCACGGTTGCCCTGGAGGCATTCATGGGAGCGATCGGGAGCGGGCAGAAATTCCGGATCACTTTCCTGCAGAAAATACCTGCAGGCAGCGGGATCGGGTCAAGCGCTGCAAGTTCCGCCGGTGCCGTCTATGCCGCCAATCTCCTCTTGGGCAGTCCAACGACTGAATCCGGGCTCATCCCCTTCGCCATGAAAGGGGAAGAGGTGGCCAGCGGTTCCGCACACGCCGATAATGTGGCCCCTGCTTTAATCGGTGGATTTGTCCTGGTCAGGAGCTATGAACCGCTCGATGTTTTCAGGATCCCAAGTCCCGCGGAAATGTACTGCACCGTCGTGCACCCGGACATCAGCATTTCCACGGGGGACAGCCGGAGGATCCTGAAAACCAGCGTTCCCCTGAAAACCGCCGTCACGCAGTGCGGGAATGTAGCAGGACTCGTAACCGGCCTCATAACAGGAAATTTCAGGCTTATCCGCGATTCAATGCACGATGTTATCGCAGAACCCATACGATCCTTCCTGATCCCCGAGTACGATAATGTCAAGAAGGCAGCCATGGATTCCGGGGCTCTCGGGTGCAACATATCCGGTTCGGGACCATCCATTTTTGCCCTGAGCGAAGATGCGGAAACGGCAGCCAGGACAGGGAAGTCCATGAAGGATGTCTTCAGCGCAGCAAGGATCGGCAGCAATGTGTTTGTTTCACAGGTTAACATGCAGGGCATGAAAATCCTGTCAGAGACGTTATGAATTATTACAGCACGGGGGACAGAACGCTCAGACGTTCACTCAGGGATGCGGTGCTCGGGGGACTCGCACCGGACGGGGGACTCTATATGCCCGAACACCTGCCTGAACTCAGCACGAAACAGCTGGCCTCTTTCGGTAATAAATCGTTCCTTCAGATCTCACGGGAAATTGCTGTCAGCCTTTTCCGCAGGGACCTGCCCGAATCCGAGATCCTGAGCATCACCGATTCCGCCATTACGTTCGATACGCCGCTCGAGGAAGTGGAAAACGGGGTTTACAGCCTTGAATTATTCCACGGTCCCACCCTGGCATTCAAAGATGTGGGTGCCCGTTTCATGGCCCGGATGCTGGGGTATTTTACACGGGGACTCGGGCGTGAGATCAACGTACTCGTAGCAACTTCGGGCGATACGGGCAGCGCCGTAGCAAGCGGCTTCTGGAACGTGGAAGGCGTGCGCGTATTCATCCTGTATCCCTCCGGCGGCGTAAGCCCTCTGCAGGAACAGCAACTGACAACGATGGGCGGCAACATCACCGCCCTTGAGATCGCGGGAACCTTCGACGACTGCCAGCAAATGGTTAAGATGGCCTTCCGGGACAGTGTACTGAATGAAAAAATGATCCTTACTTCGGCCAATTCCATTAACCTGGCAAGGCTGCTGCCACAATCCTTTTACTATTTTAATGCCTGGGCCAGGCTCGGGGGCGAAGAGGAATTTTATGTATCCGTACCCAGCGGTAATTTCGGGAATCTGACAGCGGGACTGATCGCAGGAAGGATGGGACTGCCGGTGAAGCATTATATCGTTGCGACCAATGTAAATGACGTTGTCCCCGAATACCTGGAAACGGGGGTATTCCGTCCCCGCCCTTCCATTCCCACGATCGCCAATGCCATGGACGTTGGCAACCCGAGCAATTTTGCTAGGATACTTGACCTGTACAATCATTCCCACTCTGCCATCATGGAAGCCATAAGTGCCTACGCATACACAGACGACCAACTGAGGGAAACCATAGGGGATGTTTATCAGCGGACCGGCTACCTGCTTGATCCGCATGGTGCAGCCGGATACCAGGCACTCAAACAGCACACGCCAAAACAGAAAGGAGTACCTGGCGTTTTCCTCGAAACTGCCCACCCCGGTAAATTCAGCCGGACCGTCGAAGAGGCCATAAAATCAACCGTCGAGATCCCAAGTAAGCTTCGGCAGGCATCCGCCAGGCAGAAAGTGAGCATTCCGCTTACGACCGATTTTTCTGAATTCAGGGAATTTCTTCTCCGCTCCCAGGACTGATCCCAATAAAAAAACGCCAGCGAGTTTTCATTTGCCCTGAAAGGAAGGTTTATGAA
>CAYSJH010000056.1:0-14250 GCA_964431315.1 uncultured Bacteroides sp. | reverse complement strand
TGAAAACGAAGCCTCGTTTTGTGCTTCCTGCGCAAAACGCCAGCGAGTTTTCATTTGCCCTGAAAGGAAGGTTTATGAATGAAAACGAAGCCTCGTTTTGTGCTTCCTGCGCAAAACGCCAGCGAGTTTTCATTCATAAACCGCCCCTAAATCACTCCCTGATCCAGCATCGCATTGGCCACCTTCATGAAGCCGGCGATGTTCGCTCCCTTTACATAGTTCACATAACCATCCTCTTCGGTGCCGTGTTCGACGCATGCCGCATGTATGTTTTCCATGATCTCGTGCAGCCTTCGGTCGACCTCGTTGCGCTGCCAGTTCAGCTTCATGCTGTTCTGCGCCATTTCGAGTCCCGAGGTAGCCACCCCTCCCGCATTGGCGGCCTTGCCGGGGGCGTAAAGTATCCTGTTTTCCTGGAACACCTCGATGGCTTCCGGCGTGCAGGGCATGTTGGCCCCTTCGCAGACGCATATGCAACCGTTCTCTACCAGTTTCAGCGCATCCTCCCTGTTCAGTTCGTTTTCCGTGGCACAGGGCAGGGCAATGTCGCATTTCACTTCCCATGGATGCTTATCGGGGACGAATTTGGCATTGCTGAATTCGTAGGAATAGGGTTTGACGATATCCTCGTTGGAGGCCCTGAGTTCGAGCATGTAGTCGATTTTTGCTCCGGACAACCCTTCCGCGTCGTACACATACCCGTCCGGACCCGAAAGTGTGACCACCTTCCCCCCGAGTTCGTTGATCTTGGTTACGGCTCCCCAGGCTACATTGCCAAATCCGCTTACAGCCACGGTTTTCCCTTTAATATCCTCCCCTTTTGTGCCCAGCATTTGCTTTGCAAAATAGACGCAACCGAACCCCGTGGCCTCCGGGCGGATCAGGCTGCCTCCCCAGCTGATGCCCTTTCCGGTAAGCACACCGGTGTTTTCCCGGGCCAGTTTCCGGTACATCCCGTAAAGGAAACCAATCTCCCTGGTCCCTGCGCCGATGTCCCCCGCAGGTACATCGGTTGAAGGCCCGATGATTTTCCAGAGTTCCAGCATGAAAGACTGGCAGAACCGCATGATCTCCGAATTGGATTTTCCCTTGGGATTGAAATCCGAGCCGCCCTTGGCCCCTCCCATGGGCAGGGAGGTAAGGCTGTTCTTGAAGATCTGCTCGAAACCCAGGAATTTCAGGATGCTCAGGTTGACGCTTGGGTGGAATCGCAGTCCCCCTTTATAAGGACCTATGGCATTGTTGAACTGAATCCGGTAACCCAGGTTCACATGGACCTTGCCCTGGTCATCTTCCCAGGGTACCTTGAACATCAACACCCGGTCCGGTTCAACCAGGCGGTCGATGATTCCTGCAGCTTCAAACTGGGGATTTGCATTGTAAATTTCTTCGATAGATTCAAGGACTTCCCGCACGGCCTGCAGATATTCCTGTTCACCCGGATGTTTCTTTTCCAGGTCAACCATTTTGATGTCAACATTCATTTCGGAGGGTTTTGGTTAGCGTAAAAATACTTTTTCAATTGAATTAAATCATTGATTTTTATCAGGTTCATGTGTGCTGTTCGAAGGTTTATATATCACTCCTTTATTGGTTTTGCCGTCCACTTCCACCCTCAGCGGATCCCTGAAATGCACCTGCCTTAAAAATTCATTATCGATCTTAGCCGGCTGGTTATCCAGGTATTCCAGGTCAAAATAACCATCATTGATAAAGGGATTCACGGTAAAATAGCCGACCCGGAAGGACGTTATATTCTGAAAAAAATGGGTGCCCTGGCTTGGATCGATCCGGTAATTTTCCAGTCCCGCTTCAATGATCACCCTTGCAGCCGATATCTGTGTCCATTTGGTCGGAATCCCGAGCCAGGGATCGGTGGAACCCCATCGACCGGGACCGGCAAGTATGTAATTTTTCCCCTCCCTGATGAACCGGTCGTTGATCTCCTCGATCATTTTCGCTATCCCGCCGGATTTGGCAGCATCGAAGGTTTTAGGCTTGATGTAAACGAAATCGTGCAGATCCGTGAATACCCCGTTCCCCAGCGCGGATTCGGAAAAAATGATGGTTTCTTCCGGCACCACCCTGTCCAGGTTAAAACTTAGGGACTGGTCGTTCAGCACGATGGGGCGTATCTGAAGGAAATTGAATATTGCAGGCTCCCCGGCGGGGGTGTCCAGGTTAACGGCAAACTCGATCTCGATGGGATTGTTCATCTCCCTCTGGCAGGTTCTCAACAGGTCGGTGATGATCTCCGGAAGGGGAATTTTGTTGTAATTCAGGATGGGGGCGAAGGTAATCACACGCTTTCCATTCCCCTGTATCCCGTCCCTGATCATGTCATTCTGAAGATCATAGGTTGATGCTGCATACTTAAACGAAGCGTCTTTCTCCGCTTCACTGAAGCGAAGTTTAAGCAGGTTTGCCCCATCGTCGACTGCCGCAACAAAACTTGAAGGATCGAGATCCACGGCAAAAAATTCCTTCTGGGTATCTTTCAGCACCAGTTCCGGGTTGGACAGCTGGATCACTTTCCGGGGGAATTTTGGTGAAAATCTCAGGCCGCATCCCCCGTCCATCAGGTACTTGCCCAGGCCGTATGCAATCACCACGATGCCGTCCTCCGCCTTTTCGGGTTCGATCGGGTAAAAATTAATCGAACGCGCAACTCCGGACAGCGTGGGATAGAACTTTCCTTCATAGGAAGTTCCGCAGACTTCCTGCAGTATGATCCCCATTTTCTCTTCGTCGATGACGTTGGAGGTCGCAGCCATATATGCCTTGCTTCCCCTGTAAAAAACAGATGCATATACGCTTTTTATGGCCATGGAAAGCAGGGATACCATGTTTCGCCTGTCCTTCCGGTCGCAGGGTACCATATAGGTGGAATAGATCCCGGCAAAAGGCTGGTAATGGGAGTCCTCCAGCTTGCTCGAACTTCTTACGGCCACCGGGTTTTCAAGCACCTGTACGAAGGACTCCAGGTCACCTTTGACCCATCCGGGCAGGCTGCCCGCCAGGAAATGCTCCAGGATCTTTTCGTCCGGCAGGTCCTTCAGGGCCACTTTGTACAGGGAGTTTTCCACCATGAACTCATCAAAAATATCCGTACTGAGCACCACGGTGCGGGGAATGGTTATCGCCACCCCGGGATACTTGTTGAAAATATGATGTTTTTCGATGACCGAATTTATGAAGGCCAGTCCCCTTGCCTTGCCGCCGATGGACCCATCTCCGATCCTGGTGAATAGAAGGTATTCATCGAATTTTTCGCGGTCGAATTTTGCGATGATTCCCCTTCCCTTGCTCAGCCTGAAGTTGGAAATGGACTCGAAAAGGTAGTTGCGCATGTCGTCGAGGGACTGAAAATCTTCCCTTCTGAGGTATTTGAACATCTGGGCAACAGGAAATATAGCTCTTGCATTCAGCCACTTTGAGAAATCATTGCGCCCGCTGTGGAACGCAAGCACCTCTTCGGGTATCTTCAGGATCTCCTGCTGCAGGGCCTGCAGGTCTGCCGCCCGTCCCACCTCCTCAAACGTTTCGGGATTCCTGAAAATAAAATCACCGAATGCAAAATTTTCCACGATAAAGGTGGTCAGCTCATGCGAGAGGTTCTTGGAATTCTTGTGCATGAATCCGATCCCAAGCTCCTTTGCCCTATCGGATACGGCGATATCGGAGGACTGCAGCAGGAATGGCATGAATTCGTCTTCACTGCGGACCAGTTTGCAGAATTCAATCCCAAGCTGTCCCTTTTCCCTTGAGGCCGGATTGCGTTTAAAATCCACATCCGAAATTATACCCAGCATGTTGAACTTGTACTTCTGGTAAATGCTGACGGCCTCATCAAAGGTGGTTGCTAGCAGTACCTTCGGCCTTCCACGCATCCGGAGCATCCGCTGGTGTTCGTTAAGGGCCTCCACGGCAAATTCTCTCGACTGGACGAGTATGACCTTGTACAGAACGGGTAGGTAACTGGATATGAACCGGATGGAATCCTCGACCAGGAGGATGGTCTGAACCCCTATCACTTCCACATCGTGTTCCGCATTCATTTTGTCCTCGATCAGCTTGATGATGGCCAGCAGCAGATCGGCATTGCCCAGCCATGAAAAGATATAATCGATCGCGCTGAGGTCCTCCTTCTGAAACCTGACCGAAACCTCCCGGGAAAAATGGGTCAGCGTCACGATGGGGATTTTCGGGTATTTTGCCTTGATCTGCCGGGCAAGTTCAAAGGGATCGATGTCCTCGATGTTGAGCATCTCGATTACCAGATCGATCTTTTCCCGCTCCAGGATCCCGAAAGCCTCCCGTGCGGAGCTTGCCTGGATGAATACGGGCGGGTAGCGCAGGTTAAGGGAGACGTATTCGTTGAAGATCTGTTCATCGATCCGGCCATCGTCTTCCAGCATAAAGGCATCGTAATTGCTGCAGATGAGCAGCACCTTCCCTATACGCATCTGCATCAGCAGGTTGAAGGCCGTATGATCAAAATCAATGGATGGGGAGGTAATTTTCTTCAATGGGTTCATGCCGGTTTTTCTACAGGAACATGGTTGTTCCAGGTGATAAGGGAAGTTCTTTTTTTGCCGTCCATAATGATGGTAAGTGGTTCTTCAAACTCGATGTGCCTGATGTATTCATGGTCGGAAACCACTTTCTGCATTTCAAGTTTCTCCCAGTCGATAAAGTCTTTCTTCGAGTCATGCTGGACGGAGAGGTAACCTACATTCATTGAGGTGACGTTATGAAAGAAATGGGAGCCAAGTGAAGCATCGAGCGGGAATTCGGGGAGGCTCATCTCAACGATGACCCTTGCATTGGAGATCTGTGGCCAGGCCACCGGGATCCCGATGAAGCGGTCCCGGGTGCCCCATCTTCCGGGTCCGATCAGCACATATTTCCTGTGGAGGCGCATCATTTCCGCATTTTTCGCCTCAATCTCCGGGAGGATGTCCTTTGTCCTTGTCTTATCGAATTTCCCGGGTTTAACGAATACGACATCCCGAATATCCTCAACCCTGCCGTTGCCCATGCTCCTTTCCGCATAGAGCAGGGTTCTGTCCTTGTCAATTTCATCCAGGTTGATCTCGTAATCCTCCGTGGCGCCTACCAGTGGCTTGATCTGGAGCAGGTAAAAGGAGGTTCTCCCCTGTTCATCCTTTTCCAGGTCGACGGCATATTCGATCTCAACAGGTGCCCCGAGGGATTCCTTGACAACGTTGAGTATTAACTCCAGTGTCTCTGCAAAAGGGGCATAGTCATACTGCAGGATATCGGCAAAATTGACGATCCGGGGACCCTGCGAATCCAGTCCCGCTACGATCCGTTCACCGACCGTATCATAGACCGAGGCACAATGCCTCAGGGTACCGTGGCTTTCCGCCCGGCTGATTTCCAGCCTGGCCAGTCCCGCATCCTGTCCGAGTTCAAGCAGGTCAGGCTCACTCCCTTCCATATTGACGGCGTAAAAGCTGACCTGAGATCCTTTCAGCAGCTCCTCCGGTGTATTCATCTGGATCCTGGGATATTTCGGGGAAAAGCGGTATGCCTTCTCTCCTTCCACCACGTAATGTCCCAGGCCGACTGCCGCAAGCGCATAGCCGTCTTCCGGTTCCATATGGGCCACCGGGTAATAATTATAGGATTGCGCAGTACCGCTGATATGGGGATAAAAACTGCCGTCGAAAAGATTTCCGACCACCTCCTGTATGACCACGGCCATTTTCTCATCATCGATCCTGAAGTTGATCGCTTCGAAATAGGCCCGGGCATTATCGGAATAGATGGATGCATACACCAGCTTGACCGCATCGGAGGCCTGTTTAAGGCGAACGTTGAAATCCTGGTGATTGTTCGGCAGCAGGTAGGTTGCAAAAATGCCGGAGAAAGGTTGTGTTGTGCTGTCTTCAAGCAGGCTGGAGGAACGGATGGCAATGGGCTTTTTCATCTGTTTCAGCAATGCCCGGAGCTTTTTATCGAGGGTATAGGAGAGCTGGGCTTCGAGGAATGCTTTCCTGATCTCATGGTAATCGCTGCAGTTATGCACGAGATCATTCAGGTGGTTGGATTCCATGAAAAGATCAAACTCATCGGTCCCGATGACCAGGGTTATAGGTGTCCGGATGCGGATGGAAGGAATGATCTCGGAGAAATTCAGATTATAGATCAGCGTGTTGATGAATGCAAGTCCCCTTCCCTTCCCCCCCAGGGCCCCGGTGCCCAGGCTGACGATGTTGGTTTCGTCCAGGATGGCCGCTTCCTCAAAGGGGATCACCTGCCCGATGTTCGTTTCATTCCTGTACTTCCGGATGATGTATTTAAGGTATTTCCTGAATTCCTGCGGGTCTTTGAAATCCGTAACCTTTACCGGGTGGATCATCTTTGCGATCTTGATCTCCCCGCGTGCCATCAGCCAGAGCGAAAAATGATTCCGCTTACCGTGATAGATCATGGATTCTGCCGGAATCGTGTCGATATGGCTTTCGAATTCCCTGAGGGTTTTTGCCACGGCGATGGTCTTGCCGCTTGAATCCTTGTAAACAAAATTCCCGAAACCGAGGTGGTGCTTGATGAAGCTTTCAATATCCTGCATCAGGGTTTCGGAGTTTTTATTGATAAATACCGATTTCAGTTCAAAGGCCCTGTGGGAGTTCTGGATATCGGAGGACTGTATCACCGTCGGCAGTCCCTTGAACTGCTCGCGGACCTGGCGGACCAGGCGAAATCCAGCTTCATCATCCATTTTGCCTGCCCGGGTGAACTTGACATCCGTGATCAGACAGAGCAGGTGCTCCTTGTAATTATCGAAAATGTCAATTGCCTGCTCATAGGTAGTTGCCAGGAGTATTTTCGGCCTTGCCCGCAGGCGTAGCACCTTGAACAGGTCATCCGTGCTGACATCCTCAATGATGCGTTTCGTCTGCTCCAACACGTTGCTGTAAAGCAGGGGGAGGTAACGGGAGTAATACCTCTCGGAATCCTCAACCAGCAGGATGACCTTGACAAGCCCGATCCGGGTATCGTTCTCAACATTCACCTGGTCCTCGAGCTGTTTGACCATGGCAAAGAATATCTTGCTGTCCCCGTTCCACACAAATACCCGGTCGATGATGTCGTGATAGATCCGGTTTTCCCGGAACCGGGTAATTTCCCTGTCGTTATTCAGGAGGACATAGATCGGTATGTAGGGAAATTGCTTTTTAACCTTGCTGCCGATCAGGATCGGGGTGGAACGGTCGCTGCCGATCATCAGGATCACAAGGTCAAAATGCCTTGATTCCAGCTGCTCCAGCGCTTCCTCGTATGACGATACCCCGGTCACCCTGGGCATGGAGGTAAGGTTAAGCTGGTGGTATTCGCCCAGGATATGTTCCGAAAAGTGGCCTTCCTTCTCAATGCTGTAGGCATCGTACAGGGTGGCAACAAGAAGGATTTCCTTTACCTTGTATGGCATCAGGTCGTGGAATATGTCCCGGTTGGCATTCTGCTTGTTCAGGAATTTCTGGAGAAGCTGGCGGGAGTTTACCGTAGGCTTCTGGAATTCACTGATTTCCGGCTTTACACTTCCCAGGTCAAGGGATTTCTGGAGAACCTCCCTGGCCTCGATGCTGTCTATGTAGTTGGAAATGATACTGCCCAGGTTGTTGATAAGGTCCCGCTCCTCCTGCAGGAAGGGCCCCTCATCGTAATCCCTGAATTTTTGCAGGTAGTAAACCTCGATGAAACCCTGTTTGCCCCCGACGGTCCGGAATTCCTGGCGCTGGCACCAGCTGGTTTTGGTGAAATTGCGGGACCGGTATTCACGTCCGTCGAATCCGATGCTTGCCACGGTCCGTTCCGGGTATTGCCAGGCATCCGGCAGGATCTGCACGATTTTCCGGAGGGTTTCATCCAGTGTTGTCCCTTCCTTGAGAAGCTGTGTGGTCCGGTTAATGCACGCCAGTTCCTTCAGCCGCTCTTTCTTTTCGGCAAGGATCCTTTCCAGCTCTCTATGATGGTTGTTTTTTTTCATCCCGGGATCGGCTGACCACCGTAAAATTACTAAAAATTAAGTGTCCGGGTGATATCATTACGTACAGGTGATCTCATACAACGGCAAAGCCGTCCCGGGAACCGGAACGGCCTTACTTATGAGGTCCCTCAGCTTAATCAACCTGGAACGTATTCCCGGAGCGCAGCAGGTCGTTGACCGTTTTTATTTTGGTGTTAGCACGGGCGTGTTCCACCTGCTCGGTAAGCATGCTTTCGTACACCCGGCTCTCGTATGCACGGATTACGCCCATGGCGACCGGCAGATCCGGGAGAGACATCCGGGATAGCATGTAATGGATGGTATCGTCCGGATCGCTGACATTGTGGACCAGGATATCGTCAAGCGTACATCCGTTTTCCCCTATGGTAACAGACTTCAGGCGTCCCTTCTCAAGGACAATCCCTTTGTTCCGCTCCTTCCCGTATATCATGGACTCTCCGTGCTTAAGGTAGATCTGGTGATCGTCCCTGACTTCCTTGCCCGTGATCTCGTTGTGCACCTGGTTGGCAAAGATCACACAGTTCTGAAGCACCTCCACGGTGGATGTTCCCCGGTGTTCGGCGGCTTTGATGAAGACCTCCTTCATCATTTTGGGTTCGGTATCCACCACCCGGGCAAAAAACGTACCCTGCGCCCCCATGGCAAGTTCTCCCGGCATAAAGGGATTTTCAATGGTCCCTTCCGGGGAGGTTTTTGTCACGGATCCGATCGGTGTGGTGGGTGAATACTGTCCCTTGGTCAGGCCGTAGATCTTGTTGTTAAAAAGGAGGATGTTAACGTTGATGTTCCTTCTCAGGATGTGGATAAAATGGTTCCCTCCGATGGCCATCAAGTCCCCGTCCCCGGTCACCACCCAGACACTCAGGTTCGGGTTGGCAACTTTGATGCCCGATGCAATCGCAGCCGCTCGCCCGTGCAGTCCGTGGACCCCGTAGGTATTGATGTAATAGGGGAACCTGGAAGAGCATCCTATCCCTGACACGAACACGATGTTTTCCTTCTTCACACCGGTTTCGGGCAGGGCTGCCTGCACGGTATTCAGCACTGCATGACCCCCGCAGCCGGCACACCATTTAACCGGATTCGGCACCTTGAAATCCAGCTTGGTCAGTTCTCCGGTTTCAATATGTTCTTCACTCATTATTTTTCCTCCAGTATTTCATTGAACTTGCTCTTTAATTCCGAGATCATAAACGGCAGTCCCTGTATCTTATTATATCTCAGGTATTCAAATCTGGGATGCCTCATGGTAAGGTAATTGGCAAATTGTCCCAGGTTCTGCTCGCACACAATCCTTTTCTTAAATCCTTTCAGTAACTCGGGCGTATTTTTTGGAAGCGGCCGGATGTAGTTGAATTGAGCAAGGCTTATTTTCTTCCCCTCCTCCCGCAATTCCTCCACCGCGGTGAGCAGGGGACCATAGGTTCCTCCCCATCCGATGACCAGGAGGTCTCCCCGGTCGGCCCCGATGATTTGCTGGTCGGGTATGAAATCCGCGACTTTCTCAACCTTGGCATTACGCAATTCGACCATGATCTGGTGGTTGAGGGGGTCGTGTGATACCTCGCCAGTTACATCTTCCTTTTCCAGTCCCCCTACCTTATGACGAAGACCTTCCTGTCCCGGCATGGCCCAGGAACGTGCCAGTCTCGCGGGATCACGGTGATAGGGGTAATAATCGGGATCGTTGTCCCTGACGTAGGGTACCTTGATTTCGGGCATATCATTTACATCGGGTATGTGCCAGAGTTCGGAGCCATTGGCCAGGTAACCGTCCGTCAGCAGGATCACCGGGGTCATATGTTCGATGGCTATCTTGCAGGCCATGTATGCGTAATCAAAACAATCGGCGGGTGTGCTGGCGGCCATCACCACAACGGGGCTTTCACCACTCCTCCCGTACAGGGCCTGCATCAGGTCCGATTGTTCCGTTTTGGTCGGCAGTCCCGTTGAGGGGCCTCCCCTCTGTACATCGACCACAACCAGCGGTAATTCGGTCATAACGGCCAGGCCGATAGATTCCCCCTTAAGGGCGAGTCCAGGTCCCGATGTGGTCGTGGCGGCCAGATGACCTGCATAGCTTGCCCCGATGGCCGAGCAGATGCCGGCGATCTCGTCCTCTGCCTGAAAGGTTTTCACTCCCAGGTGTTTACGATTAGATAGTTCCTGAAGTATCTCGGAAGCCGGGGTGATGGGGTATGAACCCAGGAAAAGCGGCCTGCCTGATCTCTCCGAAGCGGCAATGAGTCCCCATGCGGTGGCCTGGTTCCCCGTAATGTTCCGGAACAGGCCCTTCTTCTTGCGGGCGGGATTCACCATAAAAGTGGTGGCCATCGCCTCGATGGTTTCCGCGTAGTGGTATCCCTCGCGAAGCACCCGTATGTTGGCTTCCACCATCTCGGGTTTCTTTTTGAATTTTTGCTTGAGGTAATTCTCCCCGATCTTGATATCCCTGTTGAACAGCCAGTACAGGAGTCCCGCTACAAACTGGTTCTTGGTCTTATCGGCCGTCTTTGTATCGAACCCGAATTCCTTTACGGTTGAGCGGGTCAACTCGGTGATCGGGGCTTTTACCACGTTGAAACCTTCCAGGCTGCCGTCTTCCAGCGGATCTTCAATGTATCCCGCCTTCTTATAATTCTTGCTGTCAAAATTATCGATGTCGATTATGACGGTGGCGCCGGATTTGATCCATTTCATATTTGCCTTTAGGGCCGCCGGGTTCATTGCAACCAGGACATCGGCCTGGTCCCCCGGAGAATGCACCTCCTTATGGCCAATGTGCACCTGGAATCCCGAAACTCCCGCAACAGTGCCCCCGGGTGCCCTGATCTCAGAAGGATAATCAGGGAATGTGGAAAGGTCATTCCCGATATAGGCAGAGGTATCTGAAAATTGTGACCCGGTGAACTGCATCCCGTCACCGGAATCTCCCGCGAACTTGACCACCACCTCTTCCAGTTCAATAACTTTTGGATTTTTCCCCATTATCTCTTATAGAATATTGATTATTAATGATATATAAAAAGCAATGCATATATCCCATATGCATCTCATTATCCCCTGTGTATTTCTATGATTGATTTCAGAAGCAATCTTCACAAAATTACTTATTTTAAGAAAGCCTGAGTGAACATTTTAAAATATTATTCAACATACACACCCACACCCAAACCCATGCTTTCACGTCCAGAATTCCAGTTTCTCAAGATGTACCTCTTCTTCAAAAAACATCCTGGCGATCTTTTCAAAGAAATCGGTATAGTCTGATACATAGAATTCATGCTTTTCTGAACCGTTGTCGGGGTTCAGCAATCCCTTTTTTTCCAGGATCCGTTTCAGTTCGTAGGCCACGATATGGCCGGAATCGATCACGTCAACCGCAAACTTGAAAAATCTTTCAATCTGGTTCCGGATGATCGGATAATGGGTGCAACCCAGGATCAGGGTATGGATCCCTTCAAAGCGCTTATCGGACAGGTAGGCATTAATGATGGAATCGCTGATCTCATTTTCGATGAACCCTTCTTCGATCATGGGGACGAAGAGCGGGGTGGCCATAGAGATCACTTCTGTCGACGGGGCGCACCGGGCGATCTTTTCCTCGTATGTCCCGCTGTTTATGGTACCTTTGGTCCCAATCACACCGACCCGGCCATTCCTGCCCCTCTCGCAAAGATGCCTGACAACCGGATCGATCACATTCAGCACGATGGCACGGTCACCAACGTGCTGCGTGACCTCCTCAAAGGCACTGGCGGAAGCGGTATTGCAGGCTATGAGTACCGTTTTGCAGGATTTTTCAAGCAGGAAATCAACGATCTTCGTCGAATAATACCGCACGCTCTGGCTGGATTTGTCCCCGTATGGCAAATGAAAGGTGTCTCCAAAATAAATGATCTTTTCTTCCGGGAGGATCGATTTAATGGCATGCGCCACGGTCAGTCCCCCGACCCCCGAATCAAAAACACCAACGGGCTGATCTGCACTCAGGTTCATAGGATCTAAAAAGAAAGACCATCCACGGTCAGGAGGATGGCCTGTTTGTTATCATGTTAAAAAAATTAAATTCCAAGTTTGGCCTTAACAAGAGGTAACACGTCCGTACTTTTGTCCGACCAGTAAACCGGGTTCCCGCTTCCGATATCAAAAATATAGATGAAACCCTTCTCTTCGGCAACCTCCCTGACCGCTTTGTTGGCTTTCTCGATGATGGGCCTCATCAGCTGGCTCTGCTGGGTCTGCAGGTCCTCCTGGGCCATCTGCTGAAAGTTCTGGATGCGCTGCTGCATTTCCTGTATGTCGGCTTCTTTGGTCTGCCTGATCAGGTTTGTGTATTTATCACGGTTCTGGAGGTAATCGTCGTACTTTTTATTCAATTCCACCTGCATTTCTTCCATCTGCTGATCGTAGTCAGCTGCCAGTCTCTGGATCTTGGCCTGTGCGGAGTCACTTTCAGGCATCGACATCAATAATTCCCTTGAATCGATATGCCCGAATTTTAATTCCTGGGCTTTCAAGGCCTCTCCACCTAAAAGTATAACGGCTATCAGGAAGAGTTTCCATACATTTTTCATCGGTAGATAGTTTAATTTGAATTGGGCGATACAAAAATAAATATTTAATTCTTATAACCCAGCTTTTCGAGCACATCGTCGCTTTTATCGTATTTCGGATTGGTATACAGCATATTGGCACCGGATGCCGTATCGAATATCACGGCGAAGTTTCCTTCGGTCGCAATCTCTTTAACGGCCTTGTATACTTCATCCTGTATCGGTTTGATCAGCTCCTGCCGTTTTTTAAAAAGGCTGCCGTCACGCCCGAAATACTTCTGCTGCAATTCCTTAACCTCCTTCTCGCGGTTTACGATCTCCTCCTCCCTGCGTACCTGCATATCTTCGGTAAGCAAAACCTTCTCGCTCTGGAAATCCTTGTACATTTTCTCAATCTCATCGTACATGGTTTCGATCTCCGTCTGCCAGTCCTCTGCCTGTTTGTCAAGCTGGTCCTGGGCGGCCTTGTAGGACGGAATACGGTTCAAGATGTATTCCGTATCGACAAAGGCATATTTCTGCGCCATGGCAAAACCGGCAGCAAGAAACATGATCCCTAGTAATGAAACGATCTTTTTCATTTTTAAATGTTTTTCAATGTTCAACAAAACCAATTTCGAAAATGGTTTAGAACTGCTGTCCAATGGTGAAATGGAACTGGCTGTGGTTTGCATCCGGGAAACCGGGCACATCGTCAAATCCGTAACCCCAGTCGATCCCAAGCAAACCGAACATCGGCAGGAAGGCCCTCAGGCCGAACCCGGCAGACCGCTTGACCAGAAATGGATTGAACTGATCGATGCTGTACCATGCATTACCCCCCTCAAGAAATCCGAGCACAAATACGGTAGCCGAAGGATTCAGGGTAATAGGGTAGCGCAACTCCAGGAAAAGCCTCTCGTAGACGTTCCCGGACTTGGTGCCGGCCCCGGTGGTTGTTACGTTGCCATCCTTATCCACCCTTGGTGTCAAAGAACCATTATCATAGCCCCTCAATGCGATTATGTCGTAGCCGTAAATATTGTATCCTGACATCCCGTCTCCCCCGACGTCAAAGGCTTCGAAGGGGGAGGGACCAAGATCTTTATTGTAATGGCCGAGATAACCGAAGTGGGCCCGGGTAGCTAACACCAAATTTCCTGCCAAGGTTGTATACCAGTCCGCCTTAAACAGCCATTTATGGTACTCGATCCACCGGTATTTATCAGAGGGACTGATATTTGCGTAATCTTTATTATTAAACAGGGAGTATGGTGGGGTCAGCTTCAGGCTGAGGGAAAAATCGGATCCCCTGCGCGGATAGATCAACTGGTCGAGGGATTTCCTGGCAATGGTGGTATTGAAACTTATGTTGTTGGAAGCCCCGTCCGAGAACTGGAAATAGCCCGTCCAGTTATCCAGGTTGTACTGCTGGAAGCTGATCTCGTTGTAAAGGGTGAAAAAGTCATCCGGCCATCGAAGCCTTCTTCCCAACCCGATGGAGGCGCCTGTGATCTTCATCGAGCTGGTCCCGGCATCCCACAGGTAATAGGAATTGTCCATTTTGGAATGGAAAAATGAAAAGGACAGGGAGTTCGGTTTCTTGCCCCCGAACCAGGGTTCGATAAAGGTCATGTTATAGCTCTGGTAATATTTCCCGTTGGACTGTGCCCT
>CAYSJH010000055.1:0-32067 GCA_964431315.1 uncultured Bacteroides sp. | reverse complement strand
CTTCCGTGTCGAGTTCATCAAGAGCGAGATCCGCTACAAGATCGATGCGGCTTTCCGGGCAGAGGGCGTCAACATCCCCTTCCCGCAGCGGGATGTCCACATTAGGAGTCAGCCTCCGGGTAAAGAATAGGGTACGGCATGAATCCGGGCAGAGACCGCATCCGGATCAGGTATCATCCGGAAACCTGAACGCTGACGGCGGACGGGGTTTCACCGAACATTTTTTTAAAAGATTTGCTGAAATAGGCCGGATCATTGAATCCCACCCTGTAGGCTATTTCCGAAACAGTCAGATTATTTTCCCTTAACAATTTTTTTGCTTCATTCAGCCTGATTTTCCTTATGAATTCCGAGGCACTCATTCCGATAATTTGCTTGAGCTTCATGTGCAGCAGGGTTCTGCTGACACTGGCTTCCCTGCATAAAATGTCCACGCTGAAACTTCCGTCATCAAGGTGTTGATGCACGATGTCCGACAATTTCAATATGAACATCTGGTCCTTATTTCCCATCTGGGCCACCGACTGCCGGATGGAGTCAAAACGCAGGAAATGATTTTTCATCAGTTCCCTTGCCCTGAGGATATTTCTGACCTGCAAATCAAGTTCTCTGAGGTTGAATGGCTTGTCAATATAGACATCGGCTCCCTTGTAAAGTCCCTCTAACCGGGAATCCATGTCCGTTCTCGCTGTCAGCAGTATAACCGGTATATGGCTCGTCTCCAGCGAGTCCTTAACGGCATTGCACAGTGAATATCCGTCCATCCCCGGCATCATGATGTCACTGATTATCAAATCGGGGTGGGATTTGTTGATTTTCTCAAGGGCCTGCAACCCGTCAGCTGCTGTCCGGATCTTAAATGCACCAGCATAGTGATGGCCAAGGAATGACGCAAATTCTGCGTTATCTTCCACGATCAGCAATTCAAACCTCTTAACCGAGGCATTGTTGTTCATTTCAAACTGAATCGGAGGCTCGGCATCAAAGTAGATGGAAGTATTTTCCGGATTGAAACTGGTATTCCGGTCTATGAATACCTTATCCTGGATTAGTTCGGGTACCGGTCTGTGCACAAGCGGTAGCTGGATTACCGTCCTGGTTCCACCTTTTAAAGGACTGGTGATATCGATCCGTCCACCCAGGTAGTCCACCAGGCTTTTCACCAGGGAGAGTCCGATTCCGCTGCCGAGGGGATCCGAAGGATCGGATTCCTTAAAGGGTTCAAAAATCCGTGCCAGTTTTTCCGGGGGCAACCCTGGACCATCATCTACAATTGAAAGGATCAGTTCACCATTTATGGATTCAGCATAGGATGGACTGGCCAGATGCGTTTTTTCAATGATCCTTGCATCGAGGGTTATGGTCCCCGGTTTCTGAAATGATTTGCACGAATTACTGAGCAGGTTGGTCAGGATTTTTTCCAGTTTATCCGCATCAAAGTAGACGATATAGGAATCCGGACTGGAAGTGAAAAGTCCCTTCACTGAGAGCTTTTTCATCAGAGGCCTGAACGATTCGAAGGTGGACTTGATGAAACCGATCAGGTCGCCTTTGTTGAACCTCAGCTCGGCGTGGTCCGTCTCAATCCTCCGGAAGTCCATTAACTGGTTAATGAGGAAGAGCAGCCGCATGGCATTTTTTCTCATCATGATCCCATAATCTTTGAACCTGGGCAGTACGTCCTCATAATTCATGATATGCTCGAGTGTTGCGATGATCAGAGTCAGGGGTGTTTTGAATTCATGACTGATGTATGTAAAAAAGTTGAGACGGTGCCGGCTGATTTCTTCATTTTTTTGCTTTTCCATTTGAGCGATCCTGGTATTCAGCCTTTCCTTCTGCCTCACCGAATACAACCTCATGATTAAATAGGCCGAAAGGATAACAATCACTCCGTAGAGGGTGAATCCCCATACGGACAACCAGAAGGGAGGTCTCATCCGGATGTTCAGGATTCGTTCCTGACCGGACCAGGCATGGTTACCGCTTGAGGCCTTTACATGAAAAATATAATTCCCGTGTGAAAGGTTCGTGTATGTTGCGCTGTGCCTGTTGCCGACGTAATTCCATCCATTCTCCAGTCCCTCCAGGTAGTAGGCATACTCCGTGTTCCTCGGAGCCCGGTAGTTAAGGGCCACAAAATCAATGGTGAATACCTTGTGCCGGTGTTGCAGTCGAATCTCATCCTGGAAATTAATATGGGTTGAGAGAATATTATCCTCTCCGATCAGCACGGAATTATTAAAAACCTTTAAATCGGTGAAATGAACCACAGGATTATGATCGTCCTTCCTCAGCGACCCCGGATTGAAATAGGTGAGCCCGTTCACGGCTCCGAAGTACATCTCTCCTGTGGACGTTTTAAGGCCGGATTTAAAATTAAACTGGTTGCCGATCAGGCCATCATTCTCAGAAAAATTTTCAAATGTCTCCATTCCCGGATTAAACTTCGAGAGGCCCCTGTTCGTACTCAGCCAGAGGTTACCCTGTGAGTCCTCCGTAATAGCATATACCGTATTGTTGGGAAGTCCGTTCGCGGTGGTATAGGATTTGAAAACGTCAAGGGAAGGATCGTATCTGACAAGTCCCCCTTCCACGGTGCCGAACCAGATCAGGTTCCTGGAGTCGAAATAGCAGAATACGATCCTGTTGCTCAGGATTTCCCGGTTCCTTCCCGCCCTGTAATTGCTTACCTCCATTTTATCATTGATCCTGTAGATACCCTGTTCATAGGTGCAGACCCAGATGTTGCCTGACGGATCCTCTTCAATATGATACACAAAATTACCCTGGAAGATCCCCGGATTCCAGATCTCGAATTCATCCTTTTCGGTTTCCCTCATGTACAGGCCTTCGATCGAACCAACCCAGATCCGTTCCCTCGAATCGATTAAAATGGAGAACAATGAGCGGGAATAAACATCTTCATCCATTGCCTTTTCCGGCGGTATCAGCCTGAAATTTTCAATTTTTCTTGTTTTTGCATTATAGCGGTTCAATCCGCCTATGAAAGTGCCGATCCAGACGTTTCCATTTTTGTCCTCCTCAAGTGCGTGAACATTATTGGAAGATAAGGAATTAGGATTAACGGGTGAATGTTTCAGATATTCAAACTTTTCATGAATAGGATCAAGGATACTGATTCCCCCGTCTTCCGTACCTATCCAAAGTTTATGGTCCGAGGTTTCGATGATTTCACTCACTGCATTCCCGCTGAGCCCTTTGATGCCTCCATCCGCATATATCCTTTTAAAACCCGTCTGGTAAAGGTTTGCATAATTTACCCCTCCGAAATAGGTGCCGATCCACATCAGGTCGTCCCTGCAGCGGAAAATGGAATAAATGGCCTTATCATTCAGTCCCTTATCCGTGGGTGAGAAGGTCTGCCCGTAGAACATGAACGTTTGTGTATCGATATTGTAGATGTACAAACCCGACTCGGTGCCTATCCATAGTCTCCCGATGAGGTCTTCGCTGATCACCCGGATGAAATTATCCTCGACGGGATTTACCCCGCGCTCAAGTTTCAGGTGATAAAACCTGTCGGCCTTCTCATCGTAATAACCGATCCCGTCACGCTTGGTCCCAAGCCAGATAATTTCCCGGGAATCTTTATAAATGCATTCGATATTGGAAGCGGACATGTCGAATTCAACCCTGCCAACCGTCTCATTGGAATATTTTCTGATCAACTCACCTTCAACGTTTATCACCCTGATCTCGTCTCCATAAACTCCCCATAAAACCCTGGTTTTATATTCGCACAGATCCGTGAAAAAGAGGTCGCTGATTTTCTTAATATCGAGATTCTGCCGGATCAGATAAAGCCCTTCGGTCGTGGAAACCAGTACTTCGCCGGAAGCCAGCTCGATCATCCGGGTCACATCTCCCAGAGACCTCCGGTTATGGAACAGGGTGGTAAAGGAATCCGTAAATTTCTGATAAATTGCAATTCCCTGCTGGGTTCCTATAAACAATTTTCCGTTTTTGGTGGCAAGCAGCTGTTCCACAAAATTTCCGGGGATGCTGTTGATCCCGTTCTTGTAGTAAGACGTAATGGTCTGACCATCGTATTTGTTCAGTCCCTCCCGGGTGGCAATCCAGATGTATCCCTCTGAATCCTGGGTGATGTTCATTACGGTGTTGTTGGAAAGACCCTGTATGGAGGTGATCTTTTCGAATTGCAGCCGGCTGTCCGGTTCATCAACCAGGGCATGGGCGCCTGCCGGAATCAAAATGCCAACCAGCAGCATAACCGCTGTCCGCACAGGGATTGAGGCTGCTATTTTAAGGTCGTATTTCAATTGTCGACTATCCAGGCTCAGGGTATTGCTCAAACCATCTGCCGGGATTCTCTTTCTGAACATAATTACCATGAATCTGAACAAATGTACAAAATGTTGATGTGGTGAGCTTCGTAACTTGTGTAAGATTTAAATAATTCCGCCCTAACCAACTTAACTCAAATTCTATGAAATCAAAATTACTAATCACTTTTCTGCTCCTGACCATGGGGGTCTTACACGCCCAGGAATTCCGGATCAGCGGGAAAATCACGGATGCATCAGGGGAAAGCCTGCCCGGCGCCAACATCCTGGAGAAAGGCACCAGGCGAGGAGCAGTTTCCGGTACGGATGGTAATTATACCATCACCGTCCCGAACGAGAATGCCATCCTGGTTTTCTCCTATGTCGGCTACCTTACCCAGGAAATTCCCGCTGGGGGACAAAGCACCATTGACGTAGTGTTGGAGCCTGATATCGCCTCACTGGAGGAAATCGTGGTCATCGGTTACGGTACAGTCAAGAAAAAGGATCTGACCGGTGCGGTTGCAGTGGTGAACACCGATGAATTCCGGAATGTTCAGTCCCTCTCGGTCGGTGAAGCCATGCAGGGTCTCGCCTCCGGTGTTACGATCAGGTCAAACGGCAACATCGGCAGTGAACCCGATATCAAGATCCGTGGCATCGGGAACATCAGCAACAACAATCCGCTTTACGTGGTAGACGGGCTCCTGTTCACCGGCGGATTAAGAGACCTGAACGTCAACGATATTGAATCGGTTCAGATCCTGAAAGATGCCTCTGCAGCGGCGATCTATGGAAACAGGGCTGCCAACGGGGTAATCATCATCACAACCAAAAGGGGACATTCCGGTCCCCCCAGCATTGATTTCTCGGTAAAAATCGGATTCGAGAAACTGCCTTCACTGGAGCTGATGGATACCACCGAGTTCTTCTACTATAATGATATGGCTTATGACAACGCCGGTTATGCCAGGCAGAATCATTACAAGAATAACACCAACTGGGAAAAGGAGGCACTCCAGACAGGAATTTCCAGCGACTATAATGTTGCGATATCCGGGGGATCCGATGTGAGCAGCTACCTGATCTCAGCAAATTATTTTGAAAATACGGGGACCCTTAAGGGAACAAGCCTGGAACGTTACAGCGTCAGGCTTAATACGGAAGCGAAAAAAGGGATCCTGACCATCGGCGAGAACCTGGCTATCAGCAATACGGAGGTGGTTCCGTACAGCGGCGGTAACCCGATCACCGATATCATGCGGATGACACCTGATATCCCGGTATACGACACACTTCACCCGGGCGGATTCGGTTACGGTGATGAAGCCAGGGCCCGGACCTTCGGAACCAATCCCCTCGCGATCCAGAATCTGGTCAACCTGAGATCCGAAAACACCCGCATGAGAGGAAACCTTTATGGCGAAGCCAGTATTTTCAAGTTTTTAACCTATCGCCTGAACCTTGGCTACGAGACAAGCTTCGATGCCTTCAAACGGTTGAGAAAGGAGGGTGATTTTACCCTTAACCTTCCCTACGAGCCTTCCCATGTCTATGAAAACAAGGCCAGGTACCAGTCATTCCTGGTCGATAATCTGATAACTTTTGATAAAAGCTTCGGCCTCCATAACCTGAACGTGGTGCTGGGATCAAGTTACCAGCGTGAGGGCTACGAACAGATCTCGGGACTGAACCATGAGATCTTCGTAAGCGGAGGCAAATACCTCGACGTCCTGAATGCCGGGAGCAGCAACCCGTCGGTCGGGGGCTTCCGATCTGAGATCAGGCGCATTTCCTACTTTGGCCGCCTTCAGTACAATTATGCCGGGAAATACCTGTTCAGCGGTACCCTGAGACGGGATGCCACCTCTCAGTTCGGTCCCGATTACCGGGTCGGTCTGTTCCCCTCTGTCTCGGCAGGCTGGAAAATAAGCGAAGAAGAGTTTTTCAATGTGGACTGGATGGACATCCTCAAGATCAGGGCCAGTTACGGAGAGTTAGGGAACAGTGCCTTCCAGAACTGGGGTGGAAATTCGGGCATCTACGATTACGTTCCCTCCCTTACCACCTTCCCCCTGGCAGTATTCGGAAGCGGACAGTATGAAACCGCACTCAGCGGAGCCACGCAGCGGGAACTGGTAAACAAGGACCTGACCTGGGAAACCAAGAGACAGACCAACATCGGCGCCGATCTGGGATTCCTGAAAAACAGGCTGCAGTTCTCGGCCGATTATTACATTTCCATTACGGACGATGTGCTGGTGGAATTCCCGATCCTTATCGCCACCGGCAATGACGGGGGCGATCCATGGGTGAATGCGGGCAGCCTGAAGAATACCGGGGTTGACATAGACATCAGCTGGAGGGAAACCAGGGGCGATTTCCGTTACTCGGTAACCGCTAACGTTACAACCATAAAGAATGAGGTGCTGAGCCTCCCGTACGGAGACAACAGAATTTTGACCAGTTTATGCCTGTCCGAGGTGGGCAGCCCAATGGCGATGTTCTACCTGATCAAAAGCGACGGGATCTTCCAGACGGATGAAGAAGTGCTCGCACACACCAATTCCGCCGGTACCGTTATTCAGCCGACTGCCAAGCCGGGAGACCTGCGCTATGTCGATTTCGATGACAATGGGATCATTTCGGCGGCGGGGGACAGGCAGTTTGCCGGAAGTCCATGGCCGAAACTGGAGGCTGGCCTGACCTTTGATGCAAACTATAAAAACTTTGATTTCTCCATGTACGGTTTCGGCGCCTTCGGCCAGAAGGTCTTTAACGGGACCCGTTCGCTGACCGAACGTTTCAACGATAATTCGAACTACCGGAAAGGAATCAATCCCTGGACACCCGAAAATACCAATACCGATTTCCCAAGGGTCATTTACGGGGACGAGCGCAATTCAGTCGGATTTATCGACCGGTGGATCGAGAACGGATCCTTTTTTAAAGTGCGGCAGGTCACCCTCGGGTATACCTTCCATCTCGAGCCGGTGGAGAAATACGTGAATGACCTGAGGCTCGGGATCTCGGTGCAGAATCCTGTGACCTTTACGGGGTACAGCGGCCTGGATCCGGAATTCAGCAACGGGAATGTGCTCGAATTCGGGATAGACGGGAATTCCTACCCTTCGCCCAGGATATACATGATTTCCCTGACCGGTAAATTCTAAGATAAACGATTAACAATTAAAACCATGATACAGAGAATTATCTTATTATTTGCAGTGATTGCAGGCCTTTCAGCCTGTAACGAAGACCTTCTGAACGTCGAGAATCCCAATGTGCCAACCCAGGCCACATTCTGGAAGACGGTCGACGATGCACAGATGGGATTGACAGCCACATACAGCCAGTTCACAAGGGTGGGTAACTGGTCAAGGTGGATATACTTCAGGTATGATCTGACCTCGGATGAAGGATTCAGTAACAGTCCCTGGAACGAACTCAAGGACTGGACCCAGTTCAAGTACGTCAATTACAATTTCATCCAGGGCGGCCATACCATTTTCAAGGGACATTACAAGCAGATCTTCCAGGCCAACCAGATCATCGCCTACGTTCCTGAGATCAAAGGCAAGAATGAAGAGGAGAATACGCTCCTGGCCCGGATCGTGGCACAGGCCAGGTTCATACGTGCTTTTGACTACTTCAACCTGGTGGTACTTTTCGAAAATCTTCCCATCGTGCTGGAGCCTTCCAATGCAGGGGATAACTATGAGGTCGGGGGACCGGATGTCATCTATGGCCTCATCATTGACGATCTGGAACTCGCCATCGCGGATCTCCCGGAAGAATGGACGGATGCGGACAAGGGAAGGATCACCAAGGGTGCTGCCTATGCCCTGCTGGGGAAGGTATACATGCAGATGCACCGCTGGCAGGATGCCAAGGATGCATTCTACTGGCTGGTGGAAGGTGACGGCAAGGGATATTATGCATTGATGGACAATTATTTTGACAACTTCACCCACTACAATGAAAACAATATGGAGTCCGTTTTTGAGATCCAGTTCTCCGATGTCAATGAAACGGAGATGGACAGGAATAACGGATCCGATGTGGACCAGGATGTGGCCAACATGACCCTGGGCAATACCAGGTCCCAGTTCTTCGCACCCAGAGGGATCGGCTGGTGCGACGGCCAGCCCAGGCCATGGCTGGTGGACGAATACAAGAAGGAACCCACGGTCGACGACCAGGTCAACGGCACATTCATCGATGACCGCCTGCGCGTAAGCATCATCTATCCCGATTTCTTTACCGATTTTCCGGGTGAAACACTGTTCGCCGGCACCATCAACAAATGGCGTTTCAACTGGTGGACCGATTGCTTTTTCAGGAAATACGGGGATGATTACTTCAAGGACCGCACGGATTATTACTCGCCCATCAACTATCGGGTCATCCGTTACGCCGATGTCTTGCTGTGCTATGCCGAATGCCTTGCCCAGCTGGATGACCTGGCTTCAGCCATCTCCTATGCAGACATGGTAAGGACCCGGCCGAGCACCAATCTACCACCCCTGGCTTCAAGCACCGTACCCGAGATCGCAGCCAGCATTGGATCGAAGGATGCATTTCTCAAGAGATTGCAGATGGAACGGGCGCTGGAGCTGAGTCTCGAATCCGTCCGGTGGATTGACCTGAGGCGCTGGGGACTCCTGGAGACCCAGGCAGGGATAGATGAACTGGCGGCGCGCGACCCTGATTTCAACAATTTTGAAATCGGGAAGCACCGCATTCTGCCATTACCCCAGTTTGAGGTTGACAATAATCCCAATATGACCCAGAATCCAAATTATTGACCGTAATTTTTCGTTTATTTAATTCTTATTGTTTAATTAAATTCTATTATTATGAGAAAAATTCTATTACTTGGTGCAGCAATTGCACTGCTTGGTGGATCATTTCTGTCCGCCCAACCGACCCACCACTGGCCCCTGAAGGCTGACCTGAATGACGTTGTGGGCACCTTGCACGGGACAAACAACGGGGTAACATTTGAAAATGATGGAGTACGCGGTCCCGTTGCTTATTTTGAAGGGACAAGCGCCTATGCAAACCTGCCTTCCTTCGTGAACGGTTTGACAGAGATCACCGTTGCCTGCTGGTTCCGTATGGACGAAAGCCGGGTCTGGTCACGCATCTATTCCTTCGGGACAGGCGACCAGACCGAGCCGAAGGATGTCATGATGGTGATCCCGGTCAGCGGCGCCGTGGAGCCCGGATCCGAACCGGCACATAATATGTACCGGTTCACGCTTTCCAACCCGGGTGATGTCTGGTATGACATCGATTTTCCACAGGCTGTTGTCGACATTCAGCTGGATACCTGGTATTATTCCGTTGTGGTCCTCAAGCCCGATTCGATCATCCTGTATCACAACGATACCCAGATTTTTGCCGAGAGCGGTTTCACAAGGGCCTTCGGTACCCTTGATGACAGCGAGAATGCCCTGGGCAAGAGTTTCTGGCCGGATCCACTCTGGAAAGGAGCCCTGAGCGATCTGCAGGTTTTTAATAAGGCCCTGTCACCATCCGAAGTCGTTACCTTGTATAATGAAACTATGGCAACTGGCATATCCGATATGGATGCCGGGATCAATGTACCGCTGGTGTATTCCGATCTGAACAGGATACGTGTAAAGCTGAACCAGGACTTCAGGGATGAGGTTGTTTCGGTCTTCAGTCTGACCGGTGCCCTGATTGCACAGAGGCCGGCCAATGCGATCAGTGGTTTAACCTTCCATACCGGTGTATACATCGTTAAAGTGCAGGGATCGAATGTAAATTATGCTACAAAGGTATTTGTGAAATAGAACAGCCTTTCTTTTGAAAGGGGGTATGACAAAATACCCCCTTTCTTTTCAATTAGCTTCTCCCACAGTCAGTTAAGGAGGGTCATAGATGAGTAAATGAGCCTGAGAGGTAAAATATTGTTCGGATTAATCGCTCTTCTTGTAAGCGGGTTTTGCTACACACAGGATCTGGATAATCCCCTGAACCTGGACAACGAATGGTCAGGGTATGGGATCGGAGATCCCTATGTGCTTAAACACAGAGGACTGTTCTACCTTTACTGCAGCACAAAAAATCTGCAGACCGGCGTAAAATGCTGGAGCTCAAAAGACCTGGTGAACTGGCATTATGAAGGCCTGTGTTCGACCGATCCTATCACTGTAACGGCCTATGCACCGGAAGTTTATTACTGGAACGGCACCTTCTACATGTATACCTCACCCGGCGGGAACGGCCATTACGTCCTTTCGGCCCCCGATCCCACCGGGCCCTTTGAAGTGATCACTCCCAACCTGGGCAGAAGCATTGACGGTTCGGTGTTCATCGACGACAATGCCAGCTGGTATTTTTACCACGCTTCTTCGACCGGCATCCAGGGCTGCCCGATGGCAGGTCCCACTTCATTTGGCATGGACAAGAACCTGAATGCATGGATGAATAATGGATGGACCGAAGGCCCATGCGTATTTAAAAGAAACGGGCAATATTATATGATCTATACCGGTAACCACGTGATAAGCAAAGGTTACCGGATCGATTATGCCAGTAATCCCACGGGACCCATCGATCCCTACTCTCCAGCGGTCAATCAGAATCCTATACTTCTGGATGCGCTGGGGTATCATGTGGGACTGGGACACGGAAGTGTTTTTGTCGGTCCTGACCTGGACAGTTATTACCTTACTTACCATAATCTCGTATCCGGAACCGGACCGTCCCGGAAGCTGAATTTCGACCGGATTGCCTGGAATGGGGATAAAATGATCCTCCTGGGACCAACTGTTTTCCCGCAGCAGAATCCTGAAATGCCTGACAGGTATGATTTCTTTGACAGGACCGAACCGGGGGAAGGATGGAGTTTCCCCTCAGGGGGCCGCTGGAGCATAAAGGATTCAGAGTACCTCGTCCAGGACACCAGCATTGCAGGCCAGGACAACTGGTTTGTTGCAGTCATGGACAGCAGCACAGGAGATGACTATATCGCAGAATTCAACCTGACAGAAACAGACAGGGAAAACAACGATTCAAAACTGGGTGTCGTTTTCGGGTATTCGGATGGGGAAAATTACGGGATTGCCCTGTTCAACAGTTTTACCAACACCCTCGAGATCAATACCCTGAAGATGAACAGCTGGGAAACGGCCCGGTTCATCGACCTGCCTGAAGATTTTGATCTTTCCGCATGGCATAGCATGCGTATAGAAAAATATAATGGCACATACAGATTTTTTGTCGACGGCATGATGAAGCATACCATGGCAAGCGATCTGGGGGCAGGAAGGATCGGGTACCTGACCAGCCGGTGCCACGGCACTTTCAGTTTCGTGGCCTTCAGCAATAAAATCAACGGATCGGGAACCTTCGATGTCCACAAACCGGTTCCCGGCCGGATCCCAGCCATGCAATACAGGCAGGGAGGAGAGGGAACCGGTTTCCATAAAGAAATTTCCGGCGGTCCCCCGGAAAAGATTCTGCGGAGCGATGAAGTGGGACTCGTGGAATGTCCGCTGGGAGGGTATGCACTGGCCGGTGCCGCAGGGGACTGGTTCAGTTACCAGATAAACGTGGAACTGGACAAATCATACAATGTGGAAATCATCTATGCCACGGACCAGTCCGACTGCAGCATCCGGTTCCTGATTGATGATTCTGAGGTTTCCGCATCGGTGAACCTGCCATCCACCGGGGACAATGCCATATGGAGATCACATGTAATAAAGGATCTCCCTTTAACTGCCGGCTATCATTCACTTAAGGTGAAAATCATCTCCGGAAGTATCAACTTATATTCCATGCACTTTGTCTTAGCCGATAACGCAGCCTTTGATGAAAGGATTAATTTTGACGGATCCTTTGGCACAGGCTGGAAGTATGCCGACGGGAACTGGTCGATAAGCAATAAACAAGCCTTCATTGACGGGTTTGGCAAACGAACCTATGGAAGTGAAGCCTGGCGGGATTACACCGTGGAAACAGACATCATGTTCACCCGCAGCATGAATGCAGGCATCATATGCCGGGTAAACAATCCCGCTCTCGGGGGCGCAGGAAATGACCCTGCACTTGGCACGGATTACCTGCAGGGGTATTTCGTCGGGTTTAATTTCAGCTCCCTGGTGCTGGGCAAGCACAATTACGGATGGAAAATGCTCGCAAACACGTCGGGATCCTTTGCCCTGAATACATGGTATCATTTGCGTGCGGTGGTCGCCGAAGACCGCATCAGGGTATTCGTGGACGATATGAGCGAACCGAAAATTGATTATACCGACACCATTCCCCTGATCAACGGAATGGCCGGTCTGCGTTCCCATAATACCGGGGTAAAATTTGACAATTTCAGAATTACTTCTGAATTGCTTCTGACTTCGGATGATGGACCATCCCTGCAGGATCCTGAAAATACGATTGAAATCAATCCCAATCCGGTCTCCGGACTTTTGAATATCAATTTCCGCAACAGCTCTGACCGGCTTATACAAATCATTGATCTGAACGGAAGGTGCCTGGTATCGGTTCGCTCGAAAGGGGACCGGATCACCCTGCCCGTTCACCAAATCATACCGGGACTATATTTTATTTCTGTTATGAACCATAAAGAGATTTATACCAGTAAACTGATAATCAATTGAACGCATTCCAAAATCATTTAATACTATGAAGCACAGGTATTTTCCTTCACTGATAATGATGGGCCTGCTCCTGGTCATTCAACCAGGTTGCAATCCGGCAAAGGATAAACAGTCTGATACCGGTCCTGCAGCAGGCGTCTGGAGCATTGACAAAGCAAGGGACTGGGGGGAGAAAATCCCCTGGCTTCGGGGTGCAAATTTTACTCCCAGTACGGCCATTAATCAGCTGGAGATGTGGCAGGAGGAAACTTTTGATCCTGAAACCATAGACCGGGAACTTGGCTGGGCCGAAGACATCGGGTTCAACTGCGTGCGGGTTTATCTCCACCACCTTGCCTGGCAAGTCGATAAGAAAGGATTCATATCCCGGATGGACACCTACCTTGACATTGCTGATCGCCACGGGATTAAAACCATTTTTGTTTTTCTGGATGATTGCTGGGATGCCGAATACAAGGCGGGGAAGCAACCGGCTCCGGAACAGGGAATACATAATTCAGGATGGATACGGGATCCCGGGAATCTGGTCTTTCAGGATCCTTCCATCGTCGATACCCTCAAAACGTACGTCCAGGATGTGCTGAGAAGGTTCTCCTCCGATGAGCGGGTCGTGCTGTGGGATCTTTATAATGAACCGGGGAATAACGGGCTCGGTACCAGAAGCCTGCCCCTGCTGCAGCAAATTTTTTCCTGGGCCAGGGAAATAAACCCGTCCCAGCCGGTATCGGCCGGTGTATGGAATGTTCAGCTGAGCAAGCTGAACCGGTTTCAGCTTGAAAATTCGGATGTCATCACCTATCATAATTATTCGGACGAACGGGACCACAGGAAGACCATTGATTCGCTCAAAACCTATAACAGACCTATGATTTGCACGGAATACATGGCACGGACCCGCGGCAGCAGGTTTGAAAACATCATGCCCCTTCTCAAGGAGAATCATATCGGGGCCATTAACTGGGGCCTCGTTTCAGGTAAAACGAATACCATTTATGCCTGGGATACCCCCATTCCCGACGGATCCGAACCCAAGATCTGGTTCCATGATATCTTCAGAAAGGATGGCAGCGCGTTTGATCAGTCTGAAATAGACCTGATAAAAAAACTTACCGGAAAAAATGAATAAACATTGGATCTGATTAAATATACCCGTGCAGCAATTCTGATATTTATTTCCTTGTCCTGCTCGGACAATCAACCGAGCATCCCGTCACTGCAGTGGACCATCACCGGCACAATCCTTCTGCCACGGCCTGCCAGTCCACTTGATAATATAGCTGTAAAAGATCCGTCAATAGTATATTTCAACGGCCAGTACCACCTGTTTTATACCGCAAAATCGAAGAAAGTTACTGAAGGCGGCCTGGAATACCATACAGGCTGTGCATACGTGCATGCGCCAACGCTGGAAACCCTGAATGATGCCGACCGCATTTCCATAGACTCAATCACAGGGATTGCAATGATTGCCCCACAGGTCTTTTATTTCAAGCCAGGGAAATGCTGGTACCTCATTGCCCATACACCGGTTTTAAAAGATGAGCTTGCCAGGCTCACACCCGTATTCACCCGGAATCCCGACATCGAAAACCCCGCAGGATGGTCGGAACCGGAAGAGATCATGACCTGTAAGATCGATCAGGGATTCTGGATCGATTTCTGGGTGATCTGTGACAATGAACAGGCCTGGATATTCTATGCAGATCAAAAAGGCAGTGTTTTCAGGCTCGGATGCCGGCTGGAGGAATTTCCGCAAGGATTTTCCAGGAGCAGTCCGGAATGTGCATTGCATGTTGACCATATGGATGAGCCTGAACCATGGCGAATGTTCGAGGCGGTTCATGTTTATTATGTCGAAAAGGAAGACGATTACCTGGCAATCCTGGAAGGCGCATATGCCCATCCATCCTTAGAGGGACAGGTCGATTCCAGGAACAGGTTCATTTTCGGGATGAGGGCGGATTCACTCAATGGAACCTGGGAAAGGATAGAACCTGGACAAAATCAATTTCTTGCAGAAGCGAAAAACATCCGTTCACCGAAAGGATCCCGCCTTCCATACACTCAGGTCAGCCATCCTGAACTGATCAGGGCCGGATACGATCAGGAACTTGTAATTGCTGACTATAACCTGAGCATGATCTTCCAGACATTCGACGGTTCAGCCGTCCCGGATTCATACAACTACAATGACCTGCCATGGGAACTGATTTTAATGAAAAACCAACGCTAAAGCGGAACTACCTGCAGAGCTGTACCCGGAATGTGCTTGCATATGCCCTCCTGGTAACAGTCCTGGTGTGTTCCTGCAGGAACGGGACTTTACGGCATCGTGATTCGAAAATTGCTAACGGATACAAGATCCAGTACAAGCGATGGATCGTAAGTGATCCCATCCTTAAAGCCGGACCTCCAGGATCATTTGATGAAATTGCCGTGAAAGATCCAACCATCGTTTTTTATAATAACAAATATCATTTGTTCTATACGGGCAAAGCCAGTTACGAAACACGCGATGAACTGCCTTATCTGAGTAAAAACGGTTCGGGACTTGGTTACGTCTGCGCAGGCTCCATTGCTGAATTGGATGAGGCCGTTCATTATGATATGGGCCGCATCACCGGGTCGGTCATCTTAGCTCCTCAGGTCTTCTATTTTGAGCCCCAACGACTCTGGTATATTATTGCCCAGACAACGGTTGAAGGTAAACCCGATCTGATGCCGGTCTACCTGACCAATCCGGATATTGAAAACATTCAGGGCTGGTCGTCTCCCACAATCCTTAAAACGGGTAAATCGAACAATGGATTCTGGATCGACTTCTGGGTAATCTGTGACCCTGAGAAAGCACACCTGTTTTATACCGATCACAGAGGTTCACTTTTCAGGTTTGAATGTCCGATTAATGAATTCCCTCTTGGATTTAAAGATGAACAGGAGGAGACCGTACTGACTGTACGCGGTGAAAACAGCACTGGCAGATGGCGGCTGCATGAAGCAAGCCATATTTACCATGTAAGGAAATACGACTGCTACCTGAACCTAATGGAGGCTGTATATCCGCATCCAACCAGGAAAAACTACTGGGACAGCAGGAACCGCTTCCTTTTCGCAATGGTTGCGGATAAGCTTGAAGGTCCCTGGTACAGGGTCGAATCCGGAGAAAATGAGTTCCTCGGAGATCCTTCCAACCTGTATACCCCGGAAGGAAATCCTACGGTATACGACCAGGTCAGCCATCCCGAACTGATCCGTTCCGGCTTCAATCAATTTCTCGAAATCGAAGATTTCAACCTGCAGCTCATTTTCCAGGCATTTGATGCGGAAGCAATCGGAACAGGTTACGATTATAATTACTTACCTTGGAAACTCCTGCTGATGAAAAATTTCTAGTTATGTTAACTCAAGCCAGATAATATTAAGAATAAAATGCAGTAATAACATAAAATCTAATCCAATGATTAATCGAATGAACAGAATGATCCCGGCTCTTCTATTATTTATGGCCGGTTTATCAGTCCACTGTCAGCAGCCTGATCCCCCCGGACTGGCAACCGAGGAAACTGCTGTAAACGAAGCTTACCTGTTTGCACACATGATGCATAACGATTACGGCAAACTTTATTACACGGTCAGCCTGGATGGACTGCATTGGGAGTCGCTCAACAACGGGGAAAGGGTCTTCCAGGATTACAGGGGACATCCGGATATCTGCAGGGGACATGACGGCCGTTATTACCTGGTCGGGAATAAAAACGATGCCGCACCCGATATTAACATCTGGGTTTCGGATGACCTGATCAGCTGGGAACATTTCACAGACTTTACACCGGATCTGAAGAAAACACCCGGTTATGAAAATGCCCTTCAGCGGATCGGTGCACCCAAGCTCTTTTATGATGAATCCTCTACACAATATATCCTGACCTGGCATACCCCACATGAACAGGGAACAGCAGAGGACCCTGAACGATACTGGGCAAGCCAGCGAACGCTGTATGTGACCTCGGGCGATCCGGCGACCTTCCCCGACACCCCTCATCGCCTGTTTGAATGGGATATGGCGACCATCGATGTGATCATCCGGAAAACCAACGATACCTATTATGCCATTGTCAAGGATGAGAGGTATCCTTCGCTGGAATGGGTGACCGGAAAAACCATCCGGATCAGCAGTTCGGGTTCCCTCTTGGGTCCCTACTCCTACCCGTCGGATCCTGTAAGTCCCAATTTCAGGGAGGCCCCAATGCTGATCCCTTCTCCGGATAACACAGTATGGTATCTTTACTACGAACAATACCCGGGAGTATCCTATGGACTTTCGGTTGCCAGGAACCTGGAAGGTCCCTGGTTCCAGGTTTCAGGATATACTTTTTTCAGCACCTGGGATAAATATTCAATGCCGCCATCGGTCCGCCATGGCTGCATGGTCACGATCAGCAGGGATCAGTACGACCGGCTGGTGGAGCATTTTGGGAAAAAACCGTGACAATGCAATAATTGCCTTCAGAAGGATTCAGAATTATGAAATTCAACAGATTGTCTCAAATATCGGCAGGAATCCCTTTTCAGGCCCTGCTCCTGTTGCTTGCAATGTATGCCTGTAACAGGGATAAAACCAGCAATCAGAACCTTCAGGTGGAATACTTTACCAACCCGATACTGGAGGATGGCCCTGACCCATATGTATACCTGCATACAGACGGACAGTATTATTGCATGGTTACCAGGGGGGACCGCCTTCAGCTGTGGAAGTCAAAGTCGTTCACCGATCTCGCGGATGCTGAAACCAGGGCGATATGGTTTCCACCCGACACGGGGACCAATACCTGCTGCATCTGGGCACCGGAAATTCATTATTTTGACAATACCTGGTACATCTATTACAGTGCAACAGATAAAAAAAATCCTGTTGACCTTGCACGCAACGTGTACGTTCTGCGGAACCGTTCTGATAATCCCTTTGACGACAGCTGGGAAGACCTCGGGAAGGTCAAAACCAAATACCCGGGAATCGACGGGAATGTTTTTGAATACCAGGGCACCCGGTACTTTGCCTACTCTCCATACATAGCCAACCGCAGCGGCATCATGCTTGCAAGGATGACTTCGCCTACAGGCATAGAGATGGAAAGAAACCTGGGATTGCCAATATACGATTGGGAGAAAACCCCACCAAGGGAAATCATGGAAGGTCCCCAGTTCCTGGAAGGACCAGGGGATAAAATATTCATCATCTATTCAGCCGGTGCCTGCTGGGATGATAATTACGGGCTTGGAATGTTTACTGCGGACAAGGATGCGGACCTGCTGAATCCGGATTCATGGATCAGAAGCACTCACCAGGTCTTCGAACAGTGCCCGGACAGCAGCGTTTACGGTCCCGGGCACAATTGCTTTACCAGGTCACCGGACGGGAAGGAGGACTGGATCGTGTACCATGCCAAAAAAGCCTCCAGCAACCAGTGTGCGGGCCGGAGCACAAGGGCACAGAAATTTACCTGGGATGAATATGGAATGCCCGTATTCGGAAAACCCGTATCGATCCAGACTGCCTATCCCAAGCCCTCAGGCATACAGCATTAACTAATTCATTAACCGTGGAACCGGGGCATCAGATAAAGGGACGAAAGCCGGCCAGACGGATAAGACAAGGATGGATTATGACCGTATGGTCAATCATTCTTTGCCTGCATGCCCAGGTTACATTCAGCCAGCTGATCATAAATGAAGTCTGTGCCTCCAATGCTTCGATAATCAAGGATTCGGACGGGGAATACGGGGACTGGATCGAACTGCTGAACCTTGACACGGTGCCGGTTAACCTGGCAGGTTACTGCCTGAGCGACGAGCGGGATAACCTGTCAAAGTGGTGTTTTCCCGAATACCTTATCTCCCCGGGCGAGTACATGCTAATCTTCGCTTCCGGCAAAAATATCCGCACATTCCCGGTTCACTGGAACTCGATCATAAAACAGGGGGATGAATGGAAGTACATCCTGCCTGACGAAAATACCGACCCCGGCTGGCGAAACAAGGATTTCAACGATTCGTCCTGGCTGGCTGGCCCCAGCGGTATAGGATACGGAGATGGTGACGACGCCACGGTGATTCCGACAACAATATCCCTGTATATGCGGAAGCATTTTACGATTGATGATACGTCCCAGATATCCGGATGCGTTCTTCAGATCGATTTTGACGATGCCTTCGTAGCCTTTCTGAACGGCATTGAATTCGCCAGGGCCGGCATTTACGGTAATCCGCCCGCTTTCAGCTGGCCTGCCTTTGTGGGCAGGGAAGCTACCATGTACGCAGGGGGCGAACCCTTGAGATACGATGTGTTGAATCCCTCAGAATTGCTGATTCAGGGGGAAAATGTCCTTGCCATCCAGGTTCATAACATCTCGGCAGGTTCTTCGGATTTATCATCCATTCCATACTTTTCCATTCAGGTCCCCCAGAAACCTGCCAATCCTCCACCTGAAATTCTGCATCTTTCAAGCACAAATTTCCATCTGAATTTCAAACTGGATGCAGATGGCGATTCCCTTTACCTGACGGATCCTGAGCATAAATTCCTGGATTCATTGCATATCCCTTATATTGGGACCGACCGCAGCCTTGGCAGGAGGGCGGATCAGCCGGATGAGTGGGTGTTGTTCGATACGGCGACTCCCGGTAATCCAAATACTACGGCTTATTATAAGGGATACCTGGAAGATGAACCCGTCTTTTCAAGACCCGGCGGACGGTTTCAGGAAGCCTTTGGGCTCACCCTTTCCGCCATGAATCCTGAGGATACCATCTATTACACGACGGACGGTTCGGAACCGGGTCCGGCTTCCTTCCTTTACGAGGATACCATTTCAATCAGTACCGATGCGATCATCAGGGCCAGGATCATCAGGGGCGGTTTACTACCCGGCAGAATCGTGAGCAGAACCTACTTCACGGGAGCGGACCATCACCTGCCAGTTGTATGCATTTCTACCGATCCCGATAATCTGTGGGATTATTACAACGGGATCTATACCATGGGCCCTGATGCTCAGGCTGATTTCCCGTATTTCGATGCCAATTTCTGGCAGGACTGGGAAAGACCGGTGCATGTCGAATTATACGATGAGGATGGCAATCTTGCAATAAATTCGGATGCCGGGATTAAGATCTACGGAGGATGGACCAGGGGATTGCCCCAGAAATCCATGGCGGTTTTCGCCAGGCAAAAATATAATGTGGACAGATTTCATTACCGTTTATTCCAGGATAAAACCATATCTGATTGTGAGACTTTTGTCCTCCGGAATTCTGGCAATGACTGGTTCGGTGTTGACTGGGAGATCGGCACCATGTTTCGTGACGTTATGATGACGCACCTGACCGGTGACTTGGACATCGAGTACCCCGGGTACCGTCAGTCGATTGTTTACATAAACGGTGAATACTGGGGAATCCAGAATATACGGGAAAAGATAAACGAACATTTTATTGCTTCCAATGCGGGTGTCTCCCCTGATCAGATTGATCTGCTGGAGAATAACCGGGAGGTGCTGAGAGGGGATAACGAGCATTACACGAATCTCATCAGTTTTCTTCAAAACAATGACATACAGCTAGACGAGAACTACACCTACGTTAAATCACAGATGGATGTCCAGGATTTTGTGAATTACCAGGTCGCCGAGATTTATTATGGCAATGAGGACTGGCCAAGCAACAACATCAAGTACTGGAGACCGGACTCGCCCAAGGGCAAATGGAGGTGGATCATCTACGATACCGACTTCGGCTTCGGGCTGTGGGGACTTAACAATGTCTATAAAAATTCGCTGCTTTTCGCAACCGAAAGCAACGGACCCGATTATCCGAATCCGCCCTGGTCAACCTTCCTGCTCAGGACACTGCTCAAAAACACGGACTTCCGGGAATTATTCATCAACTCCTTTGCTGACCGGATAAACACCAGCTTCAGAGCCGATACGGTAATCGATCTTATCAGCACCCTGAGAGACAACATCGACGAAGAAATGTTCAACCACGTCAAGCGCTGGGGCGGGAGCTATCAGAACTGGATTAACCGGACCAACGATCTGAAATCCTTTGCCAGTATCCGTCCGGGTACCATGCTGAACTATCTCAACAGCACCTATGGACTGAAAGGAAAACAACAGCTGATCCTTGATGTTTCAGATCAGGCCGGAGGAACCGTAAAACTCAATACGATTTATATTAATTCCTTTCCCTGGTCGGGAACTTATTTTTCAGGGAATCCCGTCGAATTGACTGCATTGCCGGCCATCGGGTACCGTTTTACAGGATGGACCGGCAGCATTGTCTCCAATGATCCCAAGATTAGGTTTGACCCGGTAACGGCCATGACGGTCATGGCACGGTTTGAACCCGACCAGGAAGTACCCGGGAACCCTGTCGTGATCAATGAAATATGTTACAACCAGGATCCCGGCCAGAATTCCGGGGACTGGGTGGAACTGTACAACAACAGCAGCAAATACGTGGATATTTCCGGCTGGATCCTCAAGGACTCCGAAGATGCACATTCCTTTGCAATCAGGATCGGAACAATCCTGGATCCCTTCGGTTTTTATGTGATCTGCCGGAGCAGGATTTCCTTCGAAACGGTCTATCCGGAAGTCGGGAATTACGGGGGGGACTTTGATTTTGGTTTCAGCAGCGGGGGTGAGACGATCCGCCTGTATACGGGCAAAGGCGTGCTGGTTGATTCCGTCCGTTATGGAATTTACACCCCCTGGCCCATTATACCCGATAACAGCGGCTATACCCTGGCCCTGAAGGATCCCGGCCTGGACAATTCGCTTCCCGGATCATGGAACATCTCAAGCTACAGGCTGGGGACGCCCGGCGGCAACAATTCATTTGCCCTGGGCGGGGGTGATGACTCATACCGGGTGCAGAAAGACATCCTGTACCAGAACAGCCCGAATCCTTTCAGCAGGGAGACCAGGATCATCTTCTATTCAGGCATCACCCAGCCAGTACGTTTAAGTATTTATGACCTGCACGGACGTATTATCAAAGTCCTTTCAGACCAAACTCTCGAGACCGGTTTTCATGAATTCGAATGGGTGCCTGAAGACCAGTCGGATGGAATCTACATACTGAGGGTTGAAACCCCTGCGTCGGTACATACCCGGATGATGCTCAAGACCAGGTAAGGCTTCAAAATACCCCGAACTTAACACGATCCCCATGGAAAGAAGAACATTCATAACACAATCCGGGCTGCTGGCCTGCGGAACGGTCCTTAGCGGCACTGGAACGATTGCCGGCTGCATGAACCCGGATCGCAACAGGGCGTTGAGCCATCATACCATCGACAGGGTGGAATTCGGAACCGCTGCCTTTCACTGGCCAAGGCTGGTTGGCAAAAACGCCAGGATCGGGGTACACGGGCAGTTTAAGGAAGACCACTACGTCAGGATCTTTACCGACCAGGGGGCAGAAGGATGGGGAATGGCAGGCCGGTATGAGCCGGGGGATGAAGAATCGCTCAGGCTGTCCCTCCTGGGCAAGGGAGTTAACCTTCTGATCAACCCGGATGAGGGCATCCTCGAGGGCATTCACCCCGCTTTTGACATCGCTCTGCACGACCTTGCAGGGATAATTTTTGGTCAGCCCGTTTACCGGTTGATCGGCTCGGCAGGTCCGACGGAGAATAAGATTTACAGCGGCATGATATACCTGGACGAGCTGGAGCCGGAAGACCATCCCTCAGGGATCGGGAAAGTACTGGAGAATTGCCGCTGGGACTACGATTACGGCTACAGGCAGCTGAAGGTGAAGATCGGCCGGAGCGGACGATGGTATCCGCATGATGAGGGACTGGCCATGGATATCCGAATTGTGAAAATGATCCACGAAGAATTCGATGGCCGGGCCGATATCCTTGTGGATGCGAACGATATGTATAGCCTGCAGGATACCCTGGATTTCCTCAAGGGGGTGGAGGGGGTTCCTCTTTACTGGGTGGAGGAACCATTCGTGGAAAATCTCGCGGAGGGGCGGAAGCTGAAGCAGTGGATGCTGGCCAATGGAAGGGAAAATACCCGGTATGCCGATGGTGAACGGGAGCCCGATTTAGAGGTCTGCCGGCAGCTTGCCGGTGAGAAAATACTCGACGTCTACCTGCCCGATGTGATGGGATTTGGCTTCACACCCTGGCGGAAGTTAATGCCCACCCTGAAGGAAATGAAGACACAGGCCAGTCCCCACGCATGGGGATCCCTGCTGAAAACACACTATGCGGCGCATCTTTCGGCGGGACTGGGAAATGTCTGCACCCTCGAAGGGGTGACCTGCTTCTCGGATGAGATCGATTTCGGGAATTATCCGATCGTGGACGGAAAAATCAGGGTCTCGGAGGATCCGGGATTTGGGATGAAGTTGATAAAATCATGAATAATCCATAAATACACATAAAGATGAAAAGAACCTTATTAATTGTCCTGACCGCATGGGCCTTTGTTCCATGCTTAATGCAGGCGCAGCAATACGCACCCGCGGGTGACCGGATCATGACCAGATGGGGCGAAGAATTAAGCCCGGACAAGGTCTGGCAGGAATACCCCAGGCCACAACTGGCAAGGGATAAATGGATCAACCTGAACGGGCTCTGGGATTATACCCTCCTGGCCAAAACCGATCCTGCGCCTTCCAGGTACCAGGGCAGGATCCTGGTACCCTTTTGCATTGAATCGGCCCTTTCGGGCGTTGGAAAGAGCATGATGCCTGGGGACCGCCTGTGGTACCGGAGAGAATTCTCAGTGCCGGGGGACTGGAATTCCGGTCGGGTGGTGCTGAATTTCGAGGCGGTGGACTGGTCCGCATCGGTCTGGGTCAACGGTGCATTTGTCGGAACCCACAAAGGAGCCTATGACCGGTTCAGCTTTGACATTACGGATTACCTGACTGCTAAGGGCAGGCAGGAGCTTGTAGTGGCCGTCGATGATCCGACAAGCTACGGCACCCAGCCCCGCGGAAAACAGCAGATGCCCCAGGAGGGGATATGGTATACCCCGGTCAGCGGTATCTGGCAGACGGTCTGGCTGGAGGCATTGAACCCGGAGGCATCCATCGGTGAGGTAAAGATCATCCCCGATGTGGACAAAAACAGGGTGTCCGTGATACCCATGCTCCGGGAGCCCCTCGAGGGGAATTACCTTGTGGATGTTTCCGTTTATAACGGTGTCACACCGGTAGCAAAAGCATCCGCACCAGCTTTCAGCAGGATGGACCTAGAGATACCGAACCCCAAACTCTGGTCGCCTGACCAGCCCTTTCTTTATGACCTGAAGCTCGTCCTTACCAATCCGGGGGGAGAGGTTCTGGATGAGGTGGAAAGCTACTTCGGGATGCGCAAGATCAGTGTAGCCCCTGAAAACGGCGTCATGGTGCTGCAACTGAACAATAAGCCTCTTTTCCATTACGGTCCCCTCGACCAGGGATGGTGGCCGGACGGACTGCATACTCCACCTTCGGATGCAGCAATGAGGAATGACATTGAAACAATCAAAAATATGGGTTTCAATATGATCCGCAAACACATCAAGGTGGAACCGGACCGCTGGTACTACTGGTGCGACCGCCTGGGGATCATGGTCTGGCAGGACATGCCTTCCGGAATGGTCGCGGTGCCGAAAGCAGACCGGGAAAGGCCGGTCCATCTTCAGATTGTACCCCGTGACGGCAATGACCTATACAGGGGATCCCTTGAAACCTCACAGTTTGAATGGGAACTGAAAAGGATGATCGACCTGCATTACAACGCCCCCAGCATCGTCATATGGGTACCTTTCAATGAAGGCTGGGGACAGTATGCGACATGCAGGATCGCTGAAATGGTAAAAGCCCTTGACCCGACCCGCCTGGTCAATGCAGCCAGCGGATGGGCCCTGCGTCCCTGCGGCGATGTTTACGACATCCACAGCTACCAGGTGGAAGTCCATATACCACCCATCAGCCTTGATATGGCTTCCGTTGTAGGGGAATACGGCGGGATCGGGTATCCCGTAACGGGCCACCAGTGGAATACCGGCATGCGGAATTGGGGCTACCAGACCTATCATTCCGCACAGGAACTCCTGGATAACTACCGGTACAAGTTTAACCAGATCGTGGAAATGAAAAAGAGTAAAGGCTTATCAGCGGCCGTTTACACCCAGACCACCGACGTGGAGGGAGAGGTAAATGGTCTGATGACCTATGACCGGAAAGTCATCAAAATACCGGTGGATACCCTGATGCAAATGCACCGGGTACTCTATTAAATTTCCATGCCAGTGAAGCCCGGATCAATTTACAGCGGTTCCGTCCGGAGACGGTTCATAAGAATCAGATTTCTCCGACTCAGGCTTTCCCTGAAGTGCTGGTCCGTGTTCCTTCTCTCTCCGGTCCTGGGATCCTGCGGATCGGTAAAGAATCCAGAAGCGGATACACGGCCAAACATGATCATTATCATGGCAGATGACCTGGGCTATTCCGATCCCGGATGCTACGGCGGGGAGATCGAAACTCCAAACCTGGACCTGCTGGCGCAAGGGGGCATACGATTCACCGGGATGTACAACTGTGCCAGGTGCTGCCCCACCCGCGCTTCCCTCATGACCGGCAAATACCAGCACCAGGTCGGGATGGCCCTCAACGGACGCAACCTCGATCCTGGTTCACCAACAATCGCAGAACTCCTGAAGGATGCGGGCTATCATACGGGAATGGCGGGTAAATGGCATCTTTCCCTCACCCGAGAGGTACAATCCAAAGAAGAACAGTTGAAATGGCTTGCACACCAGGCCGATTACGGTCCCTTTGCCCCGCTGGAAACTTATCCCTGCAACCGGGGTTTCGAGGAGCACTGGGGGGTGATCTGGGGAGTGGTGGATTATTTCGATCCCTTCAGCCTGGTGCATAACGAGGAACCCATCCGCGATGTGCCGAAAGATTTTTACATGACGGATTTCATTACGGACAAGAGCCTGGAGCTGATCGAACAGTTTTCCCGGGATGATCGGCCCTTTTTCCTGTATGTGGCCCATACTGCGCCCCACTGGCCCCTGCATGCCCTGCCGGAAGAAATTAAAAAGTACAGAGGAAGCTATACGGGTGGCTGGGAAGAACTCCGCAGGGAAAGGTACAACAGGATGCTGGAAATGGGCATGATCGATGAAAACCACTATCCCCTGTCTGAAAACTCCTCAGGGAAGTCCTGGGAAGACTGCACACAAAAGGAGAAAGAGGCCAACCATATGACCGCTCATGCGGCCATGGTTGACCGCATGGATCAGGGCATCGGCAAAATCATCCGGAAACTGAAGGAACTGGGGGAATATGAGAATACCATCCTGTTCTTTCTTACGGACAACGGTGCATCCTATGAACGAGGCTATCTCCCCGGTTTCGACCGGCCCGGCTTCACAAGGGAAGGAAAGGAAATTGAATACGATCCTCAAGAGCCGGGAAGCGAACTGACCTGGGGATACATTGGCGATGCCTGGGCAAGTGCGGCAAATACTCCCTGGCGTTACTGGAAGAAAGAGTCCTACGAGGGAGGCATTCACACACCGTTCATCGTGCATTGGGCAGGGGGACTGAAAGGGAAGCAGAACACGATCAATCCGGGTTTCTGCCATGTCATGGACCTCCTGCCAACCTGCCTGGAGCTCGCCCGGACCGGGTACCCGGATAATTTCAGGGACTCAGGGATCCTTCCCCCCGCCGGAAAAAGCCTGATACCCCTTATTAACCGCGAGATCTCTTCCACCCATGATACCATGTTCTGGGAGCACGAGGGGGGACGCGCGGTACGGATCGGGAACTGGAAAATGGCTGCCCTTAAAGGAGAGGAATGGGAGCTTTTCGATCTTTTGGCGGACCGCACGGAAACGAACAACCTGGCCACCGGTCATCCTGAAAAAGTCAAAGAAATGAATGCCCTGTGGGAAGCGTGGGCCAGGGAAATGAAACCATACGATTGAAATTCATCAGACCGGTTTCTTTCCTGTCCGTGCCATTCATAATAAAACTCAGAAAAAATGAAAAACATTACATTCCTGGTCCCATTAATGCTGTTAAACGCATGCATCCAGGGGACAGGAGGGGACGCAGAGCGCCGCCCGAACATCGCGATCATTTTCATTGATGACATGGGCTACGGAGACCCTTCCTGTTATGGAAATCCCATTATCGGGACACCGAACATCGATGCGCTGGCAAAAAAGGGCATCCGATTTACCAACTTCTACGTGAACTCGCCCATCTGCTCCCCCTCGCGGGTTGCCATCAACACGGGAAACTACCCTGCCAGGTACCACATCCATTCTTACATTGCAGGCTCCGGTGAAAATCGCCGAAGGGCTATGGCTAACTACCTGGATCCGGATGCCCCGACCCTGGCCCGCACACTCCGGGCGAACGGGTACAGCACGGGACATTTTGGCAAGTGGCATATGGGCGGCGGACGTGACCTGGGGGACGTCCCCCTCCCCACCCGCTACGGTTACGACAGATCGCTGGTAAGTTTTGAGGGTACGGGGGACCGCGTGCTGTTCCCTGGGGATGACCTCAGCCGGCAAAGTGCCGAACTGGGCCGCGGGAACATCATCTGGGCGGAGAAACACCGCTCCACCTCGATATATGTCGACAGTGCCCTGGCGTTCATAAGGGAGGCGGGGGACAAACCCTTTTTCGTAAACCTCTGTCCCAACGATGTCCACGATCCCCACCTTCCATCCGGGGAAGCGCTCTCCGCCTGCCTCTCGCTCAGTGAAAACCCCTATGAACAAAAATTTCTTGCGGTCCTGGTCGAACTGGACAGGCAGATCGGAAGGTTTATTGCCGGGCTTGAGGAAATGGGGAAACTGGACCATACCATCGTCGTATTCACAAGCGATAACGGTCCCACAGACTGGCCCATGTACTATATGCGTGACAGCTATCCGGGGGATTACCGTGGCGCGCTCTACCCTCCCGGATCCTCCGGTGGTTTTTACGGCCGCAAATGGAGCCTTTACGAGGGAGGGATACGGATGCCCTTCATCATCTGCTGGGAAGGCAGGATCCCGGCCGGCAGGACCGATGACCGGACCATCCTGGCCGCGTTCGACCTTTTTCCCTCGCTTTGCTCCATCCTGGGAATTGACTGCCCTGAGAATCTCGACGGAACGGATAAAAGCAGCGCGTTGACGGGCACGCCCATGGAGCATACCCCTGCGGTCATGTGGGAATACGCTAGCTTCCCGGGCGGATCAATCCTGCCCGGAAACCCGGATTTCATCTCACCCGGCCTGGCAATCCGGGATGGCGACTGGAAATTGCTGATCAATGCAGATTCAACGGATGCTCAACTGTATAACCTGGCGGCAGACCCGGGGGAGACCACCAACCTGGTTGAAAGGGAGAACGGGCTGGCCGGGGACCTGGCCTCTAAGGTAATTTACTGGAGAAGGCATCTATAGAACAATCCGGTTCATTGGGTGAAACCGTCCGGCAAGAATACGCCTCTCATTGTTTTCATATCACTGGTCTTTATGTGTGTTCATCCTGACCTGTATCCCCTGAAGCAGAACCGCGTCGATGATGATCAGAAGCATAACCAGCACTGGATTGTGTATGCCCAGCAGGTACCCTCCACCGAAAGCAGTCATGGGGGCACCGCTTTCATCCAGGATCACCGACGAACCTTTACGGTCCCGGCCACAACCCCTGCCAGCCTGGTGAACGCAATGGCCAGGGGAAAGGGGACATTCAAAATGATTTGTGGATGTTTAAGAGTTCAACCTTGAATGGAGGCATGGCAGTGGATCAAAATATCGCGTCCGGATCGTAGTATTGATCCACATTTTCACCGGATATGCAGACTGCGGGAGTGTATATGACCCGCGGAAAATCCCTTTCACCGGCCAGTACCTTCACGCATACATCCACTGCCATATCGGCAATGAGTACCGGATTGTTCAGCCCGGTCGCACCGTAATCGCCTTTCATGATCATTTCGAATGCCTCTTTCTGCCCGTTCCTCAGGTTATTGGATTGAATGGTTGTGATAAAGTCCGCCTTAAGGTCAATCGAGCTGTCTATGATAATCACCGGGACCCCCGCCCTGGTCGCTGATTTGATTACAAGCACAAGGGCTTTGGGATCAAGGGGATTCAGGATCAGCAGATCGATCCCCCGGGCCAGCAAGTCCTCCACGCACTCCACCTGGCGGATGATTCATCCTGGGCATCGGTATATATGAATTTCATACCCCGGGCTTCCACCCGTTCTTCAATGGATTTTACCTGGGCTACAAAATAGGGTGCACCGAGTGTATACATGGACAGCCCGATGGTAGCATCCGAGGGAAGGACCGGAGCAGTGGATGGAACTTTTGCATCCTGCCAGCTATTCCCGCCCGTATCTGTTTTACAGGCAATCAGGCAGCCTAAAAGCAGGACTGTCAGGAATAACTGCTTTTTTATTCTCAGGGCCATTGGCATCGGTGTACTATATTACAAAAACTCAGATCAGCATACAAATCAGCAGCATTTTTAATCATAAATTCGTATGTTATTATTTATCCACAAATCTCTGGTCTGCCATGAAACACCTTATGATTATTTGCATCCTGCTGAATACATTTACAGGCTGCAGCCTGATGGACAAAAACAAAAAGAGATACGATCTTTCCGGAGACCTGGTTGTCCAGTTTCAGAGAACCGGCAAGGAAAAGTGGGGATTGGAGATCGAACGGAACGGTGAACCTTTTTTTACAGGGGATGAACCCGTCAGCCTTGAGCTGTTCACGAACGAGCGTGGAACGGAGGTCCTGAACACGGGCTATGATCATCTGGCCGCCGGGAAAGGCGTGATCACCGGTAAAGCATCCGTGTCATACGGGGATGCGGTGTTTTGTGTTACCGACACCTGGAATATTGAAACCGGTATCATGAAACTGGACCGGAAAGTGGAGGTACAGGGGGACATGGATGGAGGTTTTATGAGCGGAATCGGGCTCATTTATACCACACCTGCAACAAGGGATTCTGTCAGGATCTTTGCCCCCGGGATGATTTATGGGACCACGGATTACCTTACCGGTACGGCAATAGGCGGAAGTGAATGCACTGATTTTATCCGCATCCGTGAGGACAGGCTTCCTGCTCCGCTCTTCGGAGCGTATTTCAGTAATGGGACCTCCCTCACGGTCCTGAATTCAAAACCTGACTCACGCACCACAAAAGAAGATTCCCGTGATCTTGAAGCCAGCACCCTGATCGACGAGCAGTATCGCTTCGGGTCAATCGGAGCTGATTTCGATAAAGAGAACCCGGCCTTCGGATACTGGTTCCCCGGTTCGGAAGGTGGTATCACCTACAAAGGCCGGACCTACCCCTACGGGCAGATGAAAAAATGGTCCAGGCGATACCATCCGATCAGGGACGGGCTTCAGCAGGAGTACCAGGTTTCTTTCAGGTTCGCAGCAGACAGTGCGTTCCATGAATATTACACCCGAGCCTGGAGGTGGGCCTGGTCCACCCTGCAACCCGGAATCAATTATCAGGACATTGAGATGGTAAAGCGATCCGTATTGAGTATGCTTGGCGAAAATGTCGAGAGCCACAACGGGATAACCGGTATCAGGAATTTCATACCTGCCCCGAAGGGGATGGACGAACCCCGGAGCAATAAAACCATCATGGGCTTTACCGGGAAGACCCTTGAAACGGCGAATTTCCTGCTTGCCGGTTCCTTATCCGAGGAAAATCCCCTGAGCCGGAAACACAGGGAGCTTGGCGAGGCAATCGTCCGTACATTCTTGAACCTGAATTTATCCCCTCCTGCTGGGGAAGGTTTTACTTTTGAAGGGAAACCCGAAGTTGCACTGGGAAGAATTCCCGAACCAGTTGTTTACCTTCGTTCCTTTGGCGATGGACTGAAGGAACTTCTTAAGGCAGTTAAGCGGGAAAGGCAGGCAGGGATTGAACATGGGGACTGGATCGCATGGGCCGGGACATTCGCCGACTGGCTGTTGTTTCAACAGAGTGAAACGGGAGGATTCCCCCGCACATGGAAACAGGGAACCGGCGAAGTAGTGGACCCGTTTCCCGAGTCAAGTTATACGGTGATCCCTTTCCTGGTATTAATGAGCGAACTCACCGGAGACGGCAGGTATGTGCAGGCGGCCCTGAAAGCTGGAGAGTTTTGCTGGAATACTTCTCAGTCCCGCGGTATTTTTATCGGCGGTACCATAGATAATCCCAATGTGATTGACAAGGAGGCCGGTACAATCTCACTCGAAGCCCACCTGGCGCTCTACCGGTATACCCGGGATAAAAAATGGCTGGACAGGGCCATCATGGCAGGCAATTTTGCAGAGACCTGGATATACCTCTGGAATGTTCCCATGCCCGAAGATGAAGACGACAGTGCGTTGCACTGGAAAAAGGGACTGCCGACGGTGGGGATGCAACTGATCTCGACGGGGCACAGCCTGACGGACGAGTACATGGCATTCGATGTGGACGAATTTGCAGAGCTCTTCCTGAACACCAGTGACAATCATTATTACGATGTGGCAATGATCCTGCTGCACAATACCAAAACCATGCTGGCCCTACCGGGCAGGGAATTTGACCTGAAAGGTCCCGGATGGATGCAGGAACACTGGAGCCTGGCTCCGGTCAGGGGATTCGGGATGCACCGCGGATGGCTCCCCTGGGTGTCAACCAGTCTGTTAAATGGTATATTCGAGCTTCAGGAGCTGGATGAGGAGCTCTATCGGCAAATGATAAATCCAAAATAATCAGGTTCTTACAACAATTCATTCAAATCAGGCCTTATTTCATTATTTGCCTGAAAATGACACAGAATGTGAAATATGAATTATCCGGATATTTTTGTATTTCTGCGCTTGTTAACCGCCTTTTTCAGATAACCGATGACCCTGAAAGAATTCCTTAATTATGCGCTGATCGAAAAAGACGACTTCGACATTACGGTCTACGAGGTGCTGATCAGGGCGCTTTCGAGGATTTTCCGTGTCGAGTTCATCAAGAGCGAGATCCGCTACAAGATCGATGCGGCTTTCA
>CAYSJH010000054.1:27463-33214 GCA_964431315.1 uncultured Bacteroides sp. | reverse complement strand
GTTAAATTGTCAGTTGTTTCAATTTCAATTTTAATGTTATTAAAATGACTGTCCTTTTTTAATAAGTTATACAATTCTGTTTTAGCATTGGTTGGGCCGAATTGTATTACCTCTGGATAACCCTTTATAACAGTGCTTAACCTTTTAAAATATTCTGCAAGCTGATCTTGCTCAGTATTATGTTTCAGACTTTCATCCTCACCAAAGTTTTGTTTTTCGCCTTGCAAAGAGAGGGATTCTATTGTATTTGATTTAATTGAATTATTTTTCAATTCTATTATGTGAGCAGTGGAATGGTCCATCCAGATACCCAGTTTTTTAGGAGTTTTCATTTTGTATTATTTTAAATTCCGCTCAAATAATTTGTATTTAGTGTCATGTCAAGATGATATTGTCGGATGTAGTCGTTTTAACTTTATCCTTGCATCATTTGCAGGTGTACCCTCCATCAATAACTAATTCACTTCCGGTAATAAACTTCGATTCGTCGGATACAAGATAAAGTATTCCATAGGCAATATCTATTGCTTCGCCAACGTGTCCTATTGGATGCAGACCATCAAGATGTTTTCGGAAACTGCTATCATTTTTACCCAATTCTTCTACCAAGGGAGTCCAAATAAATCCCGGATGTACAGAGTTCACTCTTATATTATCTTTTGCATATATTAAGGCATCATTTTTAGACATCAATCTTACTGCACCTTTAGATGCATGATAGGGTGGTATATCTCCGGCACCAATTAAGCCATATATTGAAGAAAGGTTTATAATGCTTCCACTGCCTGCTTTTTTCATATGAGGAATTGCATATTTGGTACAGAAAAAAACTCCTTTAACGTTCACATTTATGACAGTATCCCACTCCTTCTCGGTTAATTCATGAGTTGGCTTGTCAGCACCTGCAATTCCTGCATTATTTACGGTCGCATCAAGTTTTCCAAATTCTTTAACGACTTCATTATATACTTTTTCAACTTCTTTTTCGTCTGATACATCAAGATGCCAGAATTTTGCCTCTCCTCCTGATTGGATAATTTCTTTAATCAGTTCCCGGCCTTTATCGTCAAGAATGTCGGTAACGGCGACTTTTGCACCTTCTTTTGCTAATAAAAGACACGTTTCGCGTCCGATTCCTAATGCGCCACCTGTTACTATTACAACTTTGCCTTCTGTTCTTTTCATTATTCTCAATATTTATAATAGTACTACCTAATTGATAAACTACCTCGCAGCAGAGCTACGAGGTAGTTTATTAAAACAGTTTCAGCTGTTGTGAGTGAATCTTTTTATATGCATCCAGTTTGCCTTGTGACTGAACATAGGCCTGTATAGTATTTTCATCACCATGGCGTCCAACTGTATTGACATAGTAACCTTTGGTCCAAAACTCCCCGCCCCAAAGTTGTTGTTTCATCTCTGGGTAAAGCTTGTATATCTCTTTGCCTGTGATACTCTTGATCGTCTGAATAATCTTGCTTGAGCTCATCGTTGGTATACTCTGTATCAAAAAGTGAACATGGTCTTTGTCGGTCCCTATTTCCATGAACTCTATTTCATACCGCTTCGATATTTCAAGACAGGTGTCTTTCAACGTCTGGTCAACCGCTTCATTGAACACAACCCGACGATATTTGGCCGGGCATACAAAGTGGTACAGAAGTACTGAAACATTGTGGCTCTTATGAACATATTCACTCACATAACAAAAATAATTAACTTCTCGAAGCAGAGCTTCGGGGAACTAACCCCTTACTCGATTAGATAAAAATGGTTTGTTAAAGTCCATTAATAATTTTGTGCAATTCTTCTTTGGTTTTGCCCAACTTGATTTGCAGTTTGCCATACATTTCCTCTTCTTTACCTTCTTCAAACATTAGGTCATTTTCAGTAAGGAATGCAAATTTCTGTTTGAGTTTACCTTTCTGTTCATTCCAGTTTCCTTTTAGTTCAGTTTTGTTCATGACTTTGGATATCAGTTGTTGCAGCTGGCAATACAGTGGTGAATATAATTTCACCTTACAAAGGTTATCCTATTAATCAAAGAAACCATTACATATTTCTGTGTATTAGTTACATAATTCACACTTATTAATAAATACAAATGTATTTGACTATAAATTAGATAATTTAGAATGTGGTGAGAAAGAATGCTGTAATCACCAATATAGGTGATTATATGAGTGAGTTTTACACTGTCACCAAAATAGGCTTAGAATGTGATCCGCAGCTATAAGAAGCATCAGGTAAACTATTAAGAAGCTATATTGCCTACACTATTTGTAAGTACAGTGCCAAGCGCTATGAGGCAAACGCACATCCAAAGACTTGTCAAAGACCTTACAACGGCGTAGCTCTCACGAACACCATTCCAAATAATTAAAATTGTGAGTAAATGCCAATCCAACTGAGCTCTCTGGGGTTTTTGTCAAGCGCAAAAAAGAAATATATTTATACTTCGTTGATAGGTTGGTAAATATTAAAAAGACAATTTAATGTTGATATAAATGACTGGTAAAAGAAATATTGACAAGAACGCCCAGTTCAGCGGAGTGTATGCGCCGGGCAATTTCTTCAGCAGCGGGGACATTAATTTTGAAAATCCACTCTATCTTTCAGTGACGGGAAATATTCTTACCAAAAATATGCTGACACCGTTATAAACCGGACAGGGCAATGGTTGCCACGGAACCTCCACAGTTGCCATATGGACCGAATAAATCCCGTCCATAGCATGGAGGCATTCGAACTTTTAAATCGCTAACATCCCGCCCGGTATTCCCCTTCCCGGATCCCAGGTTGACTTTGAAATCAAAATCCATTAATTTCATTCCATAATCATTAAGATAATAAAAAGCAATGCTGAGAAATAAGGAACAGTAAAATTGAAAAATCATGAAAGATATCGTGTCATATTGCGGGCTAATCTGTAAGGGTTGTCCGATTAACTGGGCAACAAATGAACAGGATGAAAAACTGAAAGAAAAAATGAAGACTGAGATCGCAAAACTCAGCAACAAACTGTATAAAACGGAATATCGTTCAGGTGATATTGCGGATTGCGATGGCTGTCAGACGAAAAACGGGAGATTATTCCACGGGTGCAGCGACTGCCCGATCAGGAATTGTGCCAGGGACAAAGACATCCCGAACTGTGCATATTGCAGCGAATATACATGCGAGACGCTTGATACCTTCTTCAAGGACAATGCAGAATCAAAGTCCCGGCTGGATTTTATCCGATCCGTGCTTTAATTGCAGCCATGCTTGCAGTTTCCAATTATCCTGCCGAACAAGCCTAATTACTGCATCAACTCGTTTCCGGAACCTGTTTAAAAAAATTGCGGGAAATCATAAGGGTCATCCTTGAGCAGATCCCGCAGTCCAGTGAGAAAATCGGCTGCCAATTGATTACTACTGGGACAAGCTTACAGCGGGAGGAGAGGAAAAACAGTGCGGCTGGCTGTAAGACAGATTTGGCATTTCCTGGCAGATCATCCCGTCCATTCTCCCTGAATTAATGAGCGATCCGGCCAGTGCAGGCAGGGTGACAAGCGCATTCCTGAAAATGAAAAAATTGAACATTGAGCTTCTGAAACATGCCTGTGATGAATTGTATAGTTTTCCTAATTTTAAACCCTATTAAATTGGATATGAAACACCTCACCTGCTCAGGAACCAGATTCGTAATACTGCTTTTGGCGGTCTTTTGCTGCGGCGAATCGTTTCCCTCCGCCAACGCCGGGAAACCCAGATTGCTGCACCCGGCAGACGCTGCCCGGATAAGCAACAATATGCCCGTACTCTCATGGAAGCATACCGATTGCGAATATTACACGGTATGGATCGACGGGGTAAGGACCGATTCAACGATGGCCCCTCAGAACTGGTACATCCCATTCCCGATGTCCTACGGAAACCATCGCTGGAAGGTAACAGCGGTCAAAGGCGGCAGCGAGACGGCAAGCGAAACCTTTGAATTCACGATCGAGGACGGTCCGCTGTCCGTCATGCCCGAAAATTCCTTTTTGCTGCGTAACGACTGGAAAGTTGTATCCTCGCTGGTCACGGGCATGGATGGAGGGGGACTCTCGCAAGGAAAAACCAGCACCACCGGATGGCAATCGACCAGTGTGCCGGCCACCGTGCTGTCGGTCATGGTGAGAAACGGTATGTATCCCAATCCCTATACCGGATTGAATAATATGAGGATCCCCGACTGCAACGAGGATTTTAACCAGGTATATGGCCTGTTGCAGTACAGCCATATTAAAAATAAAAATCCATGGCACGATCCATACTGGTATAGGCGGGAATTCAGGGTACCTCCAGATTATGCAGGCAAAACCATCTGGTTAAACCTTTGTGAAATAAATTACAAAGCCGAAGTCTGGCTGAACGGTGAAAAACTGGCGGATACCTCGGAGGTGGTGGGTATGGAACGCCATTTCAGGTTTAACGTAAGCTCAGTGGTGAAGCACGACGCTGAAAATATTCTTGCCATTGCCGTATATCCGCCCGATCACCCGGGCAGACCGGCTGCCGCTCCCCTGACGCCTCTTTCAGATCCGGGGACCAATATGGCGGACGGGATGATCAGCAAGGATTATACGAAATGGGATGTCCTGGGATGGGACTGGCAGCCTGCGATCCGCGACCGTGATATGGGAATTACGGAGGATGTTTACCTGGATGCCACGGACGACATTGAATTCGACAACCTCTATGTGAGCTCCGACCTTCCCCTGCCCGATACCGGCTTCGCCGATCTTACCATTTCCATGGATATTATCAATCATTCGGGCCAGCAGAAAGAGGGAAAAGTAACGGCTACCATTTCGGGGGAAACAAATGCGATCAGCCTGGAGCAGGCATTCACCGTGCACCCTACAGATACGCTGCATTTCGTTTGGGATAAAACCAGTATGCCGCAACTGCATATCGAGAACCCTGCGCTGTGGTGGCCGAACGGTTATGGAAGGGCGGCATTGCATACCCTGTCCCTTCATGCGGTGACAGCCGACGGAGATCTGGCAGCCCGGCTGATACGGTTCGGCATCCGGGAAGTCGAGACTTACCTGGGTGCGAATGAAAGGGTGTACAAAATAAATGGAAAGGAAATCTACTGTAAAGGAGGCAACTGGGTAATCGACATGATGCTTAACTGGACGGCGAAAAGATACCAGGACGAAATCCTGCTGACCAGAAAGGCAAACCTGAACCTGCTCCGGGTCTGGGGACCCACGGGAATTCCCCCGGATGTTTTTTTCGATGCGGCCGACCGGAACGGGATCCTGATCTGGCAGGATTTCCTCAGCGATTACTGGGGAACCTTCAGGAATTCCCCGGGCATGCGACCCGAGGTCTCACTCTTTGAAAAGGCCACGATCGGCATCGTGAAAAAATTGAGGAACCATCCGTCCGTGATCATCTGGTGCGGCGGCAATGAAGGTCCGAATCCACGGGAAGATCTGATCCTGAATAAAATACTCCCCCGGTACGACGGGAGGGATTCGAAACATTACCTGAAAATCTCAAACGGCGACGGTCTGCACGGAGGGGGACCTTACCACACCCTGGAACCAAAGGATTATTTTACCGATCCCAAGCTGAGCGGATTCAGCAGTGAAATAGGTCCCAGCGGCGTCCCCGTCTATGAAAGCGTCATGAAATTTATGCCAGAGCACCCCGGCCAGTGGATGCCCGATGGCCAGATGCCCGGCCGGATGCCCGATCGCTGGATTCCCGATC
>CAYSJH010000054.1:0-27363 GCA_964431315.1 uncultured Bacteroides sp. | reverse complement strand
TGGATGCCCGATGGCCAGATGCCCGGCCGGATGCCCGATCGCTGGATTCCCGATCACTGGATGCCCGGCCGGTTCCCCCTCGACGGTGTCTGGGCATACCACGACGCAAACGACTGGCCGGGGCGGGACCGCCGGAAATTCTCATCCTATGACCGGATTGTACGCAGCTATTATGGTCCGCCCGATTCAACCTCTTCCGCGGGACTCGAGGACTACCTGGACAAATGCCAGCTGGTGAATTACGACGTTTACAGGGCCTGCCTTGAGGCCATTAACAGCCAGCTCTGGGAGAAATCGAGCGGAATCCTTTTATGGAAATCAAATGCAAGCTGGCCGAGCATAACCTGGCAGCTGTACGACTGGTACCAGAAAACCCATGCCGGGTATTACGGGACCAGGAAAGCTGCTGCACCCATCTGCATCCAGTTCAACAGGGACAGGATGAAGATCCAGGTGATCAATTCCACCTACAGGGACCTCAAGCAGGTTAAAATCATCGCCGCCATGTACGATGAAGACCTGGCTGAAACCTGGAATATCACCAAGACCACAGATCTTCAGGAGAATGCCGTCACCGAATTGAACGAAACGGTCCCCTTAACAAACTCGATCAGCTACCTGTCGCTGAAAGCGCTTGATGAGGAAGGCAGAATCCTCTCGGACAATTTTTACTGGCTCAGCACCGGGAATGATTTCACTTCCTTCAGCAGCCTTAACGAACCCGGGATCCGGATCACTTCCCGGAAAATTGACCGGGATGAAAAACTGGTTCGCCTCATCATCATATCCAATACGGGAAAAACCCTGGCCCTGATGACGGAGCTGAAGCTTATCGATAAAAACACGGGACTCGAAATCCTTCCCTCCTGCTGGTCCGACAATTTTCTCTCACTTTTACCGGGTGAGGAAAAAGTCGTGACAGTGGAAGTGGAAAGGGATGACCTGCCGGATGAGATCGGGCTTGAATACAAGGCCTTCAATATGAAGCGGCCCGTCAGGATCGAACTTTGATTGCCGCATCCGGGGAGAGAACCGTTAAAAATTCAATACAAAACAGGTAAATCTATGACGATATTTATCATAATCTGGTCAGTCTGGTTCATCTCGGAGATCTTTGTAAGCAGGGCCCTGCGCTCCGGGAACAAGGATAAAAAAGGTACGGACAAAGGATCATTCAGGATCATCTGGATAACGATCGGCATCGCAAATTCCCTGGGGGTCCTTTCAGCCATTTTTCTCCAAATCCCGATCGGCAGTACCCAGCTTATACCTTACACCGGATTATCTCTTATTGTCCTGGGGATTATTTTCCGGTTCATTTCCATCCTGTCACTCGGAAGGCTTTTTACTGTTAAAGTAACGATCCGGGAGGATCATAAGATCAAAAGCGACGGAATATACAGGCTGATCCGGCATCCTTCCTATACGGGTTCCCTTCTGTCTTTTCTCGGTTTAGGGTTATCCTATAACAACTGGATCAGCCTTGCTGTCATCCTCGTACCGGTTGCCCTTGCGATGCTCCACCGGATAAAAATCGAGGAAAAGCTGCTGGTGGAACAATTCGGTTCAGAATACCTGGATTATATGAGCCGAACCTATCGTTTAATCCCTTACCTTTATTAGTATCAAACGCCTTTGACAGTTTGAGTGTAAGCTATCAACAGTTCGAATGTACGCCACCGGCCCGGTGCAGGCCTTCTTTTGCCTATGACCATTTACCTAGCCAATAACCGGATAAAATAAAACCAGCCGTTCTTAAGTATTTCCCCCTGATCGCGGTACTTTTTGCCCATCCGGTCAGGACCGGAGCACAGGGTCTGGAATCACCGGTAATCTTTTCGCTGGATCCGTACCGGACTTTTACCATGGTGAAGGGCCTGACCGATGTGTTCACAATGCCTTATAAGATCATTCCGGAGGTAGTGGTCGTTGGCATCGGATACGGGGGTGAGTAACCTGATCCCGTTTACAGAATCGCACTATCGTGTCGATGGAAATATGAGAATGCTGTGCGGGCATTCGTATGGCGAATTCGGCCTCTTCAGCAAATATTTTATCAGCAGTCCCAGTATTAACTACAAGCAAGGCATAACCTACCAGTATGAATCGGATTATGCCGGTGTAAATTCCGATCTCAGGGCCGACATTTTCATGAGCTGCGGAGAGGCGGAACAAGGCCTCCAGGAAGAAATCGGGAAAATGTCTGAACGGCTGCTGTCGAGGAATTACCAGAATTTTCACCTTAAAACAGCAGTTTTTGAAGGCGAGAACCACGTGACACGCGTCCCTGGTGCACTCAGCAGGGGCCTGGTGGAATTGTTCAGGAAGAATTAATCAACTTCGACCGTCTGGTTTCCGTCCGGGAACAGGGAGCCCTGCACCCGCATTGATCAGGCATCCGGACGCAGGGGCACAGCGTGTTTATGAAATAGTATTAAAGTCTTTTACCCGGATACCCTGTCAAGGCTGAAAGTAAAGGTGCTGCCCCTGCCTTTTTCACCGGAGATCCGAAGCTGTCCCTTATGAATTTTTATGAATTCCCTGCAAAGCGTCAGTCCCAGTCCACTTCCATACTCCCCTTCGGTCCCCTGCCCGGGTGTAACGATTCCGCCTGACAGGAGTTCATCTATTTTTTCCTTCTTAATCCCCACACCCGTGTCGCTTACTGAAATATTGACCCTGCCCTTCACAACCTCCACGCTGAAACGAATGCTGCCCTGCTGGGGTGTGAATTTAACGGCATTGCTGAGCAGATTCCTGAAGATTGTCCTTATCATGTCCAGATCTGCAATAACCTTCAAATCTTCCGAACATTCCACACTCACGCCGATACGTTTAGCCTGAAGGTTTCCCCTGTTTAATTCAACAACCTCGTCAATGATGCCTTTGACCCGGATCTCCTGCGGCTGGTAACTGATCCGGTTGGTCTGTGACCGTGCCCAAAGGAGCAGGTTCTGAAGCAAGGTGTATGCTGCTTCGGATGAATCCTGGATTAACTTTAGATAGTTGAGTTTTTTTTCGTCGTCCGTCGTGTCAAATTGGCTGATCAGCAGTTCGGTAAAGCCCATCATGGTATTGAAGGGACTTGTCAGGTCATGGGCAATGATAGAAAACAGTTTATCTTTTGTTGCATTGAGCTTCTGCAGCTCGGCATTGGCTTCGGCCAGGCTTTCCGACTGGCTTTTTAATTCTTCCGATTGTTGCTGGAGTTGATTCTGGCGGTCCAGCAACAGTTTATTGGCCTCATTCAGGTTGTTGGCCTGCAGGCTGAGAAGATTGTTCTTCTCGGACAGCTCACGGGTCTTTTCCTCTACGGATCTTTCCAGGTGAATTTTCTGTTTTTTCAGGTTCGAGGTTCTGAGAGCCGTATAACCGATAACAGATCCGATAACGAAAAGTATCAAGAGAAGCCTGAACACGAGGGTGGAATACCAGGGGGGCAAGACTTTGATTTCCAGTTCAGTCCCCTTCGTATTCCATACCCCGTCATTGTTGGAGGCAATAACCTTAAAAACATACCTGCCCGGATCGAGGTTGGTGTAGGTCGCCTCCTTCGACGTTCCCACATAATTCCACTCTTCCTCCAGACCGTCCAGCCTGTAGGCATACTGGTTTGTATGTGGATTGATAAAGTTGAGCGCCTTATAATTGACGGTAATGACTTTATCGTTATAGTGTATGGTAATTTTATCTGTCCGGCTGATGTGTTTTTGCAGTTTGCCACCGGAATTGGCAACCGTGAGCGCCTTATTGAGGATTTTAAATTTATCTATCAGCACGACCGGGGGCATCTCATTAAAAACCAGTTTCCCCGGATCGAACACATCGATGCCTTTGATCCCGCCAAAATACAGGGTATTCTGCCCATTTTTAAATGCCGAGCGTGCATTGTATTCGTCCGATTTCAATCCATCGATCGAACTGAAGGTTTTCACTTCATGGTCCACCGGATCAAACCTCAGCAGCCCGGACAGGTTACTGATCCACAAGTTATTATCCTGATCGCTTAAAATTCCCGCGATGTAATTGTTTTCACCGGAATTGACGTACCGTGTAAAATTTTTACTGCCGGGATTGAAACGGTTCAGTCCCGAGGAAGTCCCCACCCAGAGAGTGTTATTCCCGTCCTCGTAAATGGTGGTAATTTCATTGTTTGTTAAACTCGTGGTATCATCAGATGCGGAATAATAGGAATGGAATGTGTTTTCCCCCTTTTCAAGCTGATTCAAGCCCCATGCTGTCGCCACCCAGAGTTCATCGAGGTGGTTGATCAACACCTGGAATGACCAATTATTCGATAAACTGTTCCGTTCGCTGTTATAATGGATGAACCGGTTATGCTTCCTGTCAAATTTATCGACTCCCTTCCCGTGAACGGCCAGCCACAGATTGCCCTGGCTGTCCTCTGCAATCGACCGGATGTCGTTCCCGGCGATGGAATTCGGGTTCTCCGGGTCATTCACATAGCTGATGAATCTCCGGCCCGGCTTATCGAAATACTGCAACCCCCCCGAATAACTGCCGATCCACATCGTTCCCCGGCTGTCCCTGAAAATACACAAAATTGAGCTCCGCCCGAGGCTGTGAACATCCTGTTCGTTGTGCCGGTAGTAAATGGTTTTTCCGTTTTGCCAGCCATAAACATCGATTCCGCCCTCGGCGTTCCCGAGCCAGAGATTCCCTTCAGCATCTTCCTGGATGGACACTATATTGGAACCCGAAGTATTCAGGAAATCCCGGGCCCAGTAATCCATGACATTGAAGCCTTTCATCCGCATGCTGATGCCCAGGCCTCCGGGTGTATGGTAAAGCCAGTAGTTCCCCTGCTTATCCTGAAAAATTCCACTGAGCGCACTTTTAATTGAAAGTGGATCATTCGGCCGCGGATAATATCCAACGAATGTACCCGACTGCCTGTTGAGGATCTTCAGGCCCGTATAATCGATGGTCCATACATGGTTTTCATTATCGATGTAGGCATTCACCGCCATGGACTCGTCATCGTTCGCAGGGGGATACCGGGTCAATTGTCCCGTGCTGATCTCAAGCATGTTTATGCCCCCTCCGAGTGTGGCGATCCACAGCCTGCCATTCTCCATTGCAAGCCGGCTGATGGTACTGTTGCTAAGGGCATTGTTTCCAGTCCCGGCAGTCATTTCCAGTTCCTGTTCCCCCGTATCCAGGTTATAACGTAACAGTCCCCCGTTATCGGAACATCCGATCCAGATTTGATCAGACGGATCAACCAGAAAATCATTGACCTGTCCCCCTTCAATCGACAGGACCGGTGAGAATCTCCCTTCCGTTTCATCATACCTGAAAATATAATTGTTGCTGCTGATAATGATGTTGCCGTGCGAATCCTCACCGGTCTTTTCAACACGCCTGCCGACCAATTCCTCATACCTGATGAAATCGGTGATGTTTATAAAATTGTCGAGTGTTTCGTCGTAACGGCAGAGTCCAAGTGTTGTTGCCACCCAGAGCCTTCCCCTGGTATCGGTATACAGGTAAGTTATATAGTCGCCGGTTATGGAGGTACTGTCTTCCTGCCTGTTGAAATAGCCCGTAAAACCATACCCGTCGTATTTGTATAATCCGGTCCTCGTCCCGATCCAGATGAACCCTGTCGAGTCCTGCGTGACGTGGTTGACATACGAGCTGAAAATGCCGTCTTCCCTTGAAAAATATTTTATACGCAGGTCAGGGACCTGGCCGTACCCGGTCAGAAAACACATGCTCAAAAAAATGGCGGTCAGGTTCAGCCGCTGTAATGATGTTGTCTTGAGATTCATGCCTTAATCAGGAATCATCAGTACATTTACACCTTTCTAGGATCAGAATGGATCCAGGTTCCTGGTCCGGACCATCAACTGGTTTAAATTTACACAAAATGTTTCAAAACGTCTTTTAAATACCCGGGCATAATGATAATGAAGCCTGCTTTTGCAGCCGCAGGTAAGGAAGGGGCAGGGAACGCATTGGCAGGCAATGATGGTGCCGGGGAACCCTCCGGGTCTTCATTAAAAGGTACAACGGAAGCTGAGCTGAAGTCCCCCCGGAGCCGGATTCAGTGAGATCTTCTCCAGGAATTCATTTCGAAGCCGGCTATTTTTAAACCCCTGCCGGGCCACCCAGATTACATCGACAAGCATGGCCGTAAGGCCTATTCCCAGGAATATTTCCGCATCGTACCTGAACAGCCAGTATTCTGTCCGGCCCACCTCCTTGACCCACACATCCTTGTACATCAGGACCCATGCATAATGGCCGTCTCCCACAGGATATGCGTGCCAGTACCAGCCCGGCTCCCCCATAACGGGTGGGATATGTTCCCGTTTCAAATCCGCCGCAAGCGCCAGTGCCAGGAAGCCGTAGGAAAAGGCCGTTTTGTAGTAAGGTTTTATCTTCATGGTCCGGTAGTCGGCGACAAAATAATCCCCGAGTCCCGGTACAATGACGGACAAAGCCGCATATCCCGGTCCCCCTTTAATGCCATAACTTTCATGCCCGTCCAGGATCAGATGGGGTTCAAAATCCCCGTACACGACATCAAATTCCCTGTAAATTTCCCAGATTATCTTTTTGTACCGGCCCGGTGCGATCCCATCGCCAATGTCTCCGTTTAAGGAGTCGGGGAATACCAGGTTTCCGATGTTATCGACCACGTAGAAATCAATGTCATGGGTATGTCCCAATCCTGAACCCGTTATGTCGTAAGTGATTTCCACATGGTTCCCAACGAAGTCCATTCTGATGTTCTCTATCCTGGGTGCGTATTTCTGGCTTTCGGCGCTCATTGCCAAGAAAAGCAGGAGCACCCATACGGATACCTTTTCAATCAACTTCCAATCCATTGTAATAGGCGACCAGTTTGACCAGATCATCCGGTTTCCTGGCTGAAAGCTTCCGGGACTTCATATACTTTCTGACCTCAGCCTGATGGTCCTGCAGAAGACCCAGGAAGTCCTTGTTATTATTGACCTTGCGGGCAAGAGCATCACTGTACCGGACGTACAGATTCTTTTTCTCCTTAAAGTAAAACTCCTTCGATCCTCCACCACCACCGTAATTTTTAACATATTCATCGTATTCCATGACCTTGGTCCTTCTCAGCAGGGCTGTAAGCCTGCCCTCCCCCAGGATCTCAAAATATCCTGCAGCAGCAGTTTCTGCCGAAGTCTGGTAAACGTCGTAAATGAATTTCACCGATCCGAACTCAAGCGACACCAGGGAAAGCGGCCGGATGATGGAAGCGGTATCTCCTTTCAGAATGAATTGCATCTCATCATTATACGCGTCGTACCTGTACTTCAATCCCTCAATTGTAACGTCATCCACGGTTTTCATGACGCCGAAAAAAAATTCATCCTGCAGGTAGGGCGAACCGTTTACTTTCCGGTCCGGCAAAGTATAATACATGGTCGCGATCCCATCAATATAGGTATTCGCTTCCGGCGGCAGGGTTCCCGAGGAACTGACGCTCATGTATTGTCCCCCCTGGCTGGTCAGCACCTGCCCCTTCAGGACTGCCAGATTCACGGCAAGAATTGTTAAAAAAATGATTCTCTTCAATTTTAAATCAAACATTGGAAATAACTTTAAAAGGTTTATTATTATTTTGGTCCATTTTAAATTTATGAAGATTTATCCGAAAATCATCATGTTTTGTCTTCCCTTTCCACTGGTTTAATTCGAGCACACGGCCATATGCCGTAAGCAGACCGGGTTCAGTCCCAGGATGGTTTTAAGTTGAGGAGTTTTATTTATATGAAATCTCCTGATCCCAAACATTAAATTAAAATTTCACGCGTTTAAGCTGTAATGTTCTATTAAATAATGCAGAAGTTCACCTCAGGCATCCTGCTCCTCCTGAACTGTTTAGTGCTTTCCGGCCAGGCGGATTTCTACAGCCGGCTGGCCGATTCCGCCCTGGTGCTCACCCGGCAGAAAGTAGTCTACGATCCGGCCTATTTCAGCATCGATTATCCAAATGGTGACGTTCCGGCTGACAGGGGAGTTTGCAGCGATGTCATCATCCGTGCCTACAGGAAGGTGGGAATTGATCTTCAGTCCCTCGTCCATGAAGACATGAGGTATTATTTCGACCGGTATCCGGACCGCTGGGGACTGTCCGCTCCGGACAGGAACATCGACCACCGGAGGGTTCCTAACCTGATGGTATACTTTAGCCGGTTCGGGGAAGTGAAATCCATCCCGGGAAAACCGGAGGACTACCTCCCCGGTGACATAATCTGCTGGGACCTTGGAGGGGGCATAACCCATATTGGAATTGTCTCGAATCTTTTTTCAGGCGACGGGAAAAGACCTCTGATCGTGCATAACATCGGGGCAGGCCAGGAACTTTCAGACTGCCTTTTCGATTTCGAGATCATCGGTCATTACCGGTACGGCCAGCAGCCCTGAATACATCCAAGTGCCCGGCGGCTTTTATTCAACTCTTCGGCCCGGTCATCGGGATCCGGGGCATTCCGCTTATTCGAATATCCGGCAGAAAGCATTAATTTTATAGGTAAACAAGCAGCCATGAAAACACTCATCCTTTTCTTCTGCTTAGCGGTACTGTCCATCTTACTGGCAGCCCAGAACCCCGGGACGATTGTGCTTGACCCTCCGGACAAGGACGGTGGAATGTCCACGATGAAAGCATTTGCACTGCGGTCATCCGCAAGGGAATTCGACACCACCGAACTGAAACTCAAAGACCTTTCGGATCTCCTGTGGGCCGCAGACGGGATTAACCGGCCCGAATCCGGGAAGCGTACCGCGCCATCGGCAATGAATGCCCAGGACATTGACATCTATGTTTTTATGAAAACCGGGGTTTACCTATACGATGCCGGGAAGCATACCCTTGAATTCGCCGCTGAGGGTGACCACCGGAAAGCGGTTGCAGGGAGACAGGAGAACATGGCAAAAGCCCCGGTCATGCTGGTACTGGTATCGGACATCTCCAGGTTCAGGTCCGGCGGGGATTCCCTGAAAATAACCTGGGCTTATGCAGACGCCGGGATCGTGTCTCAGAATATCGCCCTTTACTGTGCATCGGCAGGCCTGGCTACCAGGCCCCGCGGCACGATGGACCAGGAGAAACTGAGGGCGATCCTGCAGCTTAAGGATTCACAGTACCCGGTGTTGAATAACCCCGTCTCATACAAATTACCGGATCAATGACAAAATTCCGCTGCCAGGAGACCGGTCCGCCGTACCGTTATCCCGGAATGAATTTGCCGCACTTGAAGATACTGAATTATAAATGGCATGTGATTCCCGAAGTTACCGATAATGGAAACCCTGAACTTTAAAGTTGTAAAAGAATAATTTTAACCGTTGAAAAATGATCCGACACTCTTTTTCCCATCCAGAAGGCCATTTTAAGTTAATCCTGATTGCAGTCATTGCATTCCTGCTCTGCGCAAGCGGTTCTATTGCGCAGGTGAAAATCATATTTGATACCGATATCGGCGGAGATGCAGATGATCTTGGTGCCCTGGTCATGCTGAATAATTTTATGAGCCACGGAGAATGTGAACTGCTGGGCGTCATGTGCTGGTCCACCGAGCAATATGCCGTTCCGGCTATCGATGCGGTGAACCGGTTTTACGGGCACCCGGATATTCCGATCGGTACCAGGAAAGGAGATCTCTACTATGAGGAGTGGAACTATACCAGGCCCATTGCCGATCATTTTTATCATGAACTGGGACCCGCAGACGTCCCCGATGCCACCCTGCTTTACCGGAGGATCCTGGCCCATAGCGATGACCACAGCATCACCCTGGTCACCGTCGGTCCCCTTGCAAACATCCGGAACCTGATCGAATCGTCGCCGGACTCCATTTCCCCCCTGAACGGAAAGGAGCTTATTGAGGCAAAAATCCGGGAAGTGGTGATGATGGGGGGGCAGTTCCCCTCGGGTGAAAACGAATGGAATTTCAACGGCGGGATGCCCGGGGTGACCCGCTTCGTATTAGAGAACATTACGGTCCCCCTCACTTTTTCCGGATACGAAATCGGCGATGTCATCAAGACTGGGAAAGTGTTTAACGGCATTGACCAGGAGACACCCCTTTATGTCGGGTTTTTGCATTTCAGCCGGAATGCTCCCTGGATAAAGAAATTTTACAGGGATAAGATCCTCGATAACTCCTCCTACGACCAGACCGCTGTCTTGTACGCCGTAAAAAAGGGGGAGGGTGTTTACTGGGACAAAGTCACCGGAGGCTATTGCAAGCCGGACGACCATGGGGGAAATACCTGGGTTGAGGGACCCGTCACAAACCAATCCTACCTCAAATTGAAAATGCAGCCGGAGGAAATGGCGGAACTGATTGAATCCATCATGCTGAATAACTTTAGCGACCAGTCCGGAAACTTCCCGGCAGGCGGTCAAGGCAATACTGCCGGAAATCCGGCTGCAAAGCCGTTGTACCGCGATCCGGTGTACGACGGGGCCGCCGATCCGTCCATCGTATGGAACCGGATTGAAAAAAAATGGTTCATGTTCTATACCAACCGCCGAGCTTCGGCAGCGGGTCTCGACGGTGTAAGCTGGGTCCATGATACCCGGATCGGGATCGCCGAATCCTCAGACAGCGGACGCAACTGGCAGTACCGGGACACCTGCGATATCCGTTACCGGGAGGGGGATTACACCCACTGGGCACCGGAGGTGCTCGAACACAACGGCCTGTACCATATGTTCCTGACCTATGTCCCCGGTATTTTCACCGACTGGAAACATCCGCGCCGGATCGTACACCTCACCAGCACGGACCTGCTCCGCTGGAATTTTGAATCCAGGCTGGACCTTTCTTCCGAACGCTGTATCGATGCCTGCATTTTCCGAATGCCGGACGGGACCTGGCGCCTTTACTACAACAATGAGCTGGACGGGAAATCGATGTATTATGCAGACAGCCCCGATCTTTATTCATGGAAGGACAGCGGTAAGAAAGTGGTCGGCGACCGGGCCGGAGAGGGACCGAAGGTTTTTTCCTGGAAAAATACCAACTGGATGGTTGTCGATAACTGGAATGGCCTCGGAGTTTATTCTTCAGATGATATGATCAACTGGAAACGCCAGGATACCAATATTTTAAGCGAACCAGGGAAAGGCGCTGACGATGGGGTGATCGGGCAACATCCCGACGTTGTGGTAAATGGAGGAAGGGCTTACGTGTTCTACTTTACCCACCCGGGCAGGACGCCCGAAAACAGGGGAAAGGATGATAGCCAGACCCGGCGAAGCAGCATACAGGTGGCCGAACTGGAGTATTCGGACGGCAGGATCCTCTGTGACCGGGATAAACCCGTTTTTATACGCCTCATACCGCCCGGAGATGAATAAGATCAGCATACACTACCATGATACACCCTTCGGTGAGTTGATCCTCGGCTCATTCGGGGAACATCTCTGCCTGTGCGACTGGCGGTACCGGAAAATGAGGACTTCCATTGACAGAAGGATCCTGGATGGACTGGATGCGGGATTTCAGGAAGATCAAACCGGTACCATCCGGCGCGCCATCCATCAGCTCAACGAATACTTTTCCGGGAAGCGGACCGTATTCGACCTGCCCCTGCTTCAGGTTGGGACCTCATTTCAGAAAAGGGTCTGGGAGGAACTTTTAAGGATCCCGTTCGGACAGACGGAAACCTATCTCCGGCTTGCCGGAAAGACCGGTAATGAGAAATCAATCCGGGCGGTTGCAGCCGCCAACGGGGCCAATGCCCTCTCTATCTTTATCCCCTGCCATCGCGTTGTCGGCAGCAGCGGGGCACTTACCGGATATGCCGGAGGTGTGGCCGTTAAAAGAAAACTACTGCAACTGGAAACCGCCGGGGACCATGCCGGGCAAATGCAATTGTTCAGCTGAACATAAAGTGATACTTTAACTGAGATTATGAAACGAATACTTTTACTCCCGGCCCTGTTCATGGCTCTAAGCAGGCCCTGCCTCACACAGTCTGCAGATCACGATCGTACCGGGACTGAAAAATACCTCAGTGAAATCGGTGAAAGGTTTAACATCGAATCGGGGATCCTCAGGGAAACGAAGGAGATATACGTGGGACTCCCGGCCGGTTATAATGATTCGACGGAATATCCGCTCGTAATTATCCTCGAAGCTGAGATCCTCTTTGAGACTCTTGCCCCCCTGACAAGATTGATGGCCGAGGTGAATGAAATACCTCACTGCATCCTTGTCGGGATCCCCTTTTATAACAAGCACCTTGATTATGCTCCGAAAATAACCGGCGTACCGGAGAGCGGCAATGCCGATAAAATGCTTGATTTCTATCGCGAAGAATTATTCCCCTGCCTGGAGGCAAGGTATCATTGCACGGAACAAAGGATCATCTGGGCCCACTCAGGCCTGGGTGGAATTTTTTGTACTTATCTTCTGCTGGGACCCGATGATCAATTTTCAGGCATCCTGTCATCAAGTCCCAACCTCCGTTGGATGCAGGAGTATGTGAAGGACGATACGGCATTCGTGAAACTCGCACGCAAGGGAAGGATTTTTTATTACCTTACTTTCGGAAGCGCCGAAGAAGAAGCCTATATGGGAAGCATGTACAAAGGGGTCGAGGAATTCAGGGAAAGGCTTGAAAAGGAGGCACCCGGCAACCTGGTCTGGAAATTCCAGCTGTATGAAAACAATAATCATTTTACCAATGCCCTTGAAACCTTCATCGACGGGTTAAGACTCTACTTTAAACTAATGGAACCGGTTAAGGACCCTAAATAACCGGAGTACTCAGTTAAAAAACTGGAGCTGAAATTCGGGCTAACATTGCAGAGCATGAAAATCAAAACACTATCAGCTGCTTGTATCCTGGCCGTATTCGTACAGACATCTTTCTGTGGAACAGGCACTTATAACATAACAATTAATCTTACAGTTGAAGAGGATGTCCGGGCATCTTTCAGTCCCGACGGCAGGCTTCTGGTGTTTTTCAGCCAGAGTCCCTACGGGGAACCGAGGACCCGAATCTGGCCGGTTCCCGGCACCACCATCTTCGCCAGGAATGTTTCCGGTTTCGGGGCTGGTGAGACACTGGTAATAAGGGATCCGGAGGGATGGGCAGGTACGGGGAACTGGACCTTCACCGATGTGCCGGAAGGGGAATATTACCTGCAGATCCTGTGGGACCAGGATACAGAGGAATCCGGCGTCAATGCACCGGGAAACCTCTGCACCAGGAAGGAAAAAATTGTAATGAATGAATCCCTGGAGGTCGATCTCTCGCTTGAGCAGATCATACCCGCCAGTAAAGTGCGGGAAAATGAACTGGTCAGAACGGTGGATCTCGAAAGTGACACCCTTTCTGCCTGGTGGGGAAAACCCGTGCATATTAAAGCTTCCATACTGTTTCCCGCAAAATACCAGGAAAACTCAGGAAGGTCCTGGCCGATCCGGTACAACATTGCCGGTTACGGAGGCAGGTACACCCGAGTGAACCAGCTGTCGGCGGACAGGGATTTCATGTCCTGGTGGCTCTCGGACGATGCACCCGGGATCATCAATGTTTTCCTTGACGGGGAGGGACCCTACGGGGACTGCTACCAGATGGATTCCGATAACAGCGGTCCCTGGGGCTATGCACTGATCCATGAGCTCATCCCCTTCATTGAAAATACCTACAGGGGCACAAACGATCCTAAAACACGTTTCACGGACGGATGTTCCACGGGAGGCTGGGTATCGCTTGCCCTGCAACTTTTTTACCCGGAAACCTTTAACGGTGCTTTTTCATACAGCCCTGACCCGGTGGATTTTGAGAATTACCAGCTGATAAATATCTACCGGGATGAAAACGCATACATCAACGAGTTTGGTTATTTACGCCCGGTCATGAGAACCGTGGATGGAGAGCCGGTCATTTCCCTCATGGATTTCATCCGGGTCGAAAACGTCCTGGGATCATCCGGCACCTACCTGAATTCAGGAGGCCAGATCTGTTCCCACACAGCACTCTACAGTCCAAAGGGTAAGAACGGATTACCTGAACCTTTAATTGATCCCGAAACAGGAGACATAAACGGGGAGGTCGCCGAATACTGGAAAAAGTACGACCTTAAGTTTTATGCACGGGAGCACTGGGAAGAACTGGGTCCCAAAATCCAGGGCAAGATATACATCTGGATGGGGGACATGGACAATTTTTACCTGAACACGGCAACCAGGGGATTTGATAAATTCCTGAAAACCACAGAAAATCCGAAGTCGGATGCAGTGGTGATCTTCTCGCCGATGGAGGGACATTGCTCGCAGTACTCGCACAGGGCCGTCCTGGAAAAGATCCGCCAAAGGATCGAGAGTATTTCAATTGAACCAACCGGTGAAAAAAACCAGGGATCCGATAAAGGTTTTTAATCCCCCGAATATGATCACATATTCATTAAACCACATCTTCAGATGAAGAACATGAACAGATGAACACCACGAATCCGTTAACAGAAAATCCACAAGTGATCTCCTACCTGACCCTTAGAAGGGCGCTGGGCATCCTTGGCATTTCATTCCCGGTCGTCCTGGCCGTTGGATCCCTGCTTTTCTGCAATTGTACGGAAATACAGAGCTCCATCAGCAGTTATTATCATACGGATATGCGCGACATATTCGTAGGAACCCTCTGTACCCTTGCCCTTTTCCTTTTTGCCTACAAAGGGTACGACCGGAGGGATGCTATAGCGGGCAACCTGGGCTGCCTTTTTGCACTCGGGGTGGCATTTTTCCCGACCTCGGTGTCCGAATCGTCAACTCCCTGCATTCCCGAAGCCTTCTCTAACAACATGGTAAGCAGCATCCACTTTATTTCTGCCGGATTGCTTTTCATAGTGCTATCCTATTTTTCCATTGTACTGTTCACAAAGGGTTCGAAAAATCCTACCGGAAGAAAGCTTAAAAGAAACAGGCTCTATTGGATTTGCGGCTATACCATGCTCGGATGCATTGTCCTGATCGCCGTGTATTTCATGCTGCTTGAAAAACGATACCCGGTCCTCCAGGATCTCGATCCCGTCTTCTGGCTTGAGTCCATCGCCCTGTGGGCATTCGGTTTATCCTGGCTTACCAAGGGAAAGGCATTACTCAATGACCTTAATCCCTCGGCATAAAAGCAACTTCCACAGGTCATCCTGCATCTTAAAAGAAACTCACGGTGATGAAAACCATACTGTCCTATTTCCTGGCTTTATTCCTGTGTCTTGGTTGTAACAGGGTCAATGAACATACCCAGGCCGGTGATGTTGTCGAATTTTATTTGCTTCAATCCTATTCAACTTCCGAAAACAGCGCAGAGATCATTGAAAATTCGGCCATCCTGGATAATACGGTACTGATCCGTTACGATGAGATCATCTCCTACAATCCGGAGACCTATGAATTTCAAGTACAGGACGGGGGGGTAATCGAGCGCCTGACGTACAAGTCTGCATTCGCCGTCACGGTCGATAAGAAAATTATCTATACCGGTTATATCTGGTCCGGGTTTTCTTCCATGAGTGTGAACTGGATCGTGATCGACCAGGTTTTCATCAAAGACAATGTTTTAAAGGTTGAACTGGGATATCCCGGAACTCCGCCGGGAAACATCATTCCGGATAAAAGAAATGACCCCAGGATCCTGGCGGTGCTGGAAAGAGACCATAAACTGGTCCGTTGAACCCGCCTGCCGCGTTTTGAACCGTGGAATTTACTCCCGGATCAAATCCTCAATAAAAACATACCCGTAACACCTTGAATTCATAGCCGGATTTCCTAATTTGCTCTCTCCGAATCCTGTGAAATCCCAATGATGAAAAAGGCGGCACATTCCATTCTGACAGATAGCCTGTTCATAATCCTCACAACTATGCTTATGCTCGGTTGCAGTGCACGGGAAGAATCCGGCTGTTCAGGTGCATTTGGAATGGCCAATAAATTATTGCATGACAGCACCGCAGCGGACACCAGGTACCTGATCGGATCCGTGACCAAGGTCTTTACGGCCGTTGCCGTTCTGCAATTGCATGAAAAGGGTCTCCTGGACATCGATGAGCCCCTTACCGACCGTATGCCGGGATTTACGATCAGGCAAAGATTCCCGGAATCGGCGCCGATTACCGTCAGGGATGTGCTGACCTATCATGCGGGACTCCCGGCGGATATATTCATTCATAAATTTTCGGAGCATCCCCGCGATTTCAGGGAAGTCTTAACCTACCTGAATACCCAATCAACCTGTTTCCCCGTGCAGGAAATCAAGTCCTGCTCGAATCTCGGTTATGCACTGCTGGGGGTTCGGATACAGGATATCAGCGGCATACCCTATGAAGAATACATCAGGCAGGACATTTTAGTTCCGCTCGGGATGGATAACTCGGGATTGAAATGCAGGCTAATGGAACACTAGGCAATGCCATTGAAACCTTCATTGAATATAATGATTATCAACATGAAACGCATTGTAATTCTGATTTTAGGGGGACTGTTACTGGTCGCTGTGCTTGCCTTTGCAGCAATCCGGATATGGATCGGAAATGAAGTAAAGGAAAACATCGCTCTGGCGGAAGAAAAATATCCGGGGACGGCGGAAGAGGCCCTGATCGCCTTTTTAAGGGACGAAAATAATTCGCCCCGTGAACGAACCTTTATTGCCGTATGGACACTGGGCCAGATTCAGTCTGAGAAGGCTTTGCCGGTCCTGCAGGAATTCTATAAAGATGATCCGAAGGGTAATACCTGTTATGGAAAACACGACTCCGTGCTCTGCCAGTATGAGATCCATAAAGCAATGGCCTCAATAGAAGGCAGAAGGTTATTCATCTATGCAAGGTTCAGGTAATGCCTTTTGCCCGGAAAACGCTAACTTTGAAACTTCCGGAGACGTTTATCCATAACAGTAAAAATTCTCAGTATTATGAAGACAGCAACACTGGTATGCATTCTGCTCCTGACCTTTTCAATGCAGGCTCACAGCCAGGATCCAGGCTCCAATCCCTTATGCAGGTCGGAGATCGGGAAACTTGAATTCATGACCGGTAAGTGGAGCGGGACCGCCTGGATGATCGGGTCGGACAGAGAGAAACACTCTTTTGAAATGTCCCAGACCGTTCAGTTCAAACTGGATACGACTTTGCTCCAGATCGAAAGAACAGGGATGGTTGAAGGGCAGATCATACATAGTGAGCTTGCCATCATTTCCTTTGCAAAATCGGACACCACCTATATATTCGATTCTTTCCTGTCTAACGGGCACAGCGGCCGCTTTACAGGCGTACTGAGCGGGAACCGGTTTTACTGGTATCCCTATGACAACACCGGTTATGCCATAACCATTAATGAGAAAGGCCAGTGGTATGAAATCGGCCAGATGAGGAATAAAGACAAAGTGATCCAGTTTTTTGAAATGACCCTGGATAAAAAGTAAGCAAAAGGAAAATTTTCGAAATTTGCATAATGTTTGATTTCCTGAATAAACCCTATCCTTTCAGTACAGACCTGAGACTCAGTCTCAGGCTTGCATCAGGGATCGCCATCGGGGTATTTCTTTTCATTCTGTTCTTTCAGCCGCTGGAGCTTGATACAGCCGATACCAACAGCTATGTCCTTACGATCGCAGGCTTTGCAGGCATAACTTTCCTGGTGATCAGCTTTATGAAGATCATCCTGCCCTGGTTCCTGCGAGGCCGTCTCAGGATCGAACTCTGGGACGTTAAGAAAGAGATCCTGTTGCTGCTGTCGATCTGGATATTGAATTCCGTTGCTTTTCCATTCTACCTTGCCTATGTTGGCCATGTTCCAATGACCATGTACCTGGAATTCAAGATGGTACTGATCTGCATGGTTTCACCTGTTGTCATTATCCTTGTTAATAAAATCCATCTTCAGAAAGACGACCTGCAGGAAATCCAGCAGAAAATAAGTGAACTGGAGCAACAATCGGAAAGCATGGAGAGTGAACAAAAGCATCTGCTGGAACTGACATCCGATAACAGGACTGATAAACTTGTTCTTAAACCACAGGAGCTCATACTCGTCAGGTCGGCAGAAAATTACGTCGAGGTCATATTCCGTGAAAACCAGGCCATACACCGGAAACTCCTGAGATCAACCATGATGGCCATTGAGGACCAGCTCCGCTCCTTTCCCGACATGGTACGATGCCACCGTACCTGCATTATCAATGCCGTCCCCGGAGTGAAAATGTTTAGAACCGTCAACGGGATAAAGCTCAAGATTCCCGGCTACGATGAGGAAGTCCCGGTCTCGAGGCAATACCTGCTTGGGGTCAGGTCAGCCCTTGAAAAGCACGGTTTGTAACCCGCGAAAAGTCTGGTTCATAAGCGCTGTAGTGCATTGCTGACAGCATACCGGGACAGTTTGCCATCACCACTATGTGACGAATTCGATTCGTCACAGACCAGTCATATTTGCCACAAAAATTGTTAACCAGGCCCTGATACCGGGCTGTTCCTCCCTTTTATTTTCCAGATTAAAAAGATGAAAATAATTTTGTTGGTACATTATATCATATCATGAATATACTGCTTGTAAGCCCGAAATACCCGGATACCTTCTGGAGTTTTAAACACGCTTTGAAGTTTATAGCCAAAAAGGCAACGAATCCGCCGCTGGGACTTCTGACGGTCGCTTCACTGCTTCCAGGCGAATGGAACAAAAAACTGGTTGATCTGAACGTATCTTCCCTGAAAGACCAGGATATCCTCTGGGCAGACTATGTTTTTATTGGCGCAATGTCGGTCCAGCAGGATTCAACCAGGCAGATTATTGACAGGTGCAGGAAACTGGACCGGAAAATCGTTGCGGGAGGTCCTCTTTTTACAGGGGAACCGGAGAATTATACAGAACTGGTCGATCACCTCGTGCTGAACGAGGCAGAAATAACGCTTCCCATTTTTCTGAATGATCTTCGTGCAAATACACTGGAGAAAATTTACCGGACCGATAAGCACCCCGAGATGGACCTTTCCCCAATACCGGATTATTCCCTGATAGATGAATCAAAATACGCCCAGTTAAACATCCAGTATTCAAGGGGTTGCCCATACAACTGTGAATTTTGCGAGATTACGGCTTTGCTCGGACATCGGTTCCGCATTAAATCAACCGAACGGATACTTGAGGAACTGGACAATATTTACGAAACCGGGTTTCGTGGCAACGTGTTCTTTGTTGACGATAATTTCATCGGCAACAAAAAGAAACTCAAAGGGGACCTTCTCCCGGCGATGATACGTTGGGCCGAAGAACGGGATTATCCATTCATTTATACCACGGAAGCTTCGATAAATCTAGCTGATGATCCTGAGCTCATGGATCAGATGGTTCAGGCGGGATTTGTAAGGGTATTTGTAGGTATTGAAACTCCCGATGAGGCCGGTCTTGAGGAATGCAATAAAACACATAACCGGCAGCGGAACCTGATTGATTGTGTGAACCAGATCCAATCACAGGGCATGGAAGTGACCGCCGGTTTCATTGTCGGTTTTGACAGCGACACTCCTGAAATTTTTCAGCGCCAGATCGATTTTATCCAGGAAAGCGGGATCATAACCGCCATGGTCGGTATGCTGAATGCACCAAATAATACAAAGTTGTACCAGCGCCTGTCCGAAGAAGGCAGGATCGTGGACAATTTCAGCGGGAACAATACGAATTATTCCATGAATTTCATTCCGAAAATGGACAGGGATCTGCTGATGAAAGGTTATCAGACCATCATCCAGAACATTTATTCCAGCAAAGCATACTATGAACGGGTGGTCCGGTTCCTGAAGACATACAAGCCAAAAGTCGACCTGCAGACCAGGATAACATACGGAAAATTAATGGCTTTGATGCGTTCTGTTTTGCATCTTGGTATACTAAATAAAAGCCGGATTTATTACTGGAAACTTTTCTTCTGGAGCCTGTTTAACCGGCCGGCCACGTTCTCGCTGGCCATCACTTACAGCATTTACGGCTATCATTTCCGTAAAGTATTCCGCGACGTACGCTAGGTTTTCCCGGACAGTGGCCAGGAAAGCACCCCGAATGATTGCTGGAGAAAGCACCCCGAATGTTGACCAGGAAAGGATCCCCTGGTATCAGCCGGGAATGCCGGTACCGGAGCAGGTTCAGAACTGCAGCTTGAGGGAGATGCGCAATCCGAATTTCTGGATGTCAGGGTGATCCCGGTAGGAGAACCGCCAGGTGGCATCCACCCGGATAAGCTTCAGGATGTTCTCAATACCGATACCGCCTTCGAAATAGGGCCCTTCCAGCCAGGTCAGCCCGGGAGGGAACTGCATAACGTTTTTATTCGCTTCACTCAGGTGACCCACCAGCAGCTTTCCCGATACCACCTCTCTCAGTTCAAACCATCGCAATCCCGGGATCCGGTTCAGAAAAAATCCCTGGAAATGATGTTCTGCCATCAGGCTGATCCATTCATCCGAGACGAATTCGTAATAGTTCATCATGTTGAAGGCATAGACATCGCCCGCATAGGTTTCATTCCCTTTATGAAGTTCCAGCAGGGGGTATGGCAGCTTTCCGAAGATCATTCCGCCCGTAATCCAGTATCTGAGGAATCCGACCGGGTCGGTTTCCACCAGATCGTATACCCTGGCCTTCAGTTTGTAATATCCATACTGGCTCCCCAGCAGTCCTTTCGGTCCCCATACAAGATCCACATCAAGCATCGGGAATTCGGTCCCCATGCTCACCCTTTCAAATTTGCCAAGCAGGAATTTCTCCCTGTAAGCGAAGTGGAAGTTCAGTGTAACTTCTGAGGAAATAAGTGAACCCAGCGGATGAGTTCCGTTATCATCGTTAACCTCGAACGGTACATATTGCGTGGGATAAATGACCTGGTGTGTAAATCCCAGGGTATTTGAAAATCCCTGTAACCATTCCCGTTCGAAGAAGAAATTGTACTGGTTGACGAGGGTCAGTTTGTAATTGGGCCTGCGCCTCAGGATGGTGGACAGGATGTTGTCATCCAGGAAGGCGTTTTCACTTTTCCCGAGTTGCCTCATGTCGTGGTAATAGGAAAGTCCGGCCCGGATGCGGGGATTGCGGTCGAACATGTATTCCCCCTGGATGCCGTATTTCCAGCTTTTATCCCTGCTTCCCCAGGCCACATGTCCTCCCAGCCTCAGTTTTGTGCTGAAATTATTGCTGGTCCTGCCCCCCAGTCGGAACCGGTTTCCCTCAATGGGATTGTTGCTGTAGAAGGTATAGTAGGGTCCCAGTTCAACCGGACCGATCACGTAATAATAATCCGTCAGCATTTCACCTATGCCATAGACCGTTTTGAAAACCGGAACCTTTTTGACCGAATCTGCCATCCGGTAAACATTCTCCTCTTCGCTCGAAAGCGAATCCGGGCGATGAACCGCCCAGTAGTCCTCCCCGCGGACAAGGCTGTCTTCGAGCACGATGGTGGTGGTGTGTTCCGCTCTCACCTCTTCAGGGATCGCGGCATCGAATTTTATGTCGTCATATGTGGATACCTTCCTTCCGAAGAAACCGTAGGATTTATCCGTCAGGTTAAAATCGACCAGGATCTCCTCGCTCTTCAGGAACCATGTGGAATCGTTCATCTTCTGGTATTCGTTGATGGCCACCAGGTCGTTCATGTAGTTAATGTTTACATCGGATGAAACCCTTAACTGGACCTTCTTGATGGCCCAGGAGGTATCCGCAACCCAGAAGTATCCGTAGAAAGTACGTTCCATTTTCCGTTTCGGCTGGAAGGCTACCTGGTAGCACCATGAACCGTTTATGGTGGCACTGTCCTCCAGGTGATAGTTGTAGTAGAATTTTCCGAAATCGGCAATGGGACTGACAAAACCGGGCTCAAAAAGCGTCATGAAGTTATCGTACACGTTAAGCCTCTGGTACATTTTCCCTGAGAACTGTGAGATGGTAGGGTTGATGTCTCCGGATACCCTGAAGGCTTCGATTACCTCCTTGTTCACCGGGGGAGATTTCTGGAAATAATACCGGGTAACGGATTCCACCATAAGAATGGGAAGAAAGTTCTTCCCGAACATTTCCGATGAATCCATATGTTCGAAAACGAAATCAAACTGACGGATCAGCATCCTCTTCCTGAAATCCTCTCCAATGTTGTTCAGATCCAGGCGGAGCTTGTTATAGGATCTGCACTGCCAGGATTCAAAACGGTCGGGATTGTTGAATTTTTTACGTTTGTTGATGTTCCTGAGGATGGCAAATGCAGGATTTTCCCCGGGCCTCACCGTTACCTCTTCGATCGCCAGGGAAACCGGCTCCAGGATTAAATCAATCTTCTGTTCCCGGTATTTCTCAACGGGCGAGGCAACCCGGGCGTAACCCATGCAGGAGGCCACGATGGAATCGGTCGGGTGCATGGTTTCGATGAAATAGCTCCCGTCTATATCGGAAATGGTCCCCACGGTGCTTTGTTTGAAGGCAACATTCACAAAGGACATGGGTTGACCGGAGTTGTCCGTGACCACACCGTGCACGACGGTTTTCTGCGCCCGGAGGATAGCAGCGGGACAGAGAAAAACCGTGATCATCAATATGCCGAGGGTCAGATTGCGGTTCATGGGACCACCCCGGATTGGTCTGCTATAAAAGACATCATCCGAATCAACGGTTGCCGGAAGAGGCTGTAAAAATAAATCCATAGCCGCTATCCGGAAGTTAAGTCTCTGTCAACGAGATAACGCCGGGCAAGTAATCCGTATTGATCAAGCTGATCACGGATCCATTCATTACCCTTTCCGAGTTCAGTGGCCATCAGACGGGCAGCTTCAGGAGCCATTGCCAGGCTCTCGCGTACATCGAGAAACAGGGCCCGGGTTCTCCGGGCGAGCACATCCTCCAGGGTCCGTGCCATTTCCTTCCGGACCGCCCAGATGACCTGCGATTTCGTGATTTGCAGGGATTCGCTCAGGTATTCAACCTGGAGATCCATTTCTTCGACTTCGTTCCGCTCTGTTCCGTAAACATGCATGGGAGAGTTATAGTCCGTTGTCTCCCCGGAATAGCCGTGTATCCGGATGCTTTGTGTCAGGCAGGGCTGATCGGGCAATCCTCCGACCATGATGGCGTAATCAACGGCATCCTCGGCCATTTTACGATAAGTTGTCCACTTGCCTCCTATCACGGATACCAGTCCCGAAACGGAAACCATGATCTTGTGATGCCTTGAGATCTCTTTTGTGGCCTTTCCCGGCGTCTCAGGTGCAGCGAGGGGCCGGAGTCCCGCGAAAGCCGACCGCACGTCCTCCCTTCCCGGTTGTCCCGCCAGGTATTGTCCCGCTGTTTCCAGGACAAAATCGATTTCCTTTTCAAGGGGCCGGGGCTCAAGTGTTGCCCTGTCGATAAGGGTATCGGTCGTCCCGAGCATCACCCGGTTGTACCAGGGAACGGCAAACATGACCCGGCCGTCGCTGGTGGAGGGTACCATGATGGCGTGCGGCCCCGGCAGGAATGTTTGATCCAGGACCAGGTGTATGCCCTGGCTGGGACGGATCATGGGGCTTGCATCCGGCGTGTCCATCCTCAGTATGTCATCGGCAAACACACCGGTTGCGTTAATGACCACTTTTGCAGGAATGATTAATTCCTCCCCTGATTCTTCATCCCTTGCCTCAACCCCTGAAACGAGGTTATCCTGCCTGATCAGCCCTGTAACTTTCAGATAATTGATCACATGGGCCCCATAATGCCGGCAGGTCCGTGCCATGCTGACCAGCATCCGGGCGTCGTCGAATTGCCCGTCATGGTAAATGATGCCGCCTTTGAGTCCCCCGGTCTCGATGTTCGGCAGTGCCTCAATGGTTTCCTCGCGGCTGATGTGACGCGAGGGTCCCAGTCCCATTCTCCCTGCCATGATATCGTAAACTTTCATTCCCACGGTATAAAACGGTCCCTCCCACCAGTCGTAAACGGGAATAACGAAGGATTGGTTCCGTACCAGGTGGGGCGCATTCTGCATCATGAGGCCCCTTTCCTTCAGCGCCTCAAAAACCAGGGATACGTCGCCCTGCCTCAGGTAGCGGACGCCTCCGTGGACCAGCTTTGTACTCCGGCTGGATGTCCCCTTGCCGAAGTCATGCTGTTCCACGAGCAGCGTACGGTATCCCCTTGAAGCGGCATCGAGTGCCGTTCCCATACCGGTCGCGCCGCCCCCGATGACAAGAATATCCCAGGGCCGGGTGGCTGATCTGATCTCCTTTAGCGTGGCTTCCCTGTCCATTTGTTATTTGCATTTCGCAACCGCACCGAACCCTGGGTCATACTCAGGTTACGTTCCAGTGACGGCTCCTTTCAACCGCCCTTTCCCATTTCCCGATCAATGCATCCATCTCTTCCCTGCCTTTCTCAGGATGGAAGGTCCGGTCCTCCTTCCACTGTCCGCGGATCTCATCGATACCGCTCCAGAACCCGGTTGCTAGTCCCGCCAGATACGCCGCTCCGAGGGCGGTTGTTTCGGTTACTGCGGGGCGCACGACGTCTTTCCGGATCACGTCTGCCTGTATCTGCATCAGGAGGTTATTCACCGCAGCTCCCCCGTCGACCCTCAATTCCTTCATGGGGATCCCGGCATCCTCTTCCATGGCCCGGATAACATCATGCGTCTGCAGGGCGATAGATTCAAGCGCCGCCCTTGCCAGGTGTGCGTCGGATGTATCACGGTTGATCCCGATGATGGTACCCGAAGCATAGGGATCCCAGTGGGGAGCTCCCAGTCCCACGAAAGCCGGCACAAAGAACACTCCCCCGTTATCTTTCACCCCGGCGGCCAGTTTTTCAATGCCTTCGGCTGAAGGGATGATCCGGAGTTTGTCGCGCAGCCATTGCACCACGGCACCCCCGATGAAAATGCTCCCTTCGAGTGCGTATTCCACCCTGTCCCCTATGCTCCAGGCAATGGTTGTCAGAAGCTTATGCCCTGAAAAGACCGGGATTTCGCCGGTATTCATCAACACAAAACATCCGGTTCCGTAAGTATTCTTAACCATGCCTTTTTCGGTGCACATCTGTCCGAACAATGCCGCCTGCTGGTCCCCCGCCACACCGGTGATGGGCACTTCAGCACCGAACAAATCCGGATCAGTTATGCCGTATACCCCGCTGGATGACCGGACCTCCGGCAGGATGCTTTCAGGGATCCCGATCAATCCGAGCAGTTCGCGGTCCCATTCCAGATCCCGGATATTAAACAGCATGGTCCGGCTGGCATTGCTCATATCCGTGGCGTGCACCGCTCCCCCGGTGAGTTTCCAGAGCAGCCATGCATCGATGGTGCCGAAGGCCAGTTCACCCTTTTCAGCCTTTTTCCTGGCTCTATCCACATGCTCGAGTATCCAGCGGATCTTTGATGCGGAAAAATAGGCATCGGCCAGGAGTCCCGTTTTATCCCGTATCACCGCCTCCCGCCCATCCTGCACCAGGCTCCTGCAATAATCCGCCGTTCGCCTGTCCTGCCAGACAATGGCATTGCAGACCGGCTTCCCCGTTTCCCGTTCCCACACCACCACGGTTTCCCGCTGGTTTGTGATCCCGATCCCTGCGATCTGCCAGGCCCGGGTTCCGGTCTTTTCCATCACGTCCCGGATGACCCCGAGCTGGGTATTCCATATTTCATCCGGATCGTGTTCAACCCATCCGGGTGCGGGGAAGAGCTGCGTGAATTCCTTACGGGACTGTCCCGCTATCCTCCCCTTCCTGTCAAACAGGATCGCCCGGTTGCTGGTGGTGCCTGAATCGATTGCAAGAATAAATTTCTCCATGAGTCATCCACGGTTATCTTATCATCGCCTACCAGTAGGTTGTTTCTCCGGGCCGGTAAACCAGCGGAACGGCCAGGGTATAAAGGATAAGGAGGGAAGAGCCGATCCAGGCTTCCCAGATGTGCCAGTATTTAAAGGGTCCCCCGAGGGAATAGATCCAGATCACGAAAGCGCCCATGACAAAGATGTACTGTCCCAGTCTCCTGACCTTGTATACATTCCTGAGATAAAGCGGCACCAGTGCCAGCAGGATCAACGATACCACAAGGGTGCCGATGTATTTCCGTTCATCCGGTATGATGCCCTGGATCACCACGTAGGCGGCAACAATTTCTGAAGGGATGAGTTTCAGCAATTTGCTTTTATAGTCCTGATCAACTTTTACTTCTCTTGCCATGGTCGTTAATTTTATCCATTAAAATATAAAATTTTACGATTATGCGTAAATTCAGTGAAAAATTGAAGTGAAACGTACATTCCGGGCCATAGCCATAATCCGGTGCTATGACCCGGTAATGCATACCCTGTATCTTTCCATAGCTGCAGGCCTGGTATTGACCGGATATCTTTTGCTTTCAGAAAATGAATGAAGGAGTACCGGGAGCGGTCTTAACCAGGCTTCAATTCCGATAACTTATCATAGATCCGAAAGGATCCAGGATCAGGCTGTCACGGTTTGCAGAAAAGTCACCAGAGCAATATAGTATTCTGCCATACGCCTTCAGATACCCGATATCCAGTTTAAGTTGCCTGTCTGTCAGATTGTGGATCACAAGGATTTCCTGATCCTGGTTCGCCAGGGCATAACCACATACCTCGCCGGGTATGTTCTCCAGGCTTTTAATGGAGCCCCTGGCCAGAATATTATTTTCCTTTCTTATCCGGATCATCTTCCTGTAGTGAGACAGGAGGGAACCCGGATCCGCCAGTTGCCGTTTTTCAGGTATTACCTTATCCGGTGTAGAATATCTTGGTATGATCCAGCGGGTCTGTCCGGGATCTTTCCCAGGATCATCCCAGATAAAGGGTTCCCGTATGAAAGTATCCGGCTTCATCCCAAGCATGCCAATTTCCTCCCCGTAATAAATAAAAGGTATTCCGGGCAAAGTAAACAGGATGGAGGCTGCAAGCCGGGCCTGGCGGGCATCCGGAAGCAGGCTGGCAATCCTGTCCTGGTCGTGGTTTTTAAGAAAAATAGCATCATGGTAAGATCCTGAATTCTCCATGTATTCTTTTTGGATCCCTTGAAGAAGGCTCGCTACACCGGGATCACGCCTCCTGACCAGCATGTCCTCGATTGCGAAACTAAGGTCAAAATTGAAGGCTGCATCAATTGCACTGTCCAGAAAGGGCCCTATAAAATCCGGTTCGTCCCATATCTCCGCCACCAGGAAAAATTCTTTCCTTCCTTGTTCAAGTTGCCGCCTGTATTCCTTCCACCAGTCCACATTTTTCCAGCTCAGCGAATCGGGGTAGATGTATTTTACTGCATCCAACCGGAATCCGTCAACCCCTACGTCGTTAAGCCAGTAATCCGCTATCTTTATCATTTC
>CAYSJH010000053.1:0-33941 GCA_964431315.1 uncultured Bacteroides sp. | reverse complement strand
AGAACGTCGCTGAATTCTGCCTGCGGCAGAATAAGGCTCCTTTTCTGATAATTCCTCCGGCAGGGTTCCCCAATTTGGAAACGACGTTTTAACGATACCGTAAGTATGCAACTATCCGCTGCAGGGTATTCCAGTAACAGGAATAATATATATCAACCAAAATGGTGAGCCAGATCACCTCTTCAGGTCAAGGATGATTGCAAAAGAGGGGTAATTTTGAATCAGCTATTAAACCTCCCGCCAGGTTCTCTGGCAGTAGTTTTTTAATGGTAGTGGTTTTGACAAAGTGGTTTTCATTTCCAAAAAAAACCTGGCAGGTTAAGGGTTCCTGTCAGGTTTTTTACTAAATGGCCTTGCCGCCTCTTTCTCCGGTGCGGATCCGGATGCATTCCTCAAGCGGAGTGATGAATATTTTGCCGTCACCCAGCTCTCCTTTCGCATTGGTCCTCGCACTTTGAATGATGGTATCGACCGTGATGTCAACGAATTCATCATTGACCGCAATCTCAAGGCGCATCTTTGGAATGAGGTTCGGGACGATGGACTGTCCCCTGTAGATTTCTTCCCTGACCTGCTGTCCGTGTCCGGATACACGGCTTACGGTGATGCGCGTGATCTCTGCTTCGATCAGGGCCTCTCGGACCTGGTCAAGTTTATTTTCCCTGATGATGGCTGTTATAAGTTTCATTATAGTCTTTTTTATTCATTTCGCATTTAGTTTATCCCGCGTTCACCATTCCGTAACCATGCTCACCATGGATGGAAAAATCCATGCCCTGCATTTCATCCTCAGTCTTCAATCTGAGTCCGATGACCCTCTGTACTATAAAAAGTATGACCAGCGTAAATATGGCTGCATAGGCGATTGCCACCAGCACTGCGATTGCCTGGACTCCTAACTGCTGCAGCATCGTCCATGTTCCACCCGCGGCAATTGCAGCGGCATCCATCCAGCTCTGGCGAATGAAAAAGGTCAGAAAGATGGCGCCGACAATTCCGCCAATCCCATGGATCCCGAAAGCGTCAAGGCTGTCATCATATCCAATCCTGTTTTTCATTATAATTGCAATATAGCACAGGATGGAAGCGATTGCACCCAGGATTAGCGCTCCGTATGGCTGTACAACTCCCGCTGCCGGAGTGACGGCCACTAGTCCCGCCAGAATCCCGCTGGCAAATCCGAGTGCGGTTGTTTTTCCATGATGAAAACCTTCGAGAATAATCCAGGTAATTGCACCCGATGCAGCTGCGGCCTGTGTTGCTGTAAGGGCCTGGGCCGTACTCAGTCCGCTGGAAACACTGCTGCCCGCATTAAAGCCGAACCAGCCCACCCAAAGTAAACCGGCGCCCATCATGGTCATGGTCATATTGCTTGGCGACATCGCAGTTTTAGGATGCCCTTTACGGACACCGAGATAAATGGCGGCTACAAGTCCCGATATCCCGGCAGATATGTGTACTACCGTACCACCGGCAAAGTCAATGGCCCCGCTGGCACCAAGGTTATAAAGGAAACCATCTTTAGCCCATACCCAGTGGCAAAGCGGATTATAAACCATTAGTCCCCAGAGTGCGATAAACACCACGTAACCCTTGAACGTGACCCGCTCTGCAAATGCACCGGCAATCAGGGCCGGGGTTATGATGGCAAATTTCCCCTGGAACATGGAAAAAACATATTCCGGAACACCTGCATCCATAACTGAGTTATCAATTCCCTTCAGAAAAAAGTAATCACGGTTCCATCCGAACCAGCCTCCGAGGATATTGGATCCGAAACTCATGGCATAGCCTATTGCCACCCATAACACAGCCATAACTCCCATGGCTGCAAAACTGTGCATCATGGTGCCAAGGACATTCTTGGTCCGCACGAGTCCCCCGTAAAACATCGCCAGTCCCGGCACCATCAAAAGAACAAGCGCCGTGGAGGTCAGCATCCAGGCTGTTGTCCCCGTATCCACCCCGTTCCCGTCGGAGGCCAGCAGGCTTCCCGTGCCCAGAAAAAGAAAAGCAAGGCTGAATAAAAGCACCCTGCGAAGAGGATTTTTCATAATTATAAGAAATAATGGGATTAATAATATTGTATATATTTCTCTGCAAATGTACATTAATTTAGGGTCTATGCAATTTATTTATATATATTTTAACCTTTTAAGATTTATTTTAGGGGGATCGGAAAATATTTATCATCTATTTCGAAAAAAATCAATCTTTGCATGCCTGTATTATTACCTGGATCTGAAGGATCTGATTGATTCCCTTTCCCTGCCGGCCGACAGGATCCTCATTGAAATTGACAAAAGCCGGTACATCCTTTCCGTCCGGATCGATTATCCGAATGAATAATCATGGGAGAAACACAGGCAGGCCAAACGCGATGGCATCATTGAAGAATCAGCAAAAATAGGCGGTGAGATCGGCACTCACGGGGTGCCCCGGGGCATGCATCCGGTCACCCCAACTGTCCCCCGAAAGCTTACAACAATATAAATTGAATAAGCCGGATGCTATCGGAACATACCGGATCAGGAATATGATTCGCACCATGAATACCTTATGACCGTTTTTGCTTAAAAGAATTCCCGATATTGGTAACAAAATTCTTGCCTCCGATGGCGGTTATAACAATTGAAATAGCACTTATAGTAACGAAAATAGTCGAAAATCCTATGATCACAATTTCACGTGCCACATCAATTTCAACCAGTGCAATAGCGGAAAAGAAGAGAATCAATATGATTTTGATGAACTTGGATATTAAGGAAGCTCTGGGAATTTCTTCCCTGTATAATATTTTAAGCATCGATTTTTCAACCCAGAAGGCCAACAACCAACCCAGACTGAAAATCGCGGCTGCAATGATGAGTTTTGGCAGGAATAGGATCCCCTTGCTTAAAAGATCGGATAACATATTTAACTTCCATGCTATCAGGGCATTATCAAGAAAAAGCAAAAACACAAGCGCATAGCCGATATTGCCAATCAGATTATATAATCCATAACGTACATCGGCTTTGGCGAAATCCGCTTCCCATCGGGATCGCCTGAGAAAACGGTCGATCCTCAGCAGAATGGACAATTGTACCAGTACTTTTTTAATCAGCCATCCGGCAATCCAGCCAATTATAATTAAGAGTATTCCGGCCAGCAGACTTGGCAAATAAGCAATGATATTGTCAGCTAACCCTATAAACTGATCCTGAACCCTTGTTTCCATACTTTGCCTCCATTATTTTTTTTGAGTTTTAAATAACGATAAAAGGAATGATTCTCTTTCCTCGAATTCTTTCAACCACAGAACCGGACATTTAACCTGTTCCGTAATTTCCCTTACCAGGGACTTTTCGAAAAGCAACTCAATGAAATCGCCTGTTTTACCTCCCATGACAAGCAGGTCATGACCGACCGACAGTTTCAATATTCCCTGAAGGATATCGGACTCAGCAATTGATAAGATATTTGCTGAAATTTCGTTTTCTGACAATAACGTATTTATCTGATCCACCTTTGCCTGCTGCTCCTCCATGGTTATTTTCGGACTGAATACGACGGCAAAGCTGATTTCTGCATTAAAGAATTCCTTTAATGCCGGAGTTAATTCAGCAGCCAGCCGGGTATGGATATTATCACTATAGGGAATCAGTATCTTTTTTATTTCTCCGGGTTTGATTTCACCGTGCAGGATTGCCACTTCCGTAGTTGATTTCTGCAAAACAGAGTCGATCACTGAAGAAAAAAAGCGCTCAAAGAAATTACTGCTTTTCCCCCGGTCCATCAGTATGAAATTGCAGTCCTCTTCTGTTGCCGTATCGTAGATCCCCCTTGAAATCCGGTGAGAAATTTTAATGAGTGATCTTGAAGGCAATCCCGATTCTTCAGCATAGCTTTGAGCCTGTTGCATTAATTTCTCTGGATTGCTGGCCTGTCGTAAACCTTCTTTCAGCTTTTCACCTTCCGTTAATTCAATGATATAGAGAAAAATAATCGTGGCGTCATATTTCCTGGCAATTGCAAAGGCAATCTGGGATATGCTCTCAATATTTCTTTGATCTGAAAGGTAAACAAGGAGGCTATATTCTTTTCTCGAAATTTGTTCGAGGGTACTGACCTTCCTTACGTATTCTATTTCACGTTTAAATGCGTAAAAGCGATATACCATAAAACCCATCGCGCTCCAGATAATGGTGACCGTCCATGCCAGAAGACTGTATTTAAACATGTATATGGCAAGGAAGAGCAACAATAGGATACCGGCGATGGACAGGTAGGGGAATAATGGCACCTTAAATCCCCTGTCGAGGTCCTGCCTCTTTTTTCTCAGGCGTATCATGGCAAGGTTGACCTGCATGAAGAGCAACAGAAACATGATATCGGCTGCACTGGCCACATCTTCAATCGGAAGCGAAACAGCCATAATTACAATGATCACCAGCGAAAACAGGATGGCCCAGTGGGGAGTGAAATTTTTGGGATGTACTTTGCTGAAGAAAGATGGGAAATTACGATCACGACCCATAGCGAAAGCCACACGCGAAGAAGAAAATATTGTGGCATTAAGTGCAGAAATTGTAGATATCAAGCCACCGATTAAGATCAACACCCCGCCACCGACGAAAAAGTTTCTTGCCACGTTTACCAGGGCAACCTCCTTTTGTTGTGCAAGATAATCCCAGGGTGTCATCCCCTCTGGCTTAACCGTTCCAAGTGCTGTGAACGCCACCAGAAGATAAATCGGGACAACGATCAGTAAGGACAGGAAAACAGCCCTGGGAATATTCTTTCGGGGATTCTTGATCTCTTCAGAACTCTGCGCGATCACCTCAAATCCCTGGAATGCGATAAAGGTCAGTCCCATTGCTTTGAAGACACCACCAAAACCATTTGGCAGGAACGGGCTGAACGTCGTACGCCAGTCCCCTTGACGGATGATAAGTTCCAGTCCGAAACTTATAAATATAAACAGTATGATTACTTTTGTGATCGTGACAATACTCCCGACCTTACCCGTTTCAGAAGCTCCCCGGAAGTTTACATAAGCAAAAAGAATTGCCATGCCGGCTGCAAGAATTTTCTGAGGAGAGAAAAAGCCCCAGTGCGGTATCACAATCGAAAATTCACCCATTACATGTTCAAAATATGCTCCAAAACCAAGTGCATACAGACTGCATGCAACAGCATGGGCAAACCAGCTCATCCAGCCCGACAGGAAACCGTTCCATTTCGGCAATCCCTCCTTAACCCAGAGATAGCCTCCTCCGGCGTCATGGTAACATGAACCAAGTTCCGCGTAAGACATGGCCGTTAACAATGCAATAACTGCATTCAGGAGGAAAGTGAGCAACAGGCCTGGACCGGCAACGCCCGCAGCAATTCCTATGAGAACAAAAATTCCCGCTCCGATCATCGCCCCGACCCCGATCAGGGTGGCGTCCATCAATCCCATTTCACGGGCAAGCCGGACTTCTGAATCAAATTTTTTCATACCGGTCAGGAATTTTAAACTCTCTCAGGAAAAAACACCACCCGGCCTTAGATATTCTTTATTAAATCACATGATAATCAGCACCTTATCTTCCGGCCAATCCTAATAAGCGAAGATAATCATTATTAATCCCAATTAGTTAACCGGGAATGAATATTTTTATAGAATCCTTGTTCCCCCGGTGGACATCAAACCAAACACTATTCCCACAAAAGATGAAGCCGGTAGTTGCGAATTGCGCCGTTCTTAAATTTCCAATACACCTAAGCAATAGGAAAATGTTTGAGCATAAAAAAAATGATTTGCTTCCCCGTTACCTGTTCATAAGGAGAGTTATCAGGTATTTTATCTATTCCCTTTTTATGATAGGATTTGCATTACTGATAGGCATATCGGGTTATCACCTGTTTGCAGATCTGGACTGGATTAATTCTTTCTATAACGCTTCCATGATCCTGACAGGGATGGGGCCGGTAGCTGAAATGTCGAGTATTGGTGCAAAATTGTTTTCTTCTTTTTATGCATTATTCAGCGGCATTGCCTTCTTAAGTACCACTGCGGTCTTTTTTGCTCCGATTGCACACCGGATCTTACACACCTTTCACATAGAAAATAATGAGCAGGAATAAGACCCCGAGAATCGTGATCGTCGGCTGTGGATTCGGCGGACTGACACTGGCCAAGAAACTGAGTAAGCTCAAGGTTGAAGTCATTCTTATAGATAAAAATAACTATCACACGTTTCAGCCCTTGTTATACCAGGTGGCAACAGGCGGGCTTGAAGCCGAGAATATTGTCCATCCCATCCGGAAAATATTCAGAAAACATAAAAACGTTATTTTCAGAATGGCAGAGGTGATCTCGGTGATTGATTCTGAAAATAAGGTCCAGACCAATATCGGTGATATCCCCTACGATTATCTGGTCCTGGCCATGGGCAGCACAAATAACTATTTCAACTTTGAGCCGGTCAGGGATAAACTGTTTCCATTAAAATCGCTGACAGACGCGCTAAATCTGAGAAGCATAATCATGCAGAACCTTGAACGCTCGCTGGTAATTGAAAATGCGGGGGACCAGGAGGAAACTGTTAATGTTGCGATTATCGGAGGAGGACCGGCGGGACTGGAAATGGCGGGGGCAATAGCGGAAATGAAGAAATTCGTCCTTCCCCTGGACTTCCCGGAACTGGATCTTTCAAGAATGCATATTGTCTTGTTTGAAGCATCCCGCCGGCTGCTTAGCGTGATGTCAGAAAATGCATCCGAACATGCATTCAGGTACCTTAAAAATATGGGGGTCACAATAAAGTTGTCCACGCTGGTCAAAAGCTACGACGGAAACCGGCTTATGCTGGAGGATGGTGAAACCTTCCGGACCGAAACGGTCATATGGACCGCCGGAGTAAAGGCCATAAAAATTACAGGTCTGGATCAGGAAAATTACCTGCCGAATGGCAGACTGCGTATCGATGAGTATAATAAACTTAAAAACAAGCAGAATGTTTTTGCCATAGGCGATGCAGCCGCCTGTATTGATGATGACCACCCCGGCGGCCTGCCCATGCTGGCTCCGGTCGCCATTCAACAGGCTGAACAGCTGGCCATAAACATCAGGTTGCTTCTGGCCGGCAAGCCATTGATCCCCTTTGCATATAAGAATAAAGGAGTCATGGCGACCATCGGAAGGAAAAGAGCCGTGGCTGATTTTCACGGATGGGAATTCCAGGGCTGGTTTGCATGGCTGGTCTGGATGTTCATTCACATTATGTCACTCATCGGGTTTAAAAATAAAATCCTGACATTTGTGGAATGGTCCGGCAGTTATTTCAATTACGATAAACCACTTGGAATAATCATACCCCCGTTTAAGAAATCTGATTAATGCATATTATCCTTATTTACATCGGTCTGTTCTTAGGAATTTTTATTGAAGGTGAAATGATCATGATCTCCTCGATCATAGCAGCGCATCACGGATACCTGAACCTTTGGCTGGTTGTGATCATTGGCGTTGTAGGGTCCTACAGTTCGGACGTATTCTATTTCATGCTCGGCAGAAAAAAAGGGAAGGAATGGCTTAATAAAAATCAAAAGATAAAAAAGAAAGTACAATTTGTTGATAAAAAGATTGCAAAATACCCGGTACTCATTTTCATCATTTACAGGTTTTTGTACGGATTCAGAACCGTTACGCCCCTGGTAATCGGCGCCAGCGGAACAAAAACCGGAACTTTTCTATTCTATTGCGGGTTGAGCACTGCAATCTGGGCGGGCACCTATTGTACGATCGGATACATGTTCGGCGCTTTGATCAAATCAAAACTCGGCCATATCGAAAATATTGAAAAATATATCATTGCCGGCATTGTTTTCATAGCCATTGTTATTATCCTGATCAATGTATTGAAAATGAAGAGAAAAAAACTTAATTACCTCTAAATCCCTGAGCTTGATGATTATATGGCATACCCCATGTTACACCTCGTAAAAAAATAATCCCGCCAACTCTTTGATTGTCAGCGGGATTTTTCATTCCGGGTGATCCCGGCGGGACTCGAACCCACAACCTCCAGAACCGGAATCTGGCATTCTATCCAATTGAACTACGGGACCATGACGGCATGGGTGTGGGTGTGATCGGGTGTGAGTGTGGGTGTGCGCACGCAAATTTAGAAAAAAAATAGCTTTCCGCGCTGTGTGTTGCATTGCATAAGTTTCTTACTTTTGTAAATCTTTTGCCGGAACGTTCGGCAGGGGATTTAAACTACAGGATGATAGCCGGTTATGGATTACAATTTCGCGGAGATTGAAAAGAAGTGGCAGAATTTCTGGGAAAAGGATAAAACTTTCAAGGTCGAGATCGATCCTGCCCGTCCCAAGTATTACATACTCGACATGTTCCCCTACCCTTCAGGCAACGGCCTGCATGTCGGGCACCCCGAGGGCTATACCGCCACGGATATCGTGGCCAGGTACAAAAAGATGAAGGGCTTCAATGTCCTTCATCCCATGGGCTGGGATGCCTTCGGGCTGCCTGCCGAGCAGTATGCCATGGAAACCGGGACCCATCCTGCAATCACTACAACTAAAAACTGCCTTACCTTCAAAAGGCAAATCAAATCACTGGGACTGGGCTATGACTGGGACCGGGAGATCAACACCACGGATCCCGGTTATTACAGGTGGACCCAGTGGATCTTTATCCGGCTTTACAACACCTGGTTTGACCCGGGACTGCAAAAGGGAAGGCCCATCGAGGAGCTCCCGGTCCCGAAAGATGTCCAGGCCCGGGGCAGTAAAGCCGTCAGGGAATATATCGCCGGTCACAGGCTGGCCTACTATGCCGACGCCCAGGTCTGGTATTGTACGGATTGCCAGATCGTTTGTGCCAACGAGGAAGTCCTGACCGATGGCACGCATGAAAAATGCGGCCACCCGGTCAGAAAACGGAACCTGAAGCAATGGATGCTGAGAATACCCCTTTATGCCGAACGCCTGCTGGAGGGGCTCGAAAACCTTGACTGGCCGGCAGGGATTAAAGACATGCAACGTAACTGGATCGGCAAATCCACCGGAGCCGAGGTGGAATTCGAGATCGAGGGAACCGGGAAAAAGCTCCGTGTCTTTACCACCCGACCGGACACCCTGTTCGGGGCCACCTATATGGTTTTGGCCCCCGAACATGAGCTGGTCGGGGAAATTACCGGGCAGGACCAGAAGCCGGCGGTGGAGGAATACGTAAAAAAATCGGCCCTCAAGTCGGACCTTGACCGGACCGATCTTGCAAAGGAAAAGACCGGGGTTTTCACGGAGAGTTATGCCATCAACCCTGTGAATAAGGAAAAAATACCCGTCTGGGTGGCGGATTACGTCCTGATGGGGTATGGCACCGGCGCCATCATGGCCGTCCCCTCCAACGATAAACGCGATTTTGATTTTGCCCGGACCTTCAACCTGCCCATCCTCCCCATCCTGGATCCAGATGACACAGATCCGGATACCCGTGCCAGGGTCCTCAAGGCGGAAGAATGCTGGGAAGAAGACGGGGTTTTCATCAATTCCTCCAGTAAGGCCAGCGGCCTTGACATCAACGGCCTCCGGAAGGAAGAGGGGATCGCAAAGACAATAAAATGGCTCGAGGAAAAGGGACTCGGGGCCAGCAAGGTCAATTACAAGATGAGGGACTGGCTGTTCAGCCGACAGCGGTACTGGGGGGAACCTTTCCCGGTCATTCACTGGGAAGACGGCGAAATCGAGATCATGCAGGAAAAGAATCTCCCGCTTCGCCTGCCCGAGATGAGTAAATATGAGCCGGGGGAAAACGGCGAATCCGCCCTTGCCAATGCCGGGGAATGGCTGAATGTCACGGATGGAAGCGGACGCAGGGGAAGGCGGGAAACTAATACCATGCCCCAGTGGGCGGGATCCTGCTGGTATTATCTTCGTTACCTCGATGCCAGGAATCCGGCAGAACCGTTTTCAAAGGAAAAGGAAGCCTACTGGATGCCTGTCGATCTCTACATCGGGGGTGCCGAGCACGCCGTACTGCACCTGCTTTACAGCCGCTTCTGGCACAAGGTGCTGTATGATCTGGGCATCGTATCCTCCGATGAACCCTTTTTAAAACTGTTCAACCAGGGAATGATCCTTGCCTTTGCCTACGAAACGGCTTCCGGGGCGAAAATTTCCAGCCTTATGGTGGAAGACCGGGGAGGAAGGTATTACCACACAAAAAACGGTGAGGAACTCAGGCAGATCGTAGCCAAGATGTCCAAATCCCTCAAGAACGTCATCAATCCCGATGATGTGGTGGCGAGTTACGGGGCAGACTCCCTCCGCCTGTACGAAATGTTCATGGGTCCCCTTGAAGCCACCAAGCCCTGGTCAGAGCAGGGTGTGAAAGGTGTTTTCGGTTTCCTCGGAAGGGTCTGCCGTTTTTTTGGCGATCCCGGCAATATCCACCAGGGAGAAGAGGACAGGGAAGTAACCAGGTCCCTGCACCAGACGATAAAAAAAGTAGGACAGGACATAGAGGGACTCAGGTTCAATACGGCCATTTCACAGATGATGATCTTTACCAACCTGTGCATTAAAACAGGAAAGGTCAGCCATGAGACCGCCGGGCAGTTCACCAGGGTCCTTGCCCCCTTCGCTCCTCACCTTGCGGAAGAACTCTGGGAAAGTCTGGGCCATGCCCCATCGGTAGCCGTGCAACCCTTTCCTGGTTACGATGAAGAATTGCTGAAAGAAGACGTTTTCGAATACCCCGTTTCCTTCAACGGCAAGCTCAGGTTCAAGCTGGAATTACCGATCGATCTGCCACAGGAGGAAATCGAGAAATGCGTTATTGAACATGAATCTGCACAAAAATGGCTGGGGGGAGGTGCACCCAGCAAGATCATTGTTGTGAAGGGAAAGATCATTAATGTTGTGGTTTGATTAACAGGAGAAAAAAGTGCGAGGAATATCCAGAGCCATACTGGTATTGATAATCGGTGGAATAATAACCCTGTCGGTAATTCTCCTGAGCAGGCATCCTGTATACCAGGGGGAGATCCTTGTGGAGTACACCGACACCCTTGAGAACCAGCAGATCGTGATCAGAGAATACGGACTGGCAGTGGACTCTTTCTACATCATCACCGGTAAAGTCGGCAGGAACCAGACCCTCTCAACCATTCTGGGCTCCTACGGCGTATCAAATGATACCATATATAAACTTACCCTGGCATCAGACGGGGTGTTTGACCTGAGAAAGATCCGGATGGGGAATCCATACAAGGTATTCTGTTCAAAGGATACCACCCACAGGATGCTTCATTTTATCTATGAGCATACACCGATTGATTACGTCATGTTCAGCCTGGAAGACAGCATCCGGGTCACACGGCAGGAAAAACCGGTCCGCCTTCAGTCCCGCGAAGTTTCCGGCATGATCACCTCCTCGCTCTGGAACACCATGCTGGATAACGGTATTGATCCGATGCTTGCATTTGAACTCTCCGAGATCTATGCCTGGAGCATTGATTTCTTTGGACTCCAGGAGGGTGATGCATTCAAGGTCTTTTACGAGGAGCAATACGTTGACAGCAATTACATCGGATTTGGAAAGATCCAGGGGGCCGTTTTTTACCATGCCGGAGAGGAATTTTATGCGGTCCCGTTTATCCAGGACAGCGTCGAATCCTATTTTGATCAGGAGGGGAACAGCCTCCGAAAAGCATTCCTGAAAGCACCCCTGCGGTATTCGAGGATCAGTTCGAGGTACTCCCACAACCGCCTGCACCCTATTTTAAAGGTCCGAAGGCCCCATCTCGGGGTTGATTATGCTGCTCCAATAGGCACTCCGGTTCTGGCCATCGGGGATGGAAAGATCATTAAAACTGGAAATACCAAGGGCAACGGGAACTGGATCAAAATCCAGCATAATTCCGTCTATGCCACGGCATACCTGCACCTGAGCCATTATGCCAGGGGAATCCAGACCGGGAGCTATGTAAGGCAGGGCGATATCATCGGTTATGTAGGCAGTTCGGGACTTTCTACGGGTCCCCACCTGGACTTCCGCTTCTACAAGAACGGCTACCCTGTGGATCCACTTAAAGTTGAAGCTCCGCCTGTTCAACCGGTCAGCGAGGAAAACCGGCCTGCCTACGACTCCCTGTTATGGCTGACCATGGAAAAACTGAACCGGATCGCCCCGCCGGATTCATCGGGGACCCGACCAGGCGGGCCTGCCTTTTCCGAAGCTTCCAGGTGAAACAGGACGTTTTAAAAGGTAACTCAGTCCAGCTCCCTTAAAAGTTTCTCAATGACAACCGGATAGTACCGGTACTCAAGCTCGTGGACCCTGGCGGCAAGGGTTTCGGGCGTATCACCGGGTTTGACCTCGCATTTCTCCTGAAGAATGATCTTCCCCGCATCATATACCTCGTTCACATAATGTATGCTGATCCCGGATTCCCGGTCCCCGTTTTCAATGACTGCTTCATGCACGTGCCGGCCGTACATCCCCTTGCCCCCGTAACCGGGCAGCAGGGCAGGATGAATGTTGACGATCCGACAGGGAAAGGCACGCAGGAGATCTGAGGGGATCAGCCAGAGGAAGCCGGCAAGGACGATGAGATCTATCCCCAGTTCCAGGAGAAGGTTGGTTATCCCGGTGCTGCCATAGAAGGTCTCCCTGTCGAACACGCGGCTTTCCACACCAAACCTGGCAGCCCGCTGGTGGACCTGAGCATCTGGTTTGTTGCTCAATACGATTGACACTTCTGCCAGTTCATTTTCCCTGAAATGAGACATGATCCTCTCGGCATTGGTGCCTGAACCGGATGCGAGTATGGCGATCCTTTTCTTTCTCATTGATCTTCAAGAATATCCAACATTATAGCGGAAATCTAAAATAGATTTTTTTCACAAATATTTATGAAAATATATGACGAAATTATTATATTTTCACATCCTTATTGATTGATTTTTGTTTGTTTTTAAGGCAGAAATACATTTCTTTGCACCGTTATTTTTAAACTTAGTATTAATTTAAATTTAAAACTATGTCTGACATTGCCGCCAGAGTTAAAGCAATCATCGTTGACAAGTTAGGCGTTGATGAAAATGAAGTTACTCCTGAAGCCAGCTTCACCAATGATCTGGGAGCCGATTCCCTTGACACAGTTGAACTGATCATGGAATTTGAGAAAGAGTTCAATATCGGGATCCCTGATGATCAGGCTGAAACCATCTCAACGGTTGGCGAGGCTACCAAATACATCGAAGACAACGTTAAGTGATTAATCCCCGACTTTCACAGGCATGGAACTGAGAAGGGTAGTGGTTACCGGACTTGGTGCCCTGACTCCTATTGGCAATAATATAAAGGAGTTCTGGCAGGGACTGAAAAACGGAGTGAGCGGATCCGACTGGATTACCCATTTCAATGCCGAAAAATACAAGACACGGTTTGCCTGTGAAGTTAAGAACTTCGATCCCACCGAGCATTTTGACAGGAAAGAGCTGCGAAAGCTCGATCCCTTTTCCCAGTATGCACTGGTGAGCGTAGAAGAAGCGTTCAGGGATTCCGGGATTGAGCTGGAGAAAATAGACAGGAACCGTGCCGGGGTGATCTACACCTCGGGGATCGGAGGCATGACCACGTATCAGAATGAACTGAAGGACTACTTCGCAGGGGACGGAACCCCTCGATTTAGTCCCTTCTTTATTCCAAAAATGATCGCCGATATTTCGGCGGGTCTTATTTCGATAAAGTACGGTTTTCGGGGACCAAACTTCGCCACCGTATCGGCCTGCGCCTCGTCTTCAAACGCCATCATTGACGCCTTTACCTACATCCGGATCGGTTATGCCGACCTGTTCTTTGCCGGCGGATCCGAAGCGACCATCCTTGAGAGCGGATATGCAGGTTTCAATGCCATGCAGGCCATGTCAACCAATAACGAGGAGTATAAAACCGCCTCCCGCCCCTTCGATAAAACAAGGGATGGTTTTGTCATGGGAGAAGGATCCGGTACCCTTATCCTGGAGGAATACGAGCATGCCCTCAGGCGAGGAGCCAAAATATATGCCGAGCTGGTGGGTTGCGGAATGTCTGCTGATGCCTACCATTTAACCGCACCTCATCCGGACGGGATCGGCGCGTCGCTTGTCATGAAAAACGCATTGAAGGACGCCGGCATGAAACCCGGTGACCTCGATTACATCAATGTGCACGGAACCGCCACTCCCCTGGGTGACATTTCAGAAGTTAAGGCAATCAAGGAGGTATTCGGGGATCATGCCTACAAGATGAACATCAGCTCCACCAAGTCCATGACCGGCCATTTGTTGGGAGCCGCCGGGGCCGTAGAGTCCATTGTTGCAATTCTTACCATGCAGAACAGCATTGTTCCCCCGACCATAAATTACCGAGTACCCGACCCGGAAGTAGACAATGAAATGAATTTTACCCTGAACAAGGCGCAGGAAAGGCAGGTGGATGTTGCACTAAACAATACCTTTGGATTCGGGGGACATAACACTTCCATTATTTTTAAGAAAATCTCCTGATTTTCGTGATTAATTCGCTTTACCAATTAATCAGAGCAGTTTTTTCAACAAACAGGGACTTTTATTTCTCACTGGTCAAGATACTGGGATTCCTGCCGGGGAACAGGCGGCTTTATGAAATTGCATTCATCCACCGGTCGGCTTCCGCTGCACTCAAGAACGGCCAGATGATTAATAACGAAAGACTGGAATACCTCGGAGATGCCATCCTGGATGCCATCATCGCAGATTACCTGTATGCCCGGTTCCCGGATCAGGATGAGGGTTTCCTGACGCAGCTCCGTTCCAAGATCGTAAAACGAAAACAGCTGAATAAACTGGCCTTCAGTCTCGGGATCTCGTCATTCCTTATATCCAGGACAAATGCGCAGCAAACCAGGGTCAACCTTCTGGGAAATGCATTCGAGGCCCTGATCGGCGCCATATACCTGGATAAGGGATACCGCCGCACTAAATTATTCATGACCAGGAAGATCCTCGGGAAATACCTGGATATTGAGCGCCTGGCCCGGAAAGAATCGGATTTTAAAAGCCGCATCATAGAATGGGCCCAGAAGAACAAACAGGAAATCAGCTTCGTTAGCCATGAAGAGACCCTTCCCGATTCACATGAAACCTATTTTTCATCCCGGGTAATTCTGGTGGATACGGAACTGGGGACCGGAACCGGGTATTCGAAGAAGGATGCCGAACAAAAAGCAGCCGAAGAAGCACTCCTGAATATCAGCCGGTAATATAACATACGCGGACAGACCATGCCGAAAAAGATCCATATCCTGAAAGAGAAGGAAAGCTATGATTTTGGCCTGATCGGCATTTCCTCCCCCGAGAATGATTACCGGATCAGCTGGATCCTGAACAATGCGAAGGGGTACCGGCTGGTAAGGCAGGAAGATCTCGAAGTCCCCCATAAACAGCTCGAGGATCTCCAGCGTTTTCACCAGTTCCAGTACTTCGATGAGGAATCCCTGCTGCTTTACCGCCTGATCTCAAATAAATCTGAAAACGGTTATCTTCTCGGGGAGTTGCCGAGGGCCGATTACCTGATCCTCGTGAGCGGGGAAATGGAAGAAGGTTTGGTAGATGCACTCGTGAAGGACCTGAACGGCCTTGAAGGAATTTCCCTGGCATTCCGCCTGGAGCCCGATTCCCTTAAATCAAGAAGGAGATTGCTGTTGTAGGAACGGAACCTACATGATCAGTTTGTATCCTTTCCCGTGGATGTTCATGATCTCCAGGGAAGGGTCCTCTTTCAGGTATTTCCGCAATTTTGTGATGTATACGTCCATGCTGCGGGCATTGAAATAATTATCGTCCACCCAGATGGTCTTCAGGGCAAAGTTCCTTTCAAGGACATTATTGGCATTGGTGCACAGCAGTTTCAGCAATTCGCTCTCCTTGGTCGTGAGCTTGTGTGTCTCCTCACCCAGGGTCAGGATCTGCTTGTTGGCATCAAAGTGGTACCGTCCGATCTCGAATTCCGTCTGCCGGGATTGCGCTCCCTTTCCACGGGTACGGCGCAGTATGGCCTCAATCCTGAACAACAGCTCTTCCATACTGAAAGGTTTGGTAATATAATCGTCCGCACCGATCGAGAATCCTTCCAGCACGTCGTCTTTCATCGATTTTGCCGTCAGGAAGATGATCGGAACTTCGGGATCGATCATGCGGATCTCCCTGGCAAGGGTGAACCCGTCCTTTACCGGCATCATAATATCCAGGATGCAGATCTCGTACTTGTTTTTCCTGAAGCTTTTATAGGCTTTGTCCCCATCGCTGAGCCAGTGTGTTTCGTAGGATTTTGCCTGAAGGTATTCCCTGAGCAGGGAGCCCAGGTTTTCATCGTCCTCGGCAAGCAGTATCCGGATTTTTTCTTCGCTCATTCAGGGGTTTTTTAATGAATTCAGCCGCTGTTATTTTGAGTTCAGGGGAATGCTTATTTCAAACTCAGTGCCCTTATTAATCTCACTTTTTAACTTTATCGTTCCCCGGTGTTCCTCCACGATCTTCTTAACGTAACTTAGTCCCAGGCCAAAACCCTTCACATTATGTATGTTCCCTGTGGGTACCCTGTAGAACTTCTCAAATATCCTCCGCTGATCCTCTTTACTGATCCCGATCCCCCGGTCCGCAACCTTTATCACCAGATGCCCGTTCCGGTTAAGGGTTGATACCCGGATCTCGGGTGCATCATTCGAATACTTAATGGCATTGTCAACCAGGTTCGAGATAACATTGGTAAAATGGACCGGATCAACCTCCAGAATGGAATCCTTTGCATCGAGCTCCCCGTTTAAGGATCCATTCCGGCTTTGCACCTGTAGCTCAAAATTAGTGATTACATTCCGGACCAGGTCATTAATATCCGTTTTTTTCCTTTTCAGCCTCACCCGGCCGCGGTCAAAAATTGCCATCTGGAGCACTTTCTCGACCTGGTAACCGAGACGTTTGCTCTCGTCACCGATGATCCTTGATATGTTGTCAAAGTTCTTGGTCTCACTTGGGATGCTCTTATCGTTCAACATCTGTGAGGCCAGTGATATGGTCGAGATCGGGGTTTTCAGCTCATGCGTCATATTGCTGACAAAGTCGTTTTTGATCTCCGACAGTTTTTTCTGCCTGAAAATGATGTATATGGTAAGGGAGAATCCCAGGATCACGACGAGGGTCAGGATCATGGAGGAAATTCCCATGAAGCCCAGCGAACGCAGCAGAAAGCTGGTACGCTTTGGAAAATATACCGAAAGATAGCCGGAACGTGAAAAAAGATCCTGGGGGAAGAGATTTGCCAAATAATACTCACTCTCCTGGTTATTGTAATAATCATCGCTTTTAAAGGCAACGTCGAGGTTATCCTTCAGGACCGCATATTCGTAATCCAGATCTATTCCATTGATGACCAGCTGGTTGTGCAGTATATGGTCCAGGACCTCCGGCTTAATGCGTTTTTCAATCGGCAAATCCGGAGCAATCATCCTGTTCATCATCCGGTCAAGGAAAATTCGGTTATCGGCCATTTTCTTCTCCATCCGGGTGATCACCTGCTGGGGATGGATAATGCTCACCTTCCCCAGCTGGCTGGTATCTATGAAAGCAAGACCCTCATTCCCCCTGATCTGGATGATCGAATCGTCGGCCACGATGGTGAATTCCTGCTTTCCACTGCCCGGCAGGGAGCGCTGGTAGATGTAGACGGACTGGTTTAAATCCCCGTCCCTTCCAATTTTGGCATTGATATCAAGGTTGTATTCCTCGATGAAGCGTGGTTCTTCGAACTGCACGTCCAGCCAGGATTCCTCCCATGTCGAATCGAGTATTTCCACTTCGTCCATGATGTGCCACATGGCTTCCCGTTCCTGTATGTCCTGCACCGTATTATAGATCGCCCGGTTTACAAGCTGGCTGAACTGCTTTTCCTTTAAGCGGTAGGCATTATTGATCCAGTACGTCTGAACGACGATCAGGAAGAGCATGGCAATGGCCATGAAGATCGATATTATCCAGAGTATCTTCTTGCTCATACGGATACAAAGATAATCCAGGCAGGAACTTCAGGTCCCCCTTTTAACAATCTTTAACATTCATTAAGTCTCTTTATATCAAAATGATCTTAGATTTGTTTGAGTCCAACCAACATTTAAAAAATCATGATAAAAAGGAATCAACTCCATGTATTCTTCGGAATTTTAATGATCCTTTTTGTGGTATACCAGCAAAGTTCGGCCCAGGATAAAAAATCGTCCAGGGTTCGGATCACTATCACGGAAAATGACCGGGTGACCTCGGACACGACCTTTGAACTGAAAGAGGGACAGGATCCCGAAATGATCAGCGAGGAGGGTGAAGAGAAAGGCGAGTACACGGTCGTCGTAGAGTCGGATGTGGATAAAGGCGGGGAGGATGTCAGGGTAGTGTAAAAGAAGGTTCGCGTCGAGGTCGGGAAAGACGATGCCAAAGCGGAAGCCGGTAAAACTGAAAAACAGAAAAAGAAGTAAATCTATTTGTGGCAAAACACATCGGGATCGTAGCCTGCAGTGTTCCGGGCGCTGCCCTCTGTTACCAGGCCATATGCAGTGAAGGGTCCGAGCTTATGGGCCAGCATGCCCACCCGGAAATCAGCATGCATACACACCCCCTGAGTGAATACATGGATTTTGTGTACAGGGACAACTGGGAGGGGGTTGCCAGGTTGATGCTGTCCTCCGCCGGTAAATTGAAAGCAGCCGGAGCCGATTTCCTGGTCTGTCCCGACAACACCATTCATGCGGCTTTCGGCGAGGTGGAAAAAAAATCACCCCTCCCCTGGCTGCATATCGCAAGGGAAACAGCCGCCGAAGCTGTGCGCAGGGGATTGAAGCGTCCTGCCGTACTTGGAACAAAATACCTGATGACCGGACCGGTCTATGCGGAAGCTTGCAAATTGTACGAATTGAAGCCTTTCATCCCCGATGAAGCCGTAAGGGAAGAGATCAACCGGATCATATTCGATGAGCTGGTGTACGGAAAGATCAGGGAAGAATCGAAGAAATATCTTCTGACAGGGATCGGGATCCTGGCCCGGGCGGGATGTGATTCCGTGATCCTGGGCTGCACGGAGTTGCCCCTGATCGTACTGCCCGAAGAATCCCCTCTGCCGGTGCTGGATTCCACACGCATCCTGGCAAGGGCAGCCCTGGAGTATTCACTCCGCAAATAATCGTCCGAATTCAAGGTTTTCTGCGTCCGTTGTATTCGTATGAATATCAATGTTTTAAACAGACCGTTTTAATAACCAATTAAATTATATATATAATACTATTGCATATTATAAAATATTATATATATTTATACCATGATCTCCCGTGAACTCCTTAAAGGAAGCCTTCGATACCTGGTGATGAACCTGCTCAGCACCGAGACACGGATGTATGGCTATGAGATCACCCGTGTGCTTGAGGAGCGGTCCCACGGGCGCCTGCGCCTTACCTTTGCGGCACTCTACCCGGTGCTGCATAAGCTGGAGGCGGAAGGAATGATGCGCACCGAAACGGAAAACGTGAACAATCGCATCCGTAAATATTACTGCCTGACGGATGCGGGTATTAAAGAAGCCGGCTCCCTTCTGAAGGAACTCCGGGAATATCTTGAAACCATGAAGGAACTGACCAATGAGTAACAGGATCCCTTCCGGGGACCATTAAACCTTAATAATCATGGCCTGTCTGACCAAAGAACAAATTGATTTTATCCGCAGCGATCTGAAAAGCAGGAATGTATCCCGGTCCTTTCTTTTCGAGGAATGGTTCGATCACGTATGCTGCGACGTCGAAACACTCCTGAACAGGGGGATGACCTTTGAAGATGCCTACCGCAAGGTAGCCGGGGAATCGAGCGATGTCGAAATCCGCACCGCCCACCGCGATGTCGAACAATTCCTGGATCACAGGTACGTGGGCATAAAAAAACTGCTTCTTTTTGCCTTCCTGGTGTTTGCCGCCAGCTGGGCCATCAACCTTAAAGGGGCAGGCAACTGGATCGGGCTGGCATCGTTCTTCGTGCTGGCAGTTGTCTATCTCAGGATCTCCCTTGATTTTCTTGGGAAACGGTTTGCACACAGGATCAACATGCTGCTTTCGGTCCTCAGCTTCCTGAGCTTTCTGGGCACACTCTCAGGTATCCTCTTGCTGTTCCTTTACCGAAATTATGGGATCAATACGGGCGGCCACGGGGTGGACCTGACCGTATTTGGCTGGTTTTTCTTTTCGCTTGTCTGCCTGTTCTACTACCTGCGTGAATACCGCACCGCCATCGAAAGGAAGGAACTTAAAAAAACTGCCTGGTTTGCCACGCTTTCGGCTTTCAATGTCTTCCTGGCTGCCGTGAGCATAGCCTCCTTCCCCCTTTACAGGTATGTTGAGGGCTACCTGTTTTACCTGATCGGATTCATACTGGGGTACAATACCCTCGCCATCCTAGTGCTGCTGTTCACACGCCTGATGAAAAATACCCTGGTCCTGAGCCTTGTTATCGGATCCTTCATGATCGTTTTCATTCATTCCCCGTTCCGGAGCAAACTTCCGGGAGGGAAACCAAAGCTGCACGAGCTTACCCTTCAGCTTATTCCCGAAAGGGATCCTGGTCAGGACAGGCTTTACATCACCATGTTTTACGACCGCTTCCCGGACAGGCCCATCACCCTTCCGCTGAAGAAAACGGGGGAGAATACCTACTCTATCAACATGCCGTCTTATGCCTATAAAGGGTATCTTTATTATGCCATTGAAAAGGATTCCGTGAATGCGGTGGAATATTTGGCCCGGCCGGTGGACCTGGATTCACTGGAACTGAAGGTCCCGCGGCAAAAGGTTTATGAACTTGAATACCACCCGGAATGAGAAGTAAAATGCGTATAATTTTTATCCTGTCCGGCATGCTGGCCATCGTGCTGATCTTCTGGGCTGCGCTGGGTTGCCTGCTGGACCTGCCCTCATTCCCGCTGGTGCTGCCCCTCAGCATTGCCGGCATCGTGCTCTTCCTTTTAGCCGGTTTCCTTAAAAACCTCGACGAGCGACGCCGGTTCAGTGAGTTTCTGGAGTCGAAGAAGCGGGATCCGGAAGTCCAGGCCATGCTGAGCAAGGAGAAGGTGGAGGCGGGGGACAAGACCGGGAGGGCGAAAGTCAAGGCTTATTTCAGGGAAGGGAATGCCGGTGTTAACTGGACCGGGGCCAGCGTGCACGGCGCCGTTCCGCAACGAAAGCTAAAAAGGATATTCCTGCCTAAAAACAGGGGATAAACCTGGTTACGGTGAATTCTCCATTGCTGCCCGGCCATGAACCAGGGTTAGACCTTGTCCTTTACCACCTTGTTCAGGCCGTGTTTCTTTGCATATTCCTTTGCCTGGTGCATGAAAGCCTGCAGCCTCAGTTCAATGGCAGTATCCTCCTGTCCGTCGTAAGGGATGCTGATGTATGGAAGATCGCCGTGATCCTTCTTAAAATCTCTCGCAACGGCGGATACCACCGTACCCGGCATGCAGGTGAAGGGAAGTATGTTTGCGATCCCGGAAATGCCGGTCCGGGCAAGTATGACGGATGTTCCAAGGTTGAGTGCCGGATCTCCGTCGTAATGCCTGTGAATGTAATTGCCGCAGTTATTCAGCATGTCGTTCACCGATATTTCTCTCGTGTCATCGTAGAGCCCATGGACGGCTTTATAAAGGGTCTTCGATGTGAGATCCTGCGCGTAGGACTGTATCCTCGATTTAATGACCCCCTTCATGTCGCCCTTCCAGCGGCTGTCACGCGTGTACCGGATAGTGGAATAGGCGATCCACTCAGAGAAGGGTGCGATGAAGGTCTCCGCCCCGAATTTTTCCAGGCGGTCGACCAGGAATCCGCTGCAGAACGGGTTATCCCTCATAAAGATTTCTCCAACCACTGCGATAACCGGCTTGCGCTGTCCGTTGCTGAGCGGGATCGTAGCAAATTTCTGTCCGCATCGCTTCATGGTATCCACCAGGTCGCCGGCACCCTGCTCTACCGATCGTACAACATCCTGAAGGCATTCCTGGTAAACTTTTTCAACCGACCCCTCGATAAGTTCGTAGGGTTTGCGCTCCTGCTTGAGTTTCCGGAGGATATCGACGGCCACGAAACCCCTCCAGGCCCGGAGCCTGAATTTTGCTCCGTGCTCCCCTGCAATGTCCTCGTAGGATGCATCGTTGGAAGGAGAAATGATCTTTACATCCTCGTAACCGAGGCGATCATAAAGGATCCTCTGGAAACGGTTGTACTGTCCGAAGCGGCAGGGACCGTTATGATCGGGCATAAAGAAGCTTATTTTCGAAGGATCGGAATCCGGTTCCATTAGTTTTCGGAGAAAATTGCCCGTTGTACAGATCATCGGGAAGCATTCCCGGGCCGAAGTGTATTTTCTCCCAAGTTCAAGGTCCTTTTCATCCTGCATGGGAAGCACCTCCGAAGGCACGCCTACCGACCTTACGGCTGCAGAGATCACAAATGCACTGTCACTCATAAACGGAAAATACAGGACTCTGTCGGCACTCGGGGACGGATCCATGACTCCCGGCCTGTAAATTTCCTCCTTGAACTTCTCGACAATCCTGGATCCTGCAAGGCTGTCGAGGAATGCCTCGTACCGGGTGATCATACCGGCATCGGCCCCGTGTTCATCGATCTCGAGTTCCAGGTAGGGTTTCCCCGCCATTTCCTCGTGAACAAAATGTGCCAGGAAAGAATCCGGTCCGCAGCGGAAATTCCCCATGTATATGGCATAAAGTTTCGGATGCCTGGATATGTAACGGGCCGCGGCAAGGACCTTCTGCCCGTTGGGCCAGTACATCTTATTATAATCCCCGGTGATTTTTTCCTGTTCCAGGGGGAGAAAGTCCATCGGGATCGGCAGCACATCCATGTTGATGAGTTTTTCCACCATTCGCAGGTTCAGGGCCGGGTCCCCCGTATTATAAGGCCTGCCCATGATCACCAGGCATTCCTTGTCCTCCGGAAGATTGGCCAGGAGCTCCCTTCCGATCGATTTGACCTCCGCCTCGAATTCCTCCTGCTTTTGCTGTGCGATACGGATGGCTTCTACGGTTTTCCTGGCGGGGATGCTGAATTTCATTTTCATGAAGTCCGAAATCTCCCTGTCCAGGACTTTGCCGAAATACCTGAAGTTAAGGGCTGGTGTAAGCAGTCTTTCCTTCTGATCATCAAGGAGGGAAGGTTGCACCATGAAGGGGTAGGTCTGCACCCAGGGACAGTTATAATTGGCAGTGGGATTGTCCTGCTCCGCCTTCGCATTGATGATGAACGGAGCAAAAACATAGTCCACCTCTTTCTGGAAAAGATCATCGATATGCCCGTGAACCAGTTCCACCGGGTAACAGGTTTCGGCAACGAGCATTTCCAGCGATTTTTTGATCAGGCTATTGTCGGATTCACGGGAAACAACCACGTGGAAGCCAAGGGTTTCAAAAAAGTTCCTCCAGAACGGGAATTGCTGGTAGAACACCATCAGGGCCCTGGGGATCCCGATGGTGATTTTATCGCTTTTTTCCTCTTCCTTATAACCCTTTTGCAGCAGGTTGTTGCGGACCTCGAAATAGTCCGTGATTCCCTGTCCTTTCCCTTTGCGTTCGTCCAGCTCATATTTTTCACACCTCCCGCCGTAATAAAGGGCTTTTTTCTCCCCTTCGATCTTTATCCTGCGTATTTCGCACTGGTTGCTGCATCCCTTGCAGGTAAAATGACTGACCGAGAAAGGCACTTTAGAGATATCGAATCCCTTGAACCGGGTTTCAATATTGTATTCGTTAACGTATTCCCTGGCCAGTATTGCGGCGCCGATGGCTCCGGTTACGTCGAAATGCGGGGGCACATGGATCTTTTTCCCGGTGACTTTCTCAAAGGCGGAGACCACGGCCTTGTTGTTGGTCACCCCTCCCTGGAACAGGATGTGGTTCCCGATCCGTTTTTTCCGGACTACCTTCAGGATGTAGTTTTTTACGATCGAATAGGCGAGTCCCCCTATCAGGTTCTCCTTCTCCACCCCTTTCTGCTGGAATGAATTCAGGTCCGATTCCATGAAAACCGTGCAGCGGTCGCCCATGGATGCCGGTTTTTGAGCCTTCAGGGCAAGGTCCCCGAACTCCTCGATGATGTTGATGCCGAGTTTTTCCGCCTGTTCCTCCAGGAAAGAACCGGTACCGGCTGCACAGACCTTGTTCATCTCGAAATCGATCACCACCCCGTTGTCTATGCTTATGTATTTAGAGTCCTGTCCCCCGATCTCAAAGATCGTATCCACTTCCGGGTCAAAGACAATGGCCGCGGTTGCCTGGGCCGTGATTTCATTCCGGATCACATCCGCCCCGATGAAGTCCCCTGTCAGGTACCTCCCTGATCCGGTGGTGCCGGCGGCCTTAACCACCACTTTGTCGCCCACTTCCTCGAAAATTTCCGACATTCCTCTTCGAATGGCATCGAGGGGTTTGCTTTCCGTCGGGAGGTAACGGCGGGCGATTACCCGGTTCTCGCTGTCGATCAGTACCACGTTCGTGCTCAGCGACCCGACGTCCAGTCCCAGGTAAACCTCTGCCTTGCCTTTGCCCTCTGGCAGCTGGTAAACATGTTTGTCCACCTCGATCTGCGGTTCATGAAGGGCCTCCTGGTAATTTCCCCTGGACTTTTCCTTATGCAGATAGTCATCCAGGCTTTCGATCCCTTTGAATGCTTCGTATTCGGAAGTTTTGTGAATCAGGTTCAATGCGGCCCCGATGGCTCCCATCGAAGCATGGTGCTCGGGTACGATAATATCCCCTTCTGAGGCACCCAGCAGTTCCGTGAATGCCCGGATCATGCCTGCATTGGCAGCAACCCCACCCTGGAAGGATAACGGGAACTCCAGTTTCTTTCCCCTCCCGAGGGTGCTGACAAAGTTCCTGGCAACAGCAAAGCAAAGTCCCGCTACGATATCGTGCACCGGGGTGGCGATCTGCTGAAGATGGATCATATCACTCTTGGCGAACACGGAACAACGGCCCGCGATGCGGGGAGGATTTTTCGATTTCAGTGCCAGTTCCCCGAACTCCTTTTCTATGGATACCCCGATGCGGTTGGCCTGCTGATCCAGGAAAGAGCCGGTTCCGGCGGCGCAGACGGTATTAAGTTCAAAATCCGCAAGTGTGTTGGTCCCCGTGTTGCTGCCGTCCATCAGGATGAGCTTGGAATCCTCGCCTCCCATCTCAATGATGGTCTTCACCTCGGGATGGAATTCCCCGATGGCCACAGACTGGGATATGACTTCGTTCACATATCCACCTCCAAGTACTTCGGAGGCAAGCTTGCCCCCGCTTCCCGTTAAGGCAATCCGGATATCCTTCGGGTTCCCCAGACCCTCCAGGAGCTCATCAAGGATGAGTCTCAGCTGTTCAAAAGGGCGCCCGTGGCAATAGGTGTACGTTTCAAACCTGACTTTTTTCTGCTTGTCCAGTATAACGGTATTGATCGATATGGATCCAATGTCAATGCCAACCGTTATCTCATCCGTGTGATTTGCAAGGGTAGAAAGATCGTTCTTCATAAGAGGGTTTTTGGTCCCACATTCATTTACTGTTACAGGCAGGGGGGGTTAAATTGGTGGCAAATTAAAGAAATAAAATGATTTCGAATTACACCGTTCCAAACCTCAAAATTAGTCATTATTTAAAAAATATCTAAATAATCTGCCGGGGATTATTTATAAATATCTGAATATGTGACTTTCTTGATTTTCAGGTTGGAGAGGTATTCGTCTAAATAGGGACTGGTAATGGTCATTAACTCGCATTCCCGGTTTTTCAGGTAAACGGTACAGAGTCCCGGCGGGTATTCCTTCTGCCGGTTGTAGTTGCCCAGGTGGACCAGGATCTCGGAGGTGCCGGGCGGAAGGTTTTCCAGGATCCGGAGCAGGTTGGCCGGGGTGGGATCGCCGTAAAAACAGTCTATCATCAGGTCGGGATGCGGGATCCCGAGGGCATTCAGTTCGCCCGATTTTCGTTCCATTTCCTCAATGTTGAACTGTTTTTTCAGTTGTACTGCCATCAGGGGGGAACGGAAAGCGAGTTTTCTGGCAAGCCGGCGCACCAGTTTCATCCCACCGTCATTCTTATAAACCGCGGGGAATTTCCGGCTGGCGGTAACCGGGGATCGGACAGGGACCCCGCATTCCAGGGCAAGCCGGTTACGTAGTTCATAAAAGGGGGGATGGAATGAGAGCACCCCGAAATGATCTGAGATATGGTCCAGTTTGATCCCGCTATCAGTCAGCACGCTGATCTGGGCCCGGATCTCCGTATAAACCTCGTCAGCTGAAATTTCAGGCAGGTGCAGGATGAACTCCCCGATGTCGTAAAAATGTCCCAATTCATTAACCAGGGTCGGGATCCGGGCCGCATACGAAACCGGTTTGCCCGTATTCAGGTTCAGATGCACCCCGATCCCCAGCCCCGGGCATTCAGCCGAAATGGCTTTCAGTCCCTCTAACGAATTCCCGAAATTGGTGAACGCCGATATATTGCTGATGCATCCCAGGCGTGCCGCAAGCCTTATCCCTTCGTTGACATTCTCGCATACCCCATAGTCATCGGCCGTTATAATGATCTTTCTTTCATTATATTCCATCCGTTCAGCATTAGCCAAAATAAGTTAATACAAATCCGGAAAAAAATCAAATGAGAGGTCAATCCAGTTTCAGGACCGCAAGAAAGGCGGACTGGGGAACTTCCACGTTGCCGACCTGGCGCATCCGTTTCTTCCCCTTTTTCTGTTTTTCGAGGAGTTTGCGCTTCCGGGTAATGTCTCCCCCGTAACACTTGGCCGTTACGTCCTTCCTCAGGGCCTTGACCGTTTCCCTGGCAATGATCTTGGCCCCGATAGCCGCCTGGATGGCAATGTCGAACTGCTGCCTGGGGATCAGTTCCTTCAGCTTTTCACATATCCTGCGACCGAATGCATAGGCATTATCGCGATGGATCAGGGTGGAAAGGGCATCGACCATCTCCCCGTTCAGAAGGATGTCGAGACGCACCAGGTTCGCCTTCTGGAAACCCGTCTGGTAGTAATCGAACGAGGCGTATCCCCTGGAGATGCTTTTCAGCTTGTCGTAAAAATCAAAGACAATCTCTGCCAGGGGCATTTCGAAGGTCACTTCCACCCTGTCGCTGGTCAGGTATACCTGGTTTTTCAGGACACCTCTCTTGTCGATGCAGAGCTTCATGATCGCACCCAGGTATTCCGATTTGGAAATGACCTGTGCACGGATGTAAGGTTCCTCGATGTACTCGATGTGGGTGGCCTGGGGCAGTCCCGAAGGATTGTGGACCTCCACCAGTTCCCCGTTCGTCTTGTACACCAGGAAGGATACGTTGGGGACCGTGGTGATCACATTCATGTCGAATTCCCGGTCCAGCCTTTCCTGGATGATCTCCATATGGAGCAGTCCCAGGAAACCACACCGGAAACCGAATCCCAGTGCGGCTGAAGATTCAGGTTCGTAGGTCAGGGAGGCATCGTTCAGCTGCAGTTTCTCCATGGAACTGCGCAGTTCCTCGTAATCATCCGCATCGACCGGGTAGACGCCTGCAAATACCATGGGTTTTACATTCCTGAATCCTTCGATGGCCTTTGGACAGGGTCTTTCGACGTGGGTGATGGTATCACCAACCTTTACCTCGATCGAATTTTTGATCCCCGATATTATATAACCCACATCTCCGGCACTCAGGCCATCTCTCGGTTCGGGCTTCAGCTTGAGTACCCCGACCTCATCGGCATGGTATTTCCTCCCGGTCGCCATGAATTTGACATAATCCTGCGGCAGGATTGTACCGTTCATGATCCTGAAGTAGGCAAATATTCCCCGGAAAGAGTTAAATACCGAGTCAAAGATGAGGGCTTCCAGGGGTTTTTCCGGGTCTCCTGTGGGACAGGGGATCCTGTCGACAATGGCTTCGAGGATCAGATCCACCCCGTAACCCGTTTTCCCGCTTGCATGGATGATGTCTTCCGGTTTGCAGCCGATCAGGTCAACGATCTGGTCGCTTACCTCATCGGGCATGGCAGCTTCCAGGTCCATTTTATTCATGACAGGGATCACTTCCAGGTCATGCTCAAGTGCCTGGTAAAGATTGGAAATCGTCTGGGCCTGTATCCCCTGGGTGGCGTCAACCACAAGGAGGGCCCCTTCACAGGCTGCAATAGAACGGGAAACCTCGTAAGAGAAATCGACGTGTCCAGGGGTATCGATCAGGTTCAGGTAATATATCTGACCCGCTCTCTCATAATCCATCTGGATGGCATGGCTTTTAATGGTAATGCCGCGTTCGCGTTCCAGATCCATGCTGTCGAGTATCTGTTCCTGCTGGTCCCGTTCCGAAACCGTTCCGGTTAATTCAAGCAGGCGGTCGGCCAGGGTGCTTTTTCCATGGTCGATGTGGGCGATGATGCAAAAATTTCTTATGTGGCTGATGGCATGCGACATCCTCAGAAAATGAGGTACAAATATAACTAAAAAAAGCCCTCCCGTATGACCGGGAAGGCTTGATAAGTATCTGGACCTGGAATATGATCTTACATCATTCCGCCCATTCCGCCGGGTCCGCCTGCCGGCATGGGTGGTTCCTTCTCCGGTTCCTCGGCCAGCACGCATTCCGTTGTCAGCAGCATGCCTGCAATGGAAGCTGCATTTTCAAGGGCAATGCGGGCTACCTTGGTGGGATCAATAACACCGGCTTTCATAAGATTCTCATAGGTCTCTGTACGGGCATTGAATCCGAAGTCCCCCTTGCCATCCTTCACTTTCTGAATGGCCACTGATCCTTCAACCCCTGCATTCTCTGCAATGATCCTAAGGGGTTCTTCAAGAGCCCTGCGTACGATGCTGATACCCGTTGTTTCATCATCATTCTCTCCCTCGAAGCCTTCCAGTTTTTCCATGGCCCTGAGGTATGCAACGCCGCCACCGGGAATGATGCCTTCTTCAACGGCAGCCCTGGTTGCATTCAGTGCGTCGTGCATGCGGTCTTTTCTCTCCTTCATCTCGACCTCAGAAGCAGCACCCACATACAGTACGGCAACTCCGCCGGCCATCTTGGCAAGCCTTTCCTGAAGTTTCTCCTTATCGTAGTCCGATGTGGTATTTTCGATCTGAACCTTGATCTGTCCCACTCTTGCGGCAATGCTGTCCTTGTCGCCTGCACCGTTCACAATGATGGTATTGTCCTTGTCAACCGAGATCTTTTCACACTGCCCTAACATATCCAGTGAGGTGTTCTCAAGCTTGAGCCCTTTTTCCTCGGAGATTACCGTGCCCCCGGTCAGGATGGCTATATCTTCAAGCATTTCTTTCCTGCGGTCCCCGAATCCGGGCGCCTTGACGGCCGCCACCTTCAGGGATCCCCTCAGTTTGTTGACGATCAGTGTTGCGAGGGCCTCCCCATCCACATCTTCACAGATGATGAGCAAAGGTTTCCCGGTCTGGGCGGTAGATTCAAGGACAGGAAGCATGTCCTTCATAACCGATATCTTCTTGTCAAAAAGAAGGATGTAAGGGCTTTCCAGAACGGCTTCCATTTTTTCCGTATCGGTTACGAAATAGGGGGAAATGTATCCCCGGTCGAATTGCATCCCTTCCACGACCTCGACATAAGTGTCGGAGATCTTGGCCTCTTCGATCGTGATCACGCCTTCCTTCTTTACTTTTTCCATTGCCTCGGCAATCAGCCTGCCGATTTCAGCATCGTTATTGGCAGAAACGGAGGCAACCTGTTCGATCCTGGTATTATCGTCGCCGATGTCTTCCGACATGTTTTTCAGCGTCTCAACCACTTTTACGACGGCCTTGTCAATGCCCCTTTTCAGGTCCATCGGATTGGCACCGGCCGTAACGTTTTTCAGTCCCACATTAACAATACTCTGAGCAAGCACGGTTGCGGTTGTCGTTCCGTCACCGGCATCGTCGTTGGTCTTGGATGCTACTTCCTTGACCATCTGTGCACCCAGGTTTTCGAATTCATCGCTCAGTTCGATCTCCTTGGCAACGGTCACGCCGTCCTTGGTCACCTGGGGTGCACCGAACTTCTTCTCAATAACAACGTTGCGCCCCTTGGGACCCAGTGTTACCTTTACTGCATTGGCAAGTGCATCAACGCCCTTTTTCAGCAGATCCCTTGCTTCAATATTATACTTAATCTGTTTTGCCATTTTTAACTATTTGTTTATGATTTGATTAATTGTTTTCTCAGATGATTGCCAGGATATCTGACTGCTTCATGATCAGGTAGTCTTTGTCCCCAACGGTAAGATCCGTGCCGGAATATTTGCCGTACAGTACGACGTCACCTTTCTTCACTTCCATTTTTTCATCGGTTGTACCTGGACCCACGGCTATGACAGTTCCTTTCTGGGGTTTTTCTTTTGCGGTATCCGGGATAATGATCCCGCTAGCGGTTTTTTCCTCTGCTGCCATCGGTTCAATAAGAACCCTGTCAGCAAGCGGTTTGATTTTTACATCAGCCATTTCTATACGTATTTAAGTTAGACATTTTTCAAATTCGAGACTTTCTTTTCACATACTATGCCAAAGCCGATTCAGGCATTTTTCAGGACGGGGGATGGACAATTTTACACACCCTAGATTTATCAGAGCCGAATATCCTTAAGTCCATCTACCTGATTATGAGTATTTTAAAATGTTAATAGCCATGCAGTTTAAGGAACATGAAAGATGTCAGGTTGTCATGGTTCCTGACACCAGACTGGTTATGGACGGATACCTTTACTGAGGATTGGCGTCCGGGTTGGAACCGGGATTGGAACCCGGATTGGCATTCTGGTTGCTACCCGCATCGGGAACCGCGTTTGGAAACGTCGGAATGGCATTCGGGTCCACCACGTTATCAATCTGGCCTTCAAGGACAGAATGCTGTGTTTCTGAGGCCTTAGGAATGGTAAGGCTGCCAATGATACTGAAAACCATGAGGGCCGCCGCCAGGGTCCATGTGGATTTCTCAAGAAAATCGGTGGTTTTCCTGACACCCATAAACTGGTTGGAGGACTGGAAATTGGAAGCCAGTCCACCACCCTTGGAATTCTGCACCAGTACGATCAGAACAAGCAGGATACAGACAATTAACACCAATACTGATAAAAGATTATAGATCATGGCTTCATTCGTTTTCCAGGTTTCTTTTTATCCTTTTTATTTGCGTCGCAAAGTAAGTACTTTTTTCCGGATATTTCAAACTTAATTTTTCGTAAGCATGGATGGCTTTCCGGTAAAGTCCCTGTTTCAGGAAGATCTTTGCAAGTGTCTCAGTCATAAGGGAATCGTCTGCTTTGCCATATGCCTCGGACCGGTCCGTCTGATCCGGGACCTTCCCGGGATCAGGCTTGATGGCCGGAAGTTCATCCAGGAATTTCTCGATCAGGTCTTTCTGTTCCGGCGGGGGAACGGGAACGGGGTATGCCTCGCCTATGTGATCAAACCATCCGGTAAAGGTATATTCCTCTATTGTGGCAGTGGCCGTTCCTTCCTCCTGCTCATCCACCGGTAATACGGTCTCCTTTCCTGTTTCCTCAAGGGAATAAGAGGGACCGTAATCCAGTTCAGCATCCCCTGTTTCACGGCTGAGGATATCGGCCAGCTTCCCTGAAATACCATCCCGTCCCTCTGCTTCCATTCCTTCAGGTTCCCCCGGCATGTCCGGTCCCGTCACATCCTGACCGGTAACCTCAGGGCTGGTCACACCAGGACTGGCAACCTCAGGCTTTAAAAGGCCCGGTTTTGGAATGGTCCCGTGAATTAAATGGTAAAGTACGGTCCTGTCCCCCGCAAACGCCGCCGCTGAACGAAGCATATCATGGAATCTCAGGCTGTCCATGTTATGATGGTTCCTTGCCAGCAACATGTGGGCAGTCTGAAAATAGGGGTAAGATTCTACGAGTTCTTCAACTTCGGTCAGTGTGGACTGGCCCAGCCGGTTGGGATCCTTCACATACCCGATTATGTTTTCCCGTTTCATGCCTTACCAGTTGACAAATGCCCGGTTGAATATGTCTTCGGTTATATCCTCGATGATCTTTTCCGTAAGATCCGCCTGGACCGATTCGAAGGACTGCGTGCTTCCAAAATCCCGGTACTGCGAAAAGGTATCCTCGAAGCTCAGCTTATCATTCTGTATGTTGGTATAGCGTACCCTTATGGCAATGGTAAACCGGGTCAGCTCTACCTGTTCCCCTCCTGAAATAGCCATGGGTCGGGTTGAATAAGCCGTTATTTCCCCTTCAAAATTTGCATCCCCTGTACCGCTGACCAGGTTGAGATTTGTCTGCCTCTCGCAAAGGTCCCTTAATTCCTCCGTGAAATACTGGCTGAGCGTAGGCGGGGCCAGTGCCGCCCGGTTCTGAAAATAAGCGACCGATACCGTTTTAAGGGTACCCGTGCTGGCCCCTGAAAAAGAGTACGATACCTTGCAGGATGTCATGACCAGCGAAGCCACTGCCAGCAGCAATATGAACGTGAGGGTCCTCATGGATCATTCGAGATTATGCTCTTTTATTTTCCTGTATAACGTCCTTTCGGATATTCCTAGTTCCCCGGCAGCATATTTTCTCTTTCCCCTGTGTTTTTCAAGGGCCTTTTTGATGAGTTCGATTTCCTTCTGTTCCAGTGAAAGAGATTCCTCGATTATTTCCTCGGTATCCTGGATCGTTTGGCTTTCGGCTGCATTGAAAGGGTTGTTGCCCGGGCCGCCGACCTTGCTGCTGACATGGGGGACTCCCACCTCGGACCGGCCGGAAGCCGGGTATAATTTCTCAATGATCCTCGCGTTGTTCTCATGCAATTCCTCCCCCACCATTCCTTTGTCAATAATTTCAGCTACCAGCTGCTTCAGATCATGCATATCGCTTTTCATATCGAACAGGATCTTGTAAAGAATCTCCCTTTCATTATTAAAAGTCTGCTGATTGACCTGTTTTTCATAGAGGGCCGGCAGTTTTACCGGCTGGTAATCCGGAAGATACCTGGCCAGGGTTTCCATGTCGATTTCCCTCTCGGATTCGATGATGGAAATCTGTTCGGTGATGTTCTTCAGTTGCCTGATGTTGCCCGGCCAGCGATAATTAGACAGCATCACCTGGGCCTCCTCTGTCAGGGATACAGGCGGCATGCGGTTAATTTCCGCAAAATCGCTGGCAAATTTCCGGAAAAGCAAGTAGATATCTTCCTTCCTTTCACGCAGCGACGGAACAAGGATCGGGACCGTATTCAGCCTGTAATAAAGATCTTCCCGGAACCTGTTGTCCTGGACCGCCGTTATGATGTTGATGTTGGTGGCCGCAATGACCCGGACGTCAGTTTTCTGCGCTTTGGAAGATCCCACCCGCATGAATTCCCCGGTTTCCAGCACTCTCAATAAACGGACCTGCGTCGACAGGGGAAGTTCGGCCACCTCATCCAGGAATATGGTCCCCCCGTTGACCACCTCGAAATATCCCTTGCGGCTGTCCGTGGCTCCCGTAAATGATCCCTTCTCATGCCCGAATAATTCGGAGTCTATGGTCCCTTCCGGGATGGCCCCGCAGTTAACGGCAATGTAGGTACCGTGCTTCCTCGAACTGTACTGATGTATGATTTTGGGGAAAAACTCCTTGCCTGTCCCGCTTTCCCCTCCAATCAATACGGACAGGTCAGTCGGCGCCACCTGGAGCGCTATATCAATGGCCCGGTTCAGGGCAGGATGGTTACCGATGATCCCGAATCGCTGTTTTACTCTCTGTAGTTCCATCTGACAATATTTCCAAAAAAACATGACAAAATTACAATTTTCCATGATTTTTACTAATTTGGAT